>JAAKFS010000004.1 GCA_011064965.1 Chlamydiota bacterium
AACAAGGCAGGATATGTCGACATCTATAGGGTTTAAAAAATTGCGGTCTATTCTTTGGCCCATTTATGCCCATGAACACAAAAAGTTCATCCCGATGTTCATCATCTTCTTCCTTATCTGCTTTAACTACAGCATACTGCGCGTCACAAAAGAGGCTCTAATTGTAACAGCTCCTTCCTCAGGAGCCGAGGCCCTTCCCTTTCTGAAAGTCTGGGCCATTCTCCCCGCAGCTCTCGGATTTACCTTTATCTTTACCCGTTTCTCCAACTGGTTCTCTAGAGAGAGAGTGTTTTATGTGATGATGAGCATTTTCATCGGATTTTTTGCCTTCTTTACCCTTTATCTCTTCCCCAACCGGGAGGCACTCCACCCCCACGACCTTGCAGACAAACTTCAAGAGATTCTCCCAAAGGGGTTTAATGGTCTCATTGCGATTTTTCGCCACTGGACATTCACAACCTTTTACATCATGTCCGAGATGTGGAGCACCATGGTCATGACCATCCTATTCTGGGGCTTTGCCAACGATGTCACCTCGGTGAAGGACGCGCGGCGATTCTACGCAATCCTCGGCATCGGAGCCAACTTAGCAACAATGATTTCGGGGCGGGTCTCTCATCTCATTTCAGGTCACCAGTACAATCCCTCTCTCCCCTTCGGAGCAGATAGCTGGGGACAAGCCCTCTTTATCCTCAACTCGGTGATCATCATCGCGGGCCTCCTCTGCATGGTCATCTTCCGCTGGATCCACATCAAAGGGCTGGGATATGGATCGAACGCTTCTTCAAGGAGCGATGATAAACAAAAAATTAAAATGGGCATCCGGCGCAACTTTAAATACCTTGCAAAATCGAAATACTTGCTTTGCATCGCCGCTGTTGTTTTGATGTTCAATATTTCTCTTACCCTCATCGAAGTTGTCTGGAAAGATCAGATTAAGCAACTCTACCCCAGCCCGACAGCTTACACCGCCTATATGAGTAACGTCCTAACAGTGATCGGACTTGTCGCCACCTTCGGCGCCTTCATCTCAGGAGCGATCATGAGGCGCTTTAGCTGGACGACAAGTGCCCTCATCCCCCCTGCAATTTTCCTCATCACGGGAACAGCCTTCTTCTCCTTTCTTCTCTTTAAGAACACCTCGCTGTCCGCCTCTTTTGCAGCCCTACTAGGAGCGACCCCCCTTACGATCGGGGTCTTCTTTGGCTCTATGCAAAATATTTTTGCCAGAGCTACGAAATACACCCTTTTTGATGCCACGAAAGAACTCTCCTTTATCCCTTTGAGCAAAGAGAGCCGGATGAAAGGAAAGGCAGCCATCGATGGCTTTGGCTCTCGCCTTGGAAAATCGGGCGCTTCGATCGTCCACCAATCGCTCATCATGGTCTTCGGATCGATCTCCTTAAGTGCGCCTTTCGTCGGAGGGATTCTCATCCTCGTGATTGTTGGCTGGATGGCCGCAACACGCCTTCTCGGAAAAGAGTTCCACAAACTCACCTACGCTCACGAAAAACTCGATGTCCCCGAAGAAGAAGAAGCGGAAGTCGCCCTGGCCGAAGAGAGAGAGCCCGAACTGGCAACAACAGAGGCCCCTTCATAAACTCCTATGGAAAAGTGGCTCGTCTTCATTCAAA
Organism: Chlamydiota bacterium; assembly: GCA_011064965.1. Classification (GTDB taxonomy): domain Bacteria; phylum Chlamydiota; class Chlamydiia; order Chlamydiales; family Rhabdochlamydiaceae; genus Sacchariniichlamydia. The sequence continues at coordinate 1,635 of JAAKFS010000004.1, forward strand.
ATCACGCGGCTCATGCACACTGGTTTCTCTTTGGAGCTACACTCCTTGCCGGCCTCAATATACCGATCAGTATTGATCTTTTGATGATCATCGCAGCAACTCTCGCAGCAAAAGTGGTTCCAGAGCACACAGCCCTCCTTTTTTTTGCGATGTTTTTTGGATGTATTTTCTCAGCCTGGATAGCATATTTTCTCGGAAAAAAGCTCGGCACAAAACTTTTGCAGTGGCCCCTGTTTTCTAAAATCTTTAGCAAAAAACGACTGGCGAAAGTGAAAGCTTTCAACAAAAAACGGGGATCTTTCGCGTTCATTATTGCCCGCTTCATCCCCTTCGGTGTACGCAATGTCCTATTCATGGTCAGCGGGATGAGTCGCACCCCCTTCAAAAAATTTGCCCTTTGGGACGCCATAGGATGCGGTCTTTGGTGCTCCCTATCATTTTTTTTGTACTATACACTCGGGAAAAATATTGAACTTTTGTATACTCGTGTGAAAATGGTCAACCTGCTCCTCTTTGCTGCTTTCAGTGTGACGGTAATTGGGATCATCTGGTATAAGAAAAAGAAACCAGCAAAGGAAGGAAATGTTTAGCCTTTCCAACGGCTTATCACTGCTTAGAGCACCGCTCGCCCTATTCTTTTTCTCTCATAGTATCTTCATCAGGTTGGCAGCAATCCTGCTCGCAATGTTTACTGATGCCCTCGATGGCTATTTAGCTCGCCGTCGCCGCTCTACAACACAACTCGGCGCTATCTTAGACCCTGCAATGGACAAGTTCTTCGTCTTTTTTGCTTTAGGAATGCTCCTCTTCGAGCAACGCTTCGAAGCCTGGCAGGCGGTTGCAATGCTCACACGGGACCTCTTCCTCTGCGTCTTCGCCGTCTACCTCAAGTTCTCAGGAAAATGGCAGGCCTATCAATTTCGCTCGATCCGATGGGGAAAAGCGACAACTGCTCTCCAGTTCCTAGTCCTCCTCGTCTTAACCCTCCACATTGCAGTCCCAGCATTCATTTACTCGATCTTCATCGTGTTTGGCCTTCTCGCTTTTGTCGAGCTCCTTCAGCTCGTCAAAAAGCAACCCTCCACATCAAAGCAGTAGTACCCGCCTGTAAAGAGTAGCACCGGCCCTAGCATATGATTTCTCTTAATAGATATGAGCGGAAATTGTATGGATGAAAAAGAAAGATTGTAGACGATTTATCTTGGCAGAGTAGGTGGCGTCTGTATTAAATTGACATTGGTCGTTGGATAGCAGAACTCAGCGCCGTATTTCTGGACCACATCCTGCACGATGAAAAGGATCTCTTGCTTCACCCGCAAAAACTTGATGTATCCCATCTTATGGACGAGCAAATACATAAAAAAATCGAGCCCATAGTCGCCAAACTTACTAAAGGTAATAGAAAAGCTCTGGGTATTATCAACATCGGGATGAGCTCCCACCTTCTGTTTAACCTCATCGATGATTTTCTCTAAATTGGGGGAGTCATCATATCGGATAGAAAAGGTCTCTTTGATCCTCCGATGACTTCTCCTGGACTCATTGATCACCTGTTCATGGGAGAAGAGGGCATTGGGAAAATAGACAGGCCTTCGATAGTAATCCTCCACCATAGTGGTGTACCAGCCGATATCCCGCACCTCTCCCTCGAAATTGTTTTTTGAGGGAATCACGATCTCATCGCCAATAGAAAAGGTCCGCGTAAAGTGGAGCATCGCTCCCCCAAAAAAGTTGGCGAAGATATCCTTACCCGCATACGCCAAACCGGCAACACCGATCCCCCCAATAGCCAGAAGGGGTCCTATATTCATTCCAAAAATCTGAAAAATGATCAGACCCATCAAAATCGAAAAGACGAAAGAGACGAGCTTGTTCATCGTGTAGACAGTTCCAGGAGCAATACCCAGCTTTTCCGATTTCCTAGCTAAATGCTTAAAAGCCTCCTTGATCCACCTCAAGATGATCCAACCGAAGCAAGCGACGACAAACGCAGTCTTCGTTGGGCGGATGTATTTCGTGACAACCTCGAGGCCAAAATGGGTACTTGCTATATCGATCACATAAGCGATTCCAAATCCCCAAAGGGCGATTTGCAAAGGAGTGTGAACGATCTTATCGATGGTCCTTTTCCACCCCTTTCCCTTATGAGCAGTCTTCTTATGAATTAAGGTTGCAGCTTTTTTGAAAACAATACTGAGCAGAACAATGACGACAAGACCGATGGCCATTTCAATGAGCCACATCCAATCAGAAGGAGAAAAAATTGGAGCTTTTTCTGGATCCATGAGTAAAGAATAGTCCACTAGAGAATATGTGACAATGATTACTCAAGTTCTCTAATCACTTAACTTCTGCGCGATTAGAGAACTTGGGTAATGGTTATACAGAAAAGGCCTCAATCCATTGCGGATAAAAGTCTTCTTGCGCTAAGATGATGAATAATGAATTTCACACGCGAATCGATCTTTATTACAGCTATTCGAGCCTTCTTTAAAACATTTGCCGTCTTTCTGGGAATCGGTGTTGGACTCTTTGTTCTAGCCCTTGGCATGAACGCGATCTCCGATAACGTCTCTATGCCCGATAAGGCTGACCTCACCGTCAGCGCTGATGCCAATGGAAATCGCAAGCTTCTCGCCGAAACAACCCCTGTTCTCCTCCGCGTGGATATTCACGGAGTAATCGGGATAAAAAACTTAAAAGAAGAAGCGATCTCCAATATCCTCCTTAGCTCCAGAGAAGGAGTGCTAGCAAAAAACCGAGTGAAGGGAATTTTACTCCACTTCAACACCCCTGGCGGGCTGGCAACAACCAGCTACGCCATCTTCTCAGCACTCAAAGAATACAAAGAGAAGTACAAAATCCCGATTTATGGATATGTCGATGGCATGTGCGCCTCAGGAGGAATGTACATCTCCGCTGCAACCGATAAAATGTTCTCCACACCCGCTAGTATCGTTGGTTCTATCGGTGTCCGCTTAGGACCGAGCTTCAACTTCTCCGAAGTGATGAAAAAGGTGGGCGTCCAGTCTCTCACTCTCACTGAAGGAAAAGACAAGGATATGCTCAACCCTTTCCGCCCCTGGAAAGAGGGAGAGGATGCTTCTTTAAAAGCCGTCATGGCTAGTGAATACAGTCGCTTCGTTAACGATATGGTGACCAATCGCACAGGAATCGATAAGGAAAAGCTCATCGATGTCTACGGCGCCCACATCTTCTCTGCAGAAAAAGGGGTAGAGATTGGCTATCTCGATAATGGCAAAGCGACTTATCAAGAGGTGCTTGCTCTGCTTGCTGAAGCTGCTGGAATCAAAGAGGGTGAAAAATATCAGGCCATGACTATTGAACCTTCCCGGTCAGTTCTACGAGAACTGGCCCAAAACAAATCCAATCTTTTTCGCGGGAAAATCGAGCATGTCTTTCCCATGGGGCCCTATATGACCTCCGAGATGAGTGGACAAGTTCTCTATCTCTATCAACCATGAAAAAACTCTTCGTCTTGGACGCGGTCAATTTTTTGTTCCGCTCCTACTATGCAATCGGCCCCATGACAAACCCCAAGGGTGAATCGACAAGCGCAATCTACGGATTCATCCGCTCAGTCTTCAAAATTATCAAAGAGTTCTCCCCACAGCATCTCATTGCTGTCTTTGATGGACCAGAAAACACCAAAAGTAGAAAAGCCCTCTATAAAGAATACAAAGCCCACCGGAAAGGGATGCCCGAAGACCTTTATCCGCAGCTCGAATGGGCTCTGAGCTATTGTGAAATGGCCGGGATCCCTTTTCTCTCAGTTAAGGGTGTAGAGGCGGACGATGTGATCGGGAGTATCGCCAAATGGAGTGGAAATAAGGGAGTGAAAACCTATCTCTGCTCCAGTGATAAAGATCTTTGCCAACTAGTCACGAAGAATGTTTTTGTCATGAACATCCATAAAGAGAATCGCCTCCTCGATCGAAAAATGGTGAAAGAGGTCTACGGAATTTACCCAGAGCAAATCATCGACTGGATCGCTCTTATGGGAGATCCTTCCGACAATATCCCAGGTCTAGAAGGGATCGGCCCAAAAACGGCCACAACACTTCTAACTGAGTATGGCACCCTTGATGGGGTCTTTGCTAACGTCGATAAAATCAAAGGAAAGAAGCAAGAGACGATCCGAGAGGGAAAAGAGATCGCCCTGCTCTCAAAAGAGCTTGCCACCATCATCACCGATCTTCCCTTCGAGAAAAAAGAGGACTTCTTTCGGCTTAAAGAGCCCGATTTGCAGCAAGTGAAAGCATTCTACCAAGAGATGCGCTTTCTCACCCTCTTAAAAGAACTTTCGGTCCCTAAAGAGACCCTACCAAAAGAGCTTCCCCTCTCCTTCGCCGCTGAGAAGGTCTCTTACACACTCATCAACGACGAAGAGAGCTTAAAAAAACTCATCCAAAAACTCGAAGCGCTCACTGAGCTTTGCATCGACACCGAGACCACCGGCCTCGGTGTGATGGAAGCACATCTCGTCGGCCTTGGGATCGGGGACAAAAGTGGAAGAGCCTGGTATATCCCCGTCAATGGAAACATCGAAAGAGACCGCGCTATTAAGCTTCTTAAGCCTCTTTTGGAGAGCCCGAAAATTGCTTTCTTTGGGCACAACATCAAGTACGACCTTCATGTCTTGCTGCGCGATGGGATCCATGTGAAGAACATCGGATTCGACACAATGCTCGCCTCCTACCTGCTCGCTCCTCAAAAGCAGCGCCATGGGCTCGATACGCTATCCCTCGAGTTTTTTGGCAAAGTCAAAACCCCGATCTCCGCCCTCATCGGAAAAGGAAAAAAAGAGATCTCGATGCTCGAGGTGCCCATTGAAAAAGTCGCCCCCTACTGCTGCGAAGATGTCGACTACACTTTCCGGCTGAAAGCTCTCTTTGAAAAGGAAATCAAAAAGGAAAAACTCGAAGAACTCCTCCAAAACATCGAGCTTCCCCTCATACCCGTCCTTCTCGATATGGAAGAAAAGGGGATCTTCCTAGAAAAAAAGCAGCTCGTAGTGATGGGCGCTTCACTCAAGAAAAAGCTCGACCGCCTCTCTGTATCGATCTACAAATTGGCAGGGAAACAGTTCAACCTCAACTCCCCTAAACAGCTCGGCGTTGTCCTCTTCGAGAAGATGGGCATCCGCCCCGCGAAACGGACGCAGACAGGGTACTCGACAGGCGCCGATGTCCTCGAGACACTGAAAAGCACCTCCCCCATCATCCCAAAAATCATCGAATACCGAGCACTGGCAAAACTCCGCTCGACCTACGTCGAAACCCTTCCCACACAAATCTCCGAAAGCACGGGGAGAATCCACTGCACCTTTAACCAGTCGGTGACAGCAACGGGACGCCTCTCGTGTCAAGATCCCAACCTGCAGAACATTCCCGTCCGATCAGAAGAAGGGAGAAAGATCCGCAGAGCCTTTGAGCCGCAGAAAAAGGGGTGGAGCTTCCTCTCTGCCGACTACTCGCAGATTGAACTGCGCATCCTCGCCCATTTAAGTGGAGATCCCGCGCTCATCAAAGCCTTCAAAGAAGGGGAAGACATCCACACCTATACAGCCTCTCTCGTCTACAATGTCCCTATAAAGAAGGTGACGCCGCAAATGCGCTTCTCAGCCAAAGCGGTCAATTTTGGGATACTCTACGGGCAACAGGCGTTCGGGCTCTCTCGTGAACTAGGGATCTCTTCCAGCGAGGCCAAGGCCTTCATCAATACTTATTTCAACAGGTATAAAAAAGTGGGTGAGTACCTTGAATTTTGCAAAGAAAGTGCGAGAAAACAGGGCTATTCCATCACCCTTCTCGGAAGGAAACGCCCCATCCCTGAGATGAAAAATAAGAATGCCTTCATCCGAGCGGCAGCAGAGCGCCTCGCCGTGAATACCCCTCTTCAGGGAACCTCTGCGGACTTGATCAAGATCGCGATGATCCAGATTCACAGGGCGCTCCAAAAAGAGAAACAAGAGGCCTTCATGGTCCTGCAAATCCACGATGAGCTGATCTTCGAAGCGCCTGACCGAGAACTTCCCAGTCTCAAAAAAGACGTGAAGCACTTCATGGAAGGGGCACTCAAATTAAAAGTTCCCCTTGTCGTCGATATTTCAGTTGGAAAAAATTGGGGAGAGTGTTAATTTTGAGGAGAATTGCAATTACGGGTGGTTTGTCATCGGGTAAAACATCTGTTTGCAAGTTTTTCAAAAAACGAGGCGCATATATAGTGAGCGCCGATGAGATCGTCCACCAGCTCCTCTCTCCATATAGCTCGATTGGTCCGCAAATTGTTCAACTGCTTGGTAGAGAGATTGTAAAAGGAGATACGTTTGACCGAAAGGCCATCGCAAAAAAGGTTTTTAACCAAAAGGAACTTCTCACTGCACTCGAACTCCTCCTCCACCCAGCAGTTCTTGAAGAAATAGAAATCCATTACGAGCAGATCAAAAATCAATCAAAGTACCCGCTATTTATCGCAGAAATACCCCTCCTATATGAAATTGAAAGCGCCCATTTATTCGATACAGTCATCGCCGTTGTGGCGAATCGCGAGACAGCAAAAAAGCGTTTTCTTGCATGCACCGATCACCCTGAAGAAGAGTTTGAAAAGCGTATGACACATCAAATGCCCCTTACGCAAAAAAGCGCCCAGGCAGATTTCACTCTCACTAACGATGGGACCCTTGCCGAATTAGAACACCAAGTAGACACCCTTTTTCAACAACTAACTTAAGTAGGAAAGCTATGAACAGTGACGAACCATCAAATCACGTTACAGAGTCCGAAACTCCTCCTCCAAAAAAAGAGGAAGACCAGGTCTCGGTTACGAAAATTGCCGACCTGCAGCGGATGAATATCGATCAGCTCAACCAATATGCGCGTAATATTGGGGTCAAAAATGTGGGGACGATGACCAAATCCCAGATGGTTTTCGAAGTGGTCAAAACGAAGTCGGGGAGCCCGAATGAGGTTCTCGTTGGAGAGGGAGTCCTAGAAGTTCTTCCCGATGGATTTGGGTTCTTGCGCTCTCCCAATTACAACTACCTCCCATCAGCAGAAGATATCTACGTTTCTCCCGCACAGATCCGCCGCTTTGATCTCAAAAAGGGAGACACCATTTACGGAACAATCCGCCCCCCTAAAGAAAAAGAAAAATACTTCGCCATGCTCAAGCTGGAGACGATCAACAACCGCCCTCCAGAAAAAGCCAAAGAGCGGATCCTCTTTGAGAACCTCACCGCCCTCTACCCTGATGAACGACTCGTCATGGAAACCACTAAGGAGAATCTGACCACGCGGGTGATTGACCTCGCTACCCCTATTGGGAAGGGACAACGGGCCCTCATCGTCGCCCCTCCCCGCACAGGAAAGACGGTTATTTTGCAAAACATCGCCAATGCGATCACCACGAATAATCCCAACGCCATCCTCATTGTTCTTCTCATCGACGAAAGACCTGAAGAAGTGACCGACATGATCCGAAGTGTAAACGGAGAAGTCGTCTCCTCCACCTTCGATGAACCCCCCGATCGTCACGTCCAAGTCTCCGAGATGGCAATTGAAAAAGCCCGCCGCCTCGTCGAGTATGGGCATGACGTCGTCATCCTCCTCGACTCACTGACCAGACTCGCAAGAGCACATAACACCGTACAACCCCACTCTGGAAAAATCCTCACTGGGGGGATCGACGCCAACGCCCTTCACAAACCCAAACGCTTCTTCGGAGCAGCCCGCAATATCGAAGATGGAGGGTCGCTCACCATCATTGCGACCGCACTCATCGAGACGGGCTCCCGCATGGACGAGGTGATTTTTGAGGAGTTCAAGGGAACCGGTAATATGGAACTCGTCCTCGATCGCCGTCTTGCAGACAGACGGACCTACCCTGCGATTGACCTCATCAAGAGTGGGACGAGAAAGGAAGAACTCCTCCTTGATCCCGATGAGCTCGGGAAGCTCCACCTCGTGCGCCAAGCCCTCGCCGACCTCTCTCCCCTAGATGGAATGAAGTTACTCCTCGGAAGACTCAAGAAGACCAATAGCAATGTGGAGTTTCTACTCTCGATGAAGGATTGAGCGAGCGATTGACTGGGAGACCTTCCCTGCAGAAGCATCTGACTTATTGCTGAGGACAACCACTCCCACTCTTCTCTCAGGGTCGAGCGCAATCCCGCAGGAAAAGCCATTTGCATGTCCTTCTTGCACCACCAAATCCACCCCCTCGACCTCGACCATGGTCCAAGCGAGCCCTTGACGAATGTCCCCTTTCTCAAAGCGAACCTTTTGAGTAAGCGCCATTGCTCCGGCTAAGTTCTTAGGAATCCCTTTTGCATCTAGATTTGCCTTCAGAAAGCATGCCATATCAGGGCTTGTCGAGAGAAGGCTGACAGCCTCTACCCAGCCGCGCCTCTCCCAGTGGCTTACCGGATCACCTTTTCGATTGTACCCCCTCGCAAATACCTTCTGCTTGTACCAAGGGAGCTGAAGATATGTTGAGCTCATCCCAAGGGGGAAAAGAATCTGCCGGTGCAAGATCCGCCTATAAGAAGCACCTCCAGCCTCTACAATTGCACAGCCCAAAACTCCATACCCCATATCTGAATCTTTCCACTCTGTGCCCGGAGGGTAACTGGGCCGCCACTTTGCCAGCCAATCCATCAGGTCTCCCTTCGAGAAATTCTGAAGTTTCCTTGCGCCAACATTAGGCCATCTTGGCAACCCCGATGTATGAGTAGCCAGTTCTTCAAGAGTGATCCTCTTCATCGCAAGATTATCTCGAAACTTCTCCGCAGGGATATAGCGTATTACAGGAGCATCCAGAGCCATCTCTCCTTTCTCGATCTCAAGGGCAAGGAGTGTCGCGGTGAAACCTTTTGTCAATGGGCCCAATGCGAAAATCGTCTCCTCACTGACCCGTTGTTTCGTCTTCTGATTCATCACGCCGTAGTGATAGAGATGAGTTTGCCCATCGTAATAAAGAGCCACTGCCGCTCCGGGAACGCTCCTTTGCTCCATCATCTCCTTGATAGCCTCATGAACAATTTGATCGTATGCCTTGTTCTCTGCCCCAAGAGAAGAAAAGAAAAAAAGAGATCCGAGAAAAAGGGAAAAGAGTCGTTTCATACCTTCTAAATACTCCATCGATCAATCAAAATCAATTTGCACTGGGAGAATTTCTACCCCGCTAAAACTATATGCTCTAGACTTTTTTTTGCACTTTCTCCAAAATCCAAAACTTATGGACGTTGTTATCCTTTCGCGAATCCAATTCGCGATGACCAGCATGTTTCACTACATTTATCCCCCCTTGAGCATTGGGCTGGGACTCTATCTCGTTATCATCGAAGGGGTCTATCTTAAGACGAAAAACCCCCGCTATCTCGAGATGGCGAAGTTTTGGGCAAAAGTCTTTGCCCTTACCTTTGCCCTGGGAGTTGCCACAGGCCTTGTTCAGGTCATGGGTTTTGGAACGAATTGGGCTAGTTACTCGAAATTCGTCGGGGATGTCTTTGGAAGCGCCCTTGGCGCAGAGGGAATTTTTGCATTCTTTTTGGAGGCAGGTTTCTTAGGGATCATGCTCTTTGGATGGAACCGGGTGAGTAAGAAAGTCCACTACTTTTCGACCATTTGTGTCTGCTTGGGTGCCCACTTCAGTGCGATTTGGATCGTCATCGCAAACTCCTGGATGCAAACCCCCGCTGCCTACAAACTCGTCGGCAGCGGCTCTAAGATGAAAGCAGAAGTGACCGATTTCTGGCAGATGGTCTTCAATCCCTCTTTTCTCGATCGGATCACCCACGTCATCCTCGGTTGCTGGCTCGCAGGCCTCTTCCTCGTGATCAGTATCAGCTCCTATTATTACCTCAAGAAGCGACATCTAGAGTTCGCCCGTACCTCTATGAAAGTCGCCCTCTCCATGGCTTGCGTTGTCTTGGTCCTTCAACTCATTTCCGCCGATTCGACAGCGCGAGGGGTTTCTAAAAATCAACCCTCTAAGCTCGCCGCAATGGAAGGGGTTTACAAGACAGAAAAACGAACACCGATGACTCTTGTTGGGTGGGTCGATCAAAAAACCAATACCGTCAAAGGGATCAAAATTCCAGGGCTCCTCAGTCTTCTCGTCTATCGCTCTTTAGACAAGGCAGTTACTGGATTCGATCAGATACCCGAAGATGAGCGTCCCCCTATCCAGCCAGTTTTTCAGGCCTATCATATGATGATCTATATGTGGAGCGCCATGGTCCTAGGCGCTTTTGTCGCACTCTATCTCTTGTGGAAGAAAAAACTCGAGAACTCCAAGTGGGTCCTGCGCTTTCTCGTCATCTCTGTGGCTTTTCCCCAAACTGCCAATATGTGCGGATGGATGACCGCTGAGATCGGCCGACAACCCTGGATCGTCTGGAAGCTACTCCGCACAACCCACGGCATCTCTCCAGGCATCGTCAGTGGCCAGGTACTCGGCTCTCTCATTATGCTCGCCTCGATCTACTGTGTCCTCCTAGCTACTTTTCTCTTCATCCTCGACCAAAAAATCAAACATGGTCCCGAAGAAAAGGGCCCAGACTCTACTCCTGTCTATAAAGATCCCTACAAGGGGGGAGATAAATCATGATCTTAGCCATTGCTTTCTACCTCGTCATCGTTTTTGCAGTGATTGCTTATGCAGTACTCGATGGATTTGACCTGGGAGTGGGGATGCTCCACCTCTTTGCTAAAAAAGACCTCGATCGGCGAATCTTCCTCAATGCCATTGGCCCCGTATGGGATGGAAATGAGGTTTGGCTTGTCATTGTCATAGGTGGTCTTTTTGCCGGGTTTCCCCCTGTCTACGCCACCATCTTATCCTCCTTTTATATCCCCGTGATGATCCTTCTTATGGGACTGATTTTTCGCGCTGTCTCCATTGAATTCCGCAGCAAAAGAGAATCAACGAAATGGAGAAAAACGTGGGATGGAGTCTTTGCCTTTGGAAGCTATGTGATCAGCTTTGGAGTGGGAATCATTCTAGGCAATCTCATCACAGGCATCCCCCTCAATGAAGATCAAGTCTTCTTAGGCAGTTTTTTTGACTTTTTTCACCCCTATGCCGTTCTCATTGGCCTAACGACTGTCGCCCTTTTTCAAATGCATGGGGCGATCTTTCTCGTCATGAAGACAGAAGGAGAGCTCCAAGATCGGATCCGTAAATGGGTCCCCAAGAGCATCATTCTCTTCATGTCTCTCTATATCCTGACAACTTTTGCGACGATCTATGAGCTCCCCTATATGACCGCTCCTATGCGCACCTATCCCGCCCTTTTTCTCATCCCTATTATTGCTCTAGCGGCCATCTTCACCGTCCCTTTTCTCATGAAAAAAAGAAGAGAGGGCTGGGCGTTTCTCTCTTCATGCCTCAGCATTACCCTTTTGCTCTCCCTAGCTGTTATCGGAACCTTCCCCTATATGGTCCGCTCCACGACCAATACAGCTCAAAACAGCCTCCAGATCGCTAATGCTTCCTCCTCAGAATTGACTCTAAAAGTTTTGATGATCATCGTCGCCATCGGAGTTCCCCTCGTCCTGGCCTACGGCTTCTGGGTCTACCGGATTTTTCGGGGCAAAGTGAAGATCGATCCGACGAGCTACTGACCCACCCCCTTCTATGGGTCATTTACAATTATCCCCAATCGGAATAGACTATATCTCTGACCTCAAGGAGGCAATCAGAGATGAAAAAGTTTTTCCTCATCTTGGGGGTCCTCCCCTTCCTCGCTATCGGATGTCAAAAAAAAGCTCCCCCCGTCTATCACGATCGGATCAACATCAATATTGTCTCAGATCCAGCAACACTCGATCCGCGCAAAGGGGGAGATCTCGTCTCCTCTCTCTTTCATTTCCTCTTTTTCGATGGACTCGTCCGCCTCGATGATGAGGGGAAACCCTCCCCATCCCTTGCTAAGCACATTGAGATCTCAGAAGATCAGACCGTTTATACCTTTACTCTGCACGAGTGCTACTGGTCAGACGGCACTCCTATCACGGCCTGGGATTTCGAAAAGTCCTGGAAGGACATCCTCCATCCCGACTTTCCTGCGATGAGTGCCCACCTCCTCTATCCGATCAAAAATGCAGAGGGGGCAAAAAAGGGAATCACTTCCCTCTCAGAAGTAGGCATTCGCTCCCTCGATGCACGAACCCTTGAAGTAACCCTCGCCCATCCCGTTCCCTATTTCCTTGAAATCGTCTCTTTTTGTGTCTTCTTCCCTGTCAACGCTGAAGTGGATCACTCTCACCCAGATTGGGATCAAGCAAGCAGCAAGCACTTCGTATGTAGTGGCCCCTTCTTGCTCAAAGAGTGGAAGCGGAATAACGAGATCATTTTGAAAAAGAATCCCCTCTACTTCAAAGCAGATGGCGTCGCTCTCGAAGAGATCCACATTCACATGGTCAATAGTGAGAGCACCTCGTTGCAGATGTATGAAAAAGGAGAGATCGACATATTAGGCCAGCCTCTTCTCCCCCTTCCTACCGACGCGATCCCCGAGCTTAAAAAAAAGGGAGAACTATTCATCCATCCTGTACCCGCTACCACATTTTGCACTTTCAACACCGAGTCCTTTCCCTTCAATAACAAGAATATCCGCAAGGCCTTTGCCTACACCATCAACCGCAGGCAGATCGTGCAAAACATCACCCAACTCGAAGAGATCCCAGCTCTTGGAGCTATCGCTCCGGTGCTAAAAAAATCAGAAGCCATCCCCTTCTACCGCGACGCCGATGTAGAAACGGCAAAAGCCCATTTTAAACAGGGACTTGAAGAGCTCGGCATCACAGCTAAAGAGTTCCCCCGCATCAAACACATCTATAGCACCGCTGAGTCCCATAGAAAAATCGCACAGGCTCTGCAGCAGCAGTGGTTTGAGACCCTCGGCATCATGGTTGAGCTCGAGAGTATCGACAAAAAAATCCTCATGCAAAATCTCAAAACGGGAAGCTACCAGATGGCCCTCACCTTTTGGATGGCCCAATACAATGACCCGATGAATATTTTAGAGAGGTTTAAGTACAAGGACAATGTCAAAAATTATCCGAACTGGGAAAACGAAGCATACAAAGAGCTGATCAATCGATCCTTTGAAACAACAAGTGACGAGCAGCGAGCCCAAATCCTCCACGAAGCGGAAACGATCTTCATGGAAGAGATGCCCCTCGCCCCGATTTTTCATTGGAACTCAGCCTATATCAAAAAACCCTACATCAAAAGCTTCAGCCTTGTCCCGATTGGCGATGTCTTTCTCGATAGAGTCTACATCGATCACGAGACGAAGGGAGAGCTCCGCTAGGTGAAGCTCCTCGTCTATCTCCTTCTTCTATCTCCCCTTTATAGCCAAACAGGCCAAGACGATTTGCAGTTTGGGAAGCTCTGGCCTCAGATCCGAAGATACCAAGAGAAAGGAACACTCGAAAAGATGATCGCCGCGCGAAGGGCAGAGATCATCGCTAAAAAGAATCACTGGAAAGCAAAATTATCCACCGCAGAAGATCCCAATCTCACTCATCTCCTCAAAGAAGGAACCCTCACTCCAGCGGATAACGGAAAAGGAGGAGCCTACATCCTCTCCGACAAACAAAATACCCCTCTCTACGTCATCAAGTCTTTCGATGAAGAAGCTCTCTGTCTCAACAACCGAAAGCACTTCGCCTCCCCCTTCAACGATAGAGCCTTTCGGATTCACGAAGAGATCCCCCTCTATCGCTCGGTCCAAGCCGAAGCCCTATGCGCATCAATCGCAATGCTCCTCCATCTCAACCACCTAACCCCTCCCACTCATCTCGCCATCCTCGAACATGAGGCCTTCTTCGATATCACCGACCGATCCAAAAAGCTCACGACAAGACTCGGACCACCCACTCGTGAAAAACTCTGCTCGGTCCAGCCCTACCTCCCCAATACAGAAATACTCACTAACCTAGTGGACGAATGGACCGAAGAAACCTTCCTCTCCAACATCGATCTAGAGGACTTTGAAAACCTCATGATTCTCATTTGGCTCTTCTACGACACCGATGCCCATGCGGAAAACATCCATGCACAAAAAGATGAACAGGGAATCTACCACCTGATCAAAATCGATAATGGCCTGACCTTTCCCAACCAAAATACACGTCTCCTCAATGCGCTTGCCTACCTGCCGAATGCGATCGCTCCCCTCTCCCAAAAAGGGATAAAGAGAATCCAAAAACTCCCCTTAAAAAAAATCACCGAGAGAATCGCTTTCTTTGAAATGGACGATGCACTTGCAGCTTTTGAAGAGAGGGTCCACCAACTCCAAACTCTCGCAAAAAAAGAAGACATCACTCTTCGCGAGATTGATGATCATCTCCAGCTCCTCCAGAGGCCGAAAAAGAAAAACTCTGCTACGCCGGCACTGATCACCTTCTCTCATTGAATCTTACCAAGATTTTTGATAGGCTTTGCCAGCTTATTAAAAATCTATCCTAATAGACGGTAAAAATATGGCAATAGCAGCCCTCCCCATTCTTCTAACCGTTGGGAAAAAAAATAATCCCCCAGGAACCATGATGTTCTTTTGCAATGGCATCATGAATGATGCTGAGACCGCCAAGAAAAGCGCTAGAAAAATCTCCGACATCTTTGAGGGAAGAGAAGTCGGGATTTTCGATAACCCAACGGGAACTTTGGGAGCTGTGAAATCCAGACGCTCGGCTAAAAGAGAGCAACGAAAAAATGTACGCCTATTTGCGGACCAGATCCACAACTTTATTCTTGCACAACAAACAGCAGGAATTAAGGAGGACGAGATTCATGTTCTCCTTTTTGCCCATAGTCATGGAACAGTAGTTACGAAAGCAGCTTTGAATAAGCTAGACAAAACAGATCGAGAAAAAATAGATGTTTATGCTTTTGGCGGGCCAAAAATCATTCCACGCCGCCTTGCTAATGTGGTTCAGAACTATGCGTTTCATGAAGACAAGGTCGCGGATTTTGGAAACTATTTCACCCCAAGCACGTTGAGCCTAAAGAAAATAAAAGGGATCTTCGAAGACGCGATAGAAAACGGGGAAACTACAATAGGCGACGCGGTATACCGAAGAGCCAAACATGACACCCAATGTGAACTCATATCTAAATGCTTCGAGGCAGCAACAATAGAGAGGCACAAAAGAATTCTTATAGAAAAGGATGAGCAAGCTCTTCTTGAAGACCCGTTCTTCATAAAGAGACTCCAAGCTTACCATTCCTATTTTCTTAGAAATCCGGTTGAGATTCTCTATCCCCCTGAAGAAGAAAGCAGCGCGGCAAGTTTCTCTTTTGTGGCTGCTTTCCAGGAGACTCACCCCTTTAGCTCATATGCTGCAAATAAACTTGAGGCAATAGCCAAGCGTTATCTAGATTAAAAGGCGATTAACCCTCATCAAAGCGCACTTGCAGCTTTTGAAGAGAGGGTCCACCAACTCCAAACTCTCGCAAAAAAAGAAGACATCACTCTTCGCGGGGATTGATAACTTTGCCTTATCGGCACAGATCACCTTGTCTCATTGAATCTTATCGAAATTTTTGATAGGCTTTGCCAGCTTTTAAAAATCTATCCAAACAGACGGTAAAATTATGGCAGTAACAACACCCTCCTCTCTTCCAGCAGTAGGAACGCAAGTAAATCCACCTGGAATTAAAATCTTCTCATGTAATGGCGTCAGGACAAGTAAACAAAAAGCAATCGTACATGCTTGCATGATTTCTTATGCTTTTGGAGGAAGAGAAGTCACTGTTTTTCATAACCCCACAAGTTCTTGGGACCTCATAAGTCCGAGTAATTCAGAAGCGGAGCGACAACGAAATTTAGCAGCCGACTTAGCTGTGCATATCCATAACTTCATCACAGATCAACAAGAAGCAGGAATCGATGATAATGACATACGCATTCTAGTATTTGCCCATAGCCATGGGGCAGTCGTTACAGAAAGCTCTTTAACCACCCTAGAAGAAACTGATAGAGAGAAAGTGGATGTTTATACTTTTGGTGGCGCAACAATGATTGCAAACAACTTAGCAAATAGAGTCTTCAACTATGTACATAAGGATGACCGCATCGCGAATATTGGAAACTTTTTTAGCAACGATAACTTGATGCTAATAACCGCAAAAAGAATACTCTACAAAGCAAATGAAAATGGAGAAAATCTACTAGGCGCTATATACGAACAGGCTAAAATCGATACATTCTGGAAACTTCAGCCCATTAATTGGGAAGGAGATAAAAAATCCAGATATCAGGCTATTTTTAAACAAAAGAGTCAAGCAGCTCTCGAATCCGATTCTTTCTTTTTGGAAAGATTGCAAATCTACCTAACGTATTTTAACACACATACTATTTTCCTTCAGAGTCCCCCAGAAGTAGGAAGCGCCTCAACAAGCGCTCATACTTCTGGAAACGAAAACTCTTGGTTGAAGAATGGTATACAATTAGCAACTTCTCTAGGCGTCGAGTTGCTAAAAAATCATCACTTCGCCTCATACGCACGGATAACTTGGCATATTGCAGGGTTCTATCCCCAGGCCCCAGACAATTAACCCTCATCAAAGCGCACTTGTTGCAGTGCTGCGAGGGGAGAATTCCGCCAAATGAGCGTGAAGTTGCTCTGTCCCATTTGGGGCTCTTCGGCAAACACCTCACATTGGGAATGGATCGCCTTGACTCTCTTTAGAAGGTCCCTTTTTTTCATCGGCTTCACACGAAAGTGACGGGGATAAAAATTGCAGACGAGATACCCTTGCTTCGCATGGGGAAAGAGCTTTTTCATATACATCTTCTGCAGGCTACGACTGGACTCGGTGAATCCGTAATGGCTGAGAAGAAGATCACAAGGCACACTCTTCAATTCTTTAGAAGTTAGAAACATGACATGATGAATGCCAAGCTCCTGTAACTGTCGCTTTGCCATTGCAAGAGTCTCCGGCTGGCCTACAATCGTGTAACATTCAATGTCAAAAAGGTCATGCAAAGTCGCACAAAGCGTTCCACTTCCTCCTCCGATCTCGATGACGCGGAGTCTTTTCTGCTCTCCAAAGTGGCATTTGAGATCACTGCCAACCTTAAGGGCATGAAGAACATTTGGTGAGATGGTCCCTACACCAGCATAAGGGTAGACCACTGGATCACCAATCTCATCGATTCTTCTTACTCTCGCAAGAACCGATGCTTTCAAGTACTCAGGAGTGCGCTCTTTGAGGGCTTGAACGAATAAATCCCCCTGTTGCCTTGTCGCATTTTCATAAAAGAGATTATAAACCGGGTCTCTCTTAAAACTCTGAAACACTGCCTCGTCAGCTAATGCTCTTTTACAAAAAGAGCAATAGACATCGTTGCTCGTGAGTTGAGTCATCGCCTCAGGCTTTGAGTCCACAGGAATGACTCCCTTTCGGATCATCAATCCTAGAACAAGTAAAATTCCCAATAGGGCAAAAAGAGCAATCTTCCATTTCATAAAACAGAAATCTTACCTGATCCGCACTGTTTTTTCAAAAAAAATCGCCGGTCACGTATGCTGCAAATCGATGAGACTACTCTATACCCTCTTTACGCTCGCCGTCGGTGGCTACGGACTCTTTTGGGCCTTCGACAAAAATCCTGACCTCAAACAAAAGGCTGAGGAACTCCTCGATATTCGGACCACGAATGCGCTCGAGACTCGCTATGGTGTCGAACAGATCATGGAGACCCACCAGCGTAAGCTCCTTAAAGCCAAGGGATCTCGATTTCTTGATCCAGAACTCAAGTTCTACCCCTATCTATTGCTCGAGGTCAAATACTCCGAAAGGGGACGAACAAAAGAGTCCCATATGCTCTGGGACCTCACCGATGGAGAAATGGTTCTCGATACCCGCACCTGGGAAAAAACCCATGGATTTGCCGACTGCATTCTCGCCAATACACAAGCCCATGAGTTTCAAATCCTCTATGTCCTGGCCGATAGGGGGGGCTCGTGCGATAAGACCACCCTACTGAGCCACCTCGACTACGAACCCCCTATGCTCGAAACTCTCCTTCGAAGTTGCCTCAAAAAAAATCTGATTCTTTCAAATGGAGCGAGCAAATACCGCCTCCATCTTGAAAACCCCAAGCTCACAGCGACTCCCGACACCAAACTCTTCGAGTCCCTGACCACACGCCCCCATAAAAGAGCCCTTCGTGCTGCTCATCATTTCAAAAAACATCAAGTAGAGAAAATGGCAAAAATGGCGTTTGGGAAGAACTTTTCCATCCGCTCCAGCATACAGATTTACCTCCCGATACATCGGCTCGTGATCCAAAGCCCTGATGGCTCGATCCACACGGCCCACTTCAATGCTCTCACTGGAAAAGAGCTTCCTCCCGCCCCTTTCTATCAGTAAGAGGGTGTCTTCAAAGTGCTTTTGCCGATAGAAATGGAGATTTTTTCCTAGGAAGGGCATTTGGAGGCCAGTGCAAGCTTCAAAAAGCTTGTATCGGCCGAAAATGCTCTTAATAGGGAAAAAGATCATTCCTTATATCGGTGGAATGACTTTGAAGACACCCTCTAAGCTTTCTTGCGAACAAACGACTCCTAAGATAGAATATCCCCTCATGGGAAGATGGCTGAGTGGCCGAAGGCACGTCCCTGCTAAGGACGCGTACCCTTACGGGTACCGAGGGTTCGAATCCCTCTCTTTCCGACCTATTTAGCTTACCCCATACCAGGGAATCACCTGGATATTTTTTCTTTTTTGCCACTCTTTGCCCCCATAAATAAGGCATCCTTTGGTCTGAGGATTCTCTTTCATGTCTAACCAATTATTCAGATTATCAAAGAACTTTTGAGAAAGAGTACTTGAAGACTTGATCTCTATCGGAAATAACAGCGATTGTCCTTGATCAATCATCACATCGATTTCCTGTCCCGCCAATTCCTGCCAAAAGTAAAGAGGAGGAGCCTGATCGTGATGATAATAAGATTTAATCAATTCAGAGATGACAAAAGTTTCAAAGATTCCACCTATTTGTGGATGAAATCGCAAGTCCTCTTCTTTTTTTATCCGAAGAAGAAAACAGAGCAATCCAGGATCTAAGAAATAAATTTTAGGCGATTTAATTAATCGTTTATTAAAATTATTATAACATGGCTCCAAAAGTGTAATAATATAACTTGCTTCTAAAACTGAAAGCCATCTTTTGATTGTCGTATGTGCAACCCCTAAATCATTTCCTAAAGAGGTTAAATTCACCCGTTGTCCACAACGTCCTGCTAACATTCTAAGAAAATTCTGAAAAGAACGGAGATCTCCTACATGGAGTAATTGCTGCAAATCTTTTGTCACATAGGTATCGATATAATCACGAAAAAATTGCTGTGGATCTAAACGATGTTCATGAAGACGTGGATACATTCCCGATAACAAATAGAAAAATAGACTCTTTGGTGGTTCAGAAGATTTTTTCAATTTTCCTGAATCCCATAATTGTTGTGAGGGACGCTTACAAAGTTCAGAGAGTGATAATGGTAAAAGGGTGAGGCGAGCAATTCGTCCCGCTAATGTCTGCGAGATTCTTTGATTTAATAAGAATTGTTGCGATCCAGTGAGAATAAAGCGACCTGGCCTCGGATCTCGATCCACATTACTTTGTAGATAGGAAAAAAGCTCGGGGGCTTGCTGAACCTCATCAAAAATCACTCTTTCAGGGTAGGCTTCCAAAAAGCCCCGTGGGTCTTCAGTTGCATACTCAAGAGTATCAGGTTCTTCCAAACTCACATATTGATAATCACTACATATCTTTTGTGTGAGGGTGGTTTTTCCAGACTGCCGCGGACCTGTGATCGTAACGATCGGATATTTAGTCAGATAGTGTTTTAGATATTTCGCGAGATTTCTCTTCAAAAACATATGCGCATCACTGGTTTTTTTTTCTTCTTCCCATTGTAAATGAAGAGAGTCGATTTGTCAAATTGAACATTGAATGTTCAATTTGACAAAATCACTTCAGAGGAAATTCGTGCAAAGTCTTAATAAAAAAAGACTTACATAAGAATCCCAATAATGACATTTTACACCTAGAGCTCGATTCCCATAGAGAGCACAAAGATCAATGCAATCACTTGTGCAATGAGCGCAATTTGGGTATGCTCGCCGACATGAGTGAAAAAGTCAAAATACCTCCCCATTCGAAAGAGTCGGAGATGATGGTCATCGGCTCGATGCTAACCAACATCAACAGTCTCAATATCGCTGCGGATGTCCTCGATGACGCAGATTTCTATTTCTCGGAACATAAGACCATTTTTGCTGTCCTCAAAGAGGCCTACCGCACGGATAAACCAGCAGATATCCACCTTGTCGCCGAAGAACTCAAACGAAAAGACCAACTCGAATCTACGGGAGGTGTCGGCTATCTCACGACTTTAGCCCAATATGCTGGTACTGCTGCATACATGGAGGAATACACAGAACTCGTCCACAATAAGGCAATCTTACGCAAAATGATCCTCGCAGCGCAAGAGGTCGAAAAAGAGGCTCTAGAAGATCCTCAAGATGTGGGGAATTCTTTAGATACAGCGCAGAAGAAGTTTTTCGAAATCAGCCAGTCTTCACCGGGAAAAGATGGAATAACCCTCACACAGCTACTCAGTGGTGAAAAGGCCGATTCTGAACTCCCTTTTTTGGAAGATCTACAAAAAAAACAAGAGGAATACCGAAATCGTGATCCCGATGATCTCGGAATCAGTGGAATCTCTACACACTTTATCGATCTCGACAAAATGATCGGGGGATTTGCCGCTTCCAATTTAATGATCCTTGCAGGACGGCCCGCTATGGGAAAAACTGCCCTCGCCATCAATATTGCAGAGAATATCTGCTTTAAAAATGGCATGCCTGTTGGCATCTTCTCTCTTGAAATGACTGCCGAGCAGCTTTTGGGAAGAATCATCTCCTCTCAATCGGAGGTTGAAGGAGATAAAATCCGCAATGGCTCTTTAAGTGGTGAAGAATACCAGAGAATTGTCTCTGCGGTGAATCATATTCAAAATCATACGATGGTGATCGACGATCAGCCAGGGCTTAGAATCACCGATCTCAGAGCTAGAGCGAGGAGGATGCGCGAGGTCTATGGCATCGAGCTTCTTGTGATCGACTATCTGCAGCTCATCTCCGGCTCAGGAAGTGTCCGCAGTTCAGAGAATAGGCAAAACGAGGTCTCCGAGATTTCCCGTATGCTGAAAAATCTCGCTCGGGAACTCGATATCCCCATTCTCTGCATGTCACAGCTCTCTCGAAAAGTGGAAGAGAGACAGGGACATCGTCCCATGATGAGTGACCTAAGAGAGAGTGGCTCTCTCGAGCAAGATAGTGACCTCGTGATGTTCCTATTGCGTCGGGAGTACTATGATCCTTACGATAAGCCGGGAATGGCTGAGCTCATCGTCGCAAAAAACCGTCACGGCTCTGTGGGAAGCGTCAACATGACCTTCCGCAAAGAGTTCGGGCAATTTGCTAACTACATTCCAATGAACTCCTCGGGGGGGAGTGCAAATGAAGATCCTTTTGCCGCAATGCGGGAGTGATTTTTCGCAGCTTTCGTTTGGATGAGTCGTGCTTTACCACTTGTCAAAACTGAACTTCCCTCGCCTAAAGGCGAAGTAGGGTTAAGACTTTATTCTTGGTAAATGGTATGAGAAGAAAAAGATGAGGCTTTTAAGCAGACAATTTTTAACGAAAAAAAAAATCAAGGGAGCGGGTCTTGTCCTTCTCGCCTGGGTTTTTTTCACGCTGGTTATTGCCCTCTCCAGACCTGCCAGCAAAAGCACTTCTGTCCCCGCAGTTCTTCTATTTCAAAACATCGTCAGTTTGATCATCCTCACCCCTTGGATGCTCTATAAGGGAAAGAAAAGCTTCAGGCTTCGGAAAGTCAACATCCTGCTCATCCGCTCTCTTGCAGGTTACTTAAGCTTTGCCTTTACATTCCTCGCAGTACAGCGAACAAGCCTCGTCAATGCAATGCTACTTAGCAACTCTGCTCCCTTATTCATTCCCTTAGTGATTTGGCTGTGGAAAAGGGTCACCATCCCTAGGCGACTCTGGATCGGAATTGCGATCGGCTTCATTGGAATCGCGATCATTTTGCAACCTGACTGTAATTTCATCAACCGAGGGGCTCTCTTTGCGATTGCCGCTGCTATCTGTCTCTCGATTTCGATGATCTCGCAAAGGCGTCTCATGAAAACCGAAAAGGTCTATTCAGTCCTCTTCTATTACCTTTTCATCAGCGCCCTTCTCAGTACTCCCTTTGCGATTGCCTACTGGAAGCCCATTGACATGTCCACCCTTCTCCTTTTTCTCGTCATTGGTCTTTGCTTTATTTTAGGACAGATCTGCTTCCTAAACGCCCTCGGTTTTGAAAAACCCTCATTTTTGGGCTCCTTCAACTACTCGGCTGTTGTCTATGGGGCTCTCTTTGAATGGTTGATCTGGCACAACTATCCTGGATGGATTTGCATCGTGGGGATTGCCATTGTCTGTACAGGGGGAATCATCGTCATATTACAAGGTGGGGATTCTACGAAGAAGGGAGATCGATCATCCGGTTAATTTCCTCTTCCAAACTGGGAAGAAGATAAGGGTAGAGCACCTCGAGCCAGCTTTCCAATTTTTTCCCCACCCTCAGGAGTTCCCTTTGATAGACTGAAGGGTCTTTCGCTTGCTCATCGCGCATGATCCTTCCCACATCAAAGTGGATCACCTGATCCCCCACGAATCCATAATTGTGACTCACCCCCGTGTCGCGATCGACAAACCCCTTCTTACTCTGTTCGACCACTTGCTGAAGTAGGGCGTTGATCGCTTGGATCGCTCCAGCGGGATCCCCTTTCTGCAGCAAGAGAGCAATCCGATCTCGTACGAGCTGAGCTTTCTTCTGTAGAATGAATTCAAACTCATCGAGATTGACCGTATACCGTTTTCTCATTCGGTCATTAAGATTGACCTCAAGATCCAAATCCTTCGACTTATTGAGGTGGACAAAGATCAGCCCCGTCTCCTCTTTGAGCTCCTCATAGGCCATCTTGTAACTTGAAAAGAGAGCCTCTTGACGGAGCACTCTCTTATCGATCTTTCTGAAACGATAATCACTTAGACCCGGAATGGGGAGATAGTTCAGCCATGTCTTTGGGATAAGATGTTTCATTCTGAAAAATTTCAGCACATACTTTCCATCTGCCGAGAGAAAAGCATAGCATTGAGCTCCCGAACCGAGATAATTGAACTCTTGGGAAAATATTTCCCGTATTATCAATTCTTCAGACGGGGAAGGGGGGGGTGTTTTCCATTTAGATGAGGGAACGAAAGGAGAGCGTATTTTCGTTAAGGAAAAGCCAGCCTTCTTTCTCGGTATGGCGGTATGCACCACTACGAGAATGGCCAAGGTCAATAGAGTAAAAAGGAAAAGCCGCCTTTTGCTCAGCACAATAGCTGCGCCTCTCTTTATTCACCCAACTCGGCTGCACCATTAAAAAACTCTCGCTGCATCAAGCCGACAAAATTGGGCTATATAACTACTTAACAGTCTGAAATCTTCTCCCATTTAGGTCTATCCTAAAATATTCCTTTGTTCGTTGAATTTGATAAAATACTTTACAGTTATATAAGAAATTTTTACTTTACAGATGAGAGCAGCTAGAATTTAACAGGTATATTATGCGAGCAAATACTTTGACCATCATCACTTACACTCTGATCCTATTCATAGGAACAAGCCCTCTCTTTGGCGCCAGTAGGACTTGCGACCCTTGCGCCTGCCCCGAATCCTCTTGCTGTCCTCCTCCTGATCCATGCGCCAAGTGCGCCCAGATCTGGCCCTGCCGAGGACCCGACTGGATCATCACCCCCAATGGAGGCCCTTGCGTTGCCTGCGGGATGGATGTCCATATCACTGCGGAGTTTCTCTACTGGACGGCTCGCGAAGATCAACTCACCTTTGTCCTCAAAGAATCTCTCGAAATGATTGAAAGCCAGACAAGTGTCGCTTCCCAGGGACATGCCTCTCAGCCCGACTGGCAGTTTGACCCGGGCTTTAAGGTTGGGCTAGGCATCCTCTACGATCATGATGGTTGGGACATCTATGCCAATTACACCTGGTTCCGAGTCTGCACCTCGAAGAAAAAGGTCTCAGCAGACGAAAATGAGCGATTGACCATCAAACCCCTCATCACTATCGATAACCCCAGCAGTGTAACAGCTCAATGGAGGCTCGAATTCAACACAGTGGATCTCGAGCTGGGACGAAACTTCTTCATCAGCAGATGCTTAAAGCTTCGCCCCCATGTCGGCCTGAAAGGGACCTGGCAGAAGCAAGATTACCCGATCGAAACTGTCGGGCGAACAGCTATGGACCGCGACTTTTCTTTTACGAATGAGATGGACTACTGGGGAGTGGGGCTTCGCGCTGGTCTCGATACTTCTTGGCACTGGTCCCGTTGCATAAGCGTTTTTGGGGATATTGCCGTGAGCGCCCTATGGCAAGGGTACGATGTCGACACAAAAGTAGTGGCAGAGCCCCCTAGAACCGTTGCAATCGACTTCACTAGCAACTGTCATGTCGTCAACCCTGTTGTCGAACTTCTCCTAGGGCTCCGCTGGGAGACCTGGTTTTGCTGCGAGCTCTACCACTTCAGCGCAGAAGGAGGATGGGAAATCCAATGGTGGAATGACCAAAATCGCTTCTCCAACTTCTATCCAGGAGACCTTCTTGGTGATCTTTTCTTACAGGGACTGACCCTAAAATTTCGCTTAGACTTCTAAGTGTTTGATTTAATTAGCTTTACTACATCTCCTTTTGTTAATAAAAATTAATTTGTTTATTAAACAAGTTTGTAATTAAATTAAAGATAAGAGGTACCCCTCTTAACTAGGAGTAATATTATGAGTAAACTATTCAAACCGATTGCTTTGGGCTTAATCGTGGCAGCGCTTGGAATTGGAAGCGCTACAAGCCTATCAGCAGGTGGATGGGGTTGCGGATGCTGCAGAAAATCTTGTGATAGCGGATGTAAATCTTGCTGCAGATCTTCTTGCGGATGCAACAAATGCGGATGTAGATCTTGCGGATGCGATAGATGTGGAAGTGGATGCCCTACCTGTAATGGTAACAATGCACCTGCACAAAGCACTAACGATCGCTAAGAGCCTTTAGGCCTAGAATAGTGAGGTCATCGTGCTGAGGCACATCTTCTGAGAACTGATTGATCTCAGCAATGAGTCCATCGATCAGTTCTTGAGGCATCTGCCCATGCGATGATCGCATAAATTCCTTGAGGCGACTCTTTCCGAAGAGCTCGCCTCTTTTATTATGCGCTTCAGCTACCCCATCAGTATAGAGAACGAGCATTGCTTCTGGGTCAAGAGTCATCTTTTTCGTGACAACTTGATCGATTTCCACTACTCCAAGAGCCACACCAGGTGTCGACAGCTCCTCAATCTCTCCATTGGGAGAAAGTAGCAGAGCGGGGAAATGCCCTGCATTCGTGTAGGTGAGCTCCCGTTTTTCTCCATTATACAGAGCGATCCAGGCAGTCACAAAATTGCCCGTGTTCCCCGTATCCTGGCAGAAGAGGACATTGGTCTGCTTCACTGCCTCTTCGAGGTTTTTCCCTCCAATGTTGCTTCTCAGAAGACTCCGCACCATCAGCGAGTAGAGGCAAGCGGAGACCCCCTTATCAGAGGCATCTGCGATGACGAGCAAAAGGTGTTCCTGATCGATGGGGAAGAGATCGTAAAAATCCCCTGCCACCTCCCTAGCTGGGACAAAACCCCGACCCATAGAAAGACCAGGGAACTCTGGGATCTCCCTTGGAAAGAGCTGCGACTGGATCTCTCGCCCAATCATTAACTCCTTCCCCAGAATTTCTTTAGCTACCCGCTCCTTCTTGGCTTCCTCCATGTTGTGGAGAAGTTTCTCGATCATTTCGTTAAAATTTTCTCCCAGGTCATTGATTTCAAAGCCCATAGGGTCTTTTTGATAACGACTCTCCAGTTTCCCCTCCGCCAAGCTATCCATTACACGCAATAGCTGATCAAATGGGCGAGCCATACGCCTCATCAGAAGCCACGCCCCTATGCCCCCAATCACAATCAGAGAAAGAAGCAGGGGCAATAGATAAGCAAATAGAGCCTCCCCTTCAAATGTCTCCCAAACAGAGGCTGGGATTTCCACCTGCAGAAAAAAGTGGGCATTGGTTAAGGGAAGCTGGAGATAAAGATCTTTTCCAGCAAAATGCCGCGCGGTCCGCAATCCTCTCATTTTTTTCTGAGCCTCAAGCTCCTCCATCGTAAAAAAGACTGCATTAGTGAAAATGTCTCTCTTCTCTTTAGGGACCAAGGAGAGAGTGAAGGCAATCCTTTCTGGGAGAAAATGAGGCAGAGCCTGTTTCACATCAACACTCATGCCCCAGACCTGATCTTCGATCTTTTGAAGAAGAAAGAGCTCCTTTTGCTTGCTATAGGGATTTTCCTTTAAGAAAAGAAGCTGCTCATTGCTAAAGGCTGTGCGCACCATCGCAGGGAAAAACGCGGTTTTTCCAATCATTGCACTTTCTGATGAGACTGTGCATTTTAGATCACGGTCAAATGCAAAAAGAAGAGAATACCTCTCTGGGTTTTTAGAGAGATTTTCTTGGTCTTTATAGAGCAATGCATATGTCTCCAACTGCTGAGAACGGAACTTTCTCCATTCTTCAAACACCTCTTTATGGGCTTTTCCAACCCGCTCGAGCTGTCCAAGAGCAGAACGCACTTGCATCTGCTGTTCTCGATCCCATAGGAAAAATCCATACAAAATCAATGGGATTGCGATGAACACAAGACAAATCAAAAAAATTCTGCGTGCTAAACTACCGTACTTTTTCATCGCCTCACTAGAAATCTAAAGGGGTTTTGCCTATCTTTTTGTCATGCTACCAAAAAAAATCCTCAGCCTGCAACATCCAATTGTCAAGAATTTCGTAAAACTTCGTGAAAATCGGAAGTGGCGCCATGAAATGGGCCGAGTTGTCATCAGTGGATGGAAACAAATCACAGAGGCAAAAAAGGTCGATATTCTACTTACAGAGAAGGGAAAGCCTCTACCCGAAGTGGAAGCCAATCAGATCTATTTCGTTACTGATGCGATCCTAAAAAAGGTCACAGGCCTCTTGGCTCCAGAGCCCTATGCAGCCACAATTGAGATCCCTGCGCAGAGCACCCTTGCTCAGAAACGATGGATCCTCTGTTTAGACGGGGTGTCAGACCCAGGAAATCTCGGCACACTTTTGCGCTCGGCTCTCGCCCTCGGCTGGGAAGGAGCCTTTCTCTTAGACTCTTGCGATCCTTACAACGAAAAAGCTCTTCGGGCCGCAAAAGGCGCCACCTTTCGTCTCCCGTTGCGAATGGGCACACTTCTGAGCCTTTTTGACCTCATCGAGACAGAGGACCTCATCCCTAGAATTGCAGCCCCTACGGGAGAACCCCTTCAAAATCTCCCTAAACAAGAGAACTGTCTCCTGATTCTCGGGAATGAAGCTTCCGGCGTCCGCCCAGAGCTAAAAGAGACCTTCCCCTCCCTTTCCATCCCAATCATTGGGATCGAATCGCTCAATGTTGCTGCAGCCGGAGCCATTTTGTTGTATACTCTCAAGAAATGAAGGAAAAACATTTAGAGTACGAAGAGGCCTTTCATAAAAAAAGGTCAAAAGAAGAGAAAAAAGAGAAGAAAATTCTCCAGTCGACTGATCGCTCAAAATACAAAAAGACCGATATTGAAAAGAAAAAAAAGGAACCTCCCAAAGATAAAAATCTCAAGCGGGGCAGAGTTCTCGCAATCATGGCCGATGGGATTCTTGTGGACACTGATGAGATTCTCTATACCTGCTCCTTAAGAGGCAAACTCAAGAAAGAAAAAGCGCGCATCAAAAACCTAGTTGCAGTCGGTGATTTTGTTCTCTTTCTTCCTGGTAAAGACCAAACCGGGAGTATTGAGTATGTAGAAGAACGGACCTCTATCCTCTCCAGGGCTGAGCAGATCACCAGAAAAAAAGAGCAGCTCATCGCTGTCAATATCGATCAAGTATTGATCACCTCCTCCGTGGTCATCCCTCCTCTCAAAACCCCTCTGATCGACCGGTACATCATCGCCTCTCTGAAGGGAAATATGACTCCCGTTCTCGTCATCAATAAGATCGATCTCCTAGAAACTGAGAGGCAAGAAAAAGCCCATTTCGATGAGGTTGTCACCACCTACCGCTCTATAGATATTCCCGTTTATCCCGTCAGCACAAAAACAGGAGAGGGTCTCGAAGCGCTCAAAGAGGCCATGCGAGGAAATTCTTCCGTGTTTTCTGGACAATCTGGAACGGGAAAGACCTCTCTGATCAATGCAACCACAGGGACAAGTCTTCTCACAGGAGAGGTGATCGCCAAAACCCGTAAGGGAGCACATACGACAACTGCAACACATCTCCTTCCCATCGATGGAGAAGGATTTTGTATCGACACCCCAGGAATTAAGAGCTTTGGAATGTGGCAGCTCAAAGAAGAAGAGGTCCAGAACTACTTCTCAGAGATTGTCAAATGGGCCAGTCAATGTAAGTACCTCAACTGCTCCCACATCCATGAACCAGACTGTTCCGTTCGAAAGGCTCTCGAGCGAGGAGAAATTTCTCCCTTGCGTTTTGACTCTTATTGCGCTTTAATTGCAAATTTGAAACAACAACACCTTCCGAGATAAAAAATGGCACATATTCAATCAATCGAGGCACTTGAAATTCTCGACTCTAGAGGAAACCCGACTCTTCAAGTGACAGTCACGACCAATTCAGGAGCCACAGGTACCGCCTCGGTCCCTTCTGGAGCTTCAACAGGGGAGCACGAGGCAGTCGAGCTCCGCGACAAAGACAAGAATCGCTACTTCGGAAAAGGGGTGACAAAAGCCGTTGCCAATGTGATGGGCCCCTTAAGCGCACTGCTTCTCGGCAAAGATATCTTCGACCAGATCCACATCGACAAAGCGATGATCGAAGCAGATGGCACTCCTAACAAGTCAAAATTTGGTGCGAACTCCATTTTAGGGATTTCACTAGCCGCAGCAAAAGCTGCTGCTGATGAACTCGAAATGCCCCTCTATCGTTATGTTGGTGGACTTCATGCCCACGTTCTTCCTTGCCCCATGATGAACGTCATTAATGGAGGAGTGCATGCGGACAACCTTCTCGATTTTCAAGAATTCATGATCCGCCCCATCGGCGCACCTACCTTCAAAGAAGCGATCCGCTGGGGAGCGGAGATCTTTCACACCCTCAAAGCTCTTCTTCAGGAGAAAGGCCACTCGACCTCTGTGGGTGATGAAGGGGGATTTGCTCCAGCGCTGCAGTCCAACGAAGAGGCGCTTGACTTCCTCGTCCAAGCAATAGAAAAGGCAGGCTTTAAGACAAGCCAAGTGACCATTGCTCTCGATGTCGCAGCATCGGAATTTTACGATAAAGCCGAAGGGCGATATGTCGAGATGAAAAAGAAAAAAAGAGGAGAGCAGTACAATGCCCGCACCTCTGAAGAACTCGTTCTCTATCTTGCCTCTCTCTGCGAGAGCTATCCAATCGACTCAATAGAAGATGGTCTCGATCAGAATGATTGGGATGGATGGAAAATCCTCACCGAACGGCTTGGATCAAAAGTGCAAATCGTCGGAGATGATCTCTTTGTCACTAATACGAAGTTTCTGAAGAAAGGAATTGAGCAACACATTGCGAATGCCATTCTCATCAAAGTCAATCAGATCGGCACGCTTACAGAAACTCTCGACACCATCGAACTCGCCAAGCAGAATGGCTACACGACGATCATCTCCCACCGCTCCGGAGAGACCGCCGACTCAACCATTGCAGACATCGCCGTTGCGACCAACTCAGGACAGATCAAAACTGGATCCCTTTCCAGATCAGATAGAGTCTGCAAATACAATCGCCTCCTCGCCATCGAGGACAAACTCCGCGACTCCTCCATCTACTACAAGACTGGGAAGTAGATCACCGCCTCGACGCATTCTCTAAAGAAACATCGACCTTCTTCATCTGATAGAAGGGCTGGACAGACATGAGGGTGGCATGAGCCTCGATCACCTTCATCGGCTCTTTCAGTGAGAGCTCCCATACCTCTGGCAAAAGGATTCCTAATCGAGAGACAATATCTCCTTCATTGACATAGGAGACATGGGGAGGTTTAAGTGTTTCAGGAATTTCTCTCCATTTTGCTACAATTTCCTCTGTAATACCCGGAGGATTAAAAGCCACAGAGCGAGTATTCGGGTCGAGATTCAAAAGATCATAATTGAAAATGAGCGTGTAGAAAACAAATACCCCACCTAAACTAAAACCCACCACCCTGGCAGGACTTCCTCGTTTATGCATTTTCTCAAGCCAGGCTCTAATTTTCTCCTGTGCCTGGAGATAGGTATTGTAGCCAGGCCCTGAGATATCTAAATCACTCATGATCGATGCCCACCCCTTCTCCGTCGTGATTGACAGGTCGGTTCCACGGTAAAGGAGAATGGGCACTCCATCACCCTCTTCTTTAGGAACGATCCCAAAGGCGGGCATTCCATGCCAAAGGTCGATCACCTCATCCACCACGTAAAGCTCAAGCTCCTGCTCGCGCACTTTCGGCAGCGAGAGCGTCATCCCCTTCTTTAGATGACGATAAGAGAGAACCTTTGCCAAAATCTCATCTCTTGAGAAGGCGAGTTGCTCGGGATCGGCAATGGCAGAAGACAGAGACTGCAGAAGGCAATCGGAAACGGCTATATCCCGCTTCTCCTGCGTCACAATCCCAACAATCGGATGGAATAGGGAAAAATAGCCGTAATTTCGGTCAAAAGCCAAAAGATCAGCAGCCTCTACACGAAAAGACTTTTCCTGCAGAGGCTGCTCGAGATGATAGGGGGGATTTCTTGGCTTGAGAGTCCACGTCAAGAGATTGTCCCATCCCTGAATGAACTTGAGTCGGATCTCTCCAAAAGTTTGCTGATACTTAGACTCATTTAAAAGAGCTGGACATTCATTCGCATTCATAGAAAACGCAATGAAAAGAAGAAAAAAGAGAACTTTTCGCAAAGCTTAAGGCTCCTTACCTGCTCGATTTCAATAAATAGACGACCAGCCCCTCAAAATCCCGATGGCTGACATAGGCATGCAGTTTCTCTTCAGAAAGACCGAGAAGAGCAGCAAAGCCAGGGATATATTGTTGTACGTTGCCCGCCTTCAACTCCAAGTTGAGTTTGTCACTGAGCCCATTGATGAATCCATTCCACTTAAACATACTTTTGTAGATCTCTTGCATGCAATAAATCAGGTGCTGGTCAGAAAAAACCACACTGAGAAAGCGAATGGGATGGACATGGTAAATCTCATCCCCCCATCGCTCGAGCCTTTTTTTCTCGAAAAGAAGAGAGAAGACATTATTTTCCGCCATGGTGGTGAGCAACCTACGGATGGTGATCCGATCTCGCTCAGTAACCAACAAGGAATCAAATGCCACGTACCTGGGATTAACCTGCCCCATTGACTCTCCCGTAAGAGAAGAGGGATCATCAGCTTGAAGTTGTCCAATGATAGTCAATAGTAAAAAAGTCAGACCCATTCTCATCACATTCTGCTCCTTTTCCTAGTCAATTTCTAAAGAGTATATGTGAAATGCTTTCACTGTCAAAAGCCCACAATTTTTTCCTAGGAGAGTGCTCGAAGAGCTTCTCTTAGGAGAAAAGACAAGCTTTTCGTGGGCAGTGGAATGATTTCGCATACACCCTCTTAAGAGATCAGCATACAAATCTAACAATTAGATCTCGAGAACCATCTGCTTTTGATAGACAATTTTCTCCTTCTCCCTTAAGTCATAAAGATAAGGAGATACACATGTTAAGCAAGCTTTTTTACGCCGCAATCCTCTACTTAAGCATCGCAACCCCCAGCAACCCGAGGAGCACCGATGTCTCGGTAGCCCCTGACCTCTATTCCGATGAATGGGAAGAGTGCAGTCCTCCTTCAGCTAGAGAAGAGCAGGAGCTCTTCTCCCATCTCAATGCAGAGGAGCAAGGCCTCTACAACTCCCTTGATTGCCAGGGGAAAAAGCGAGCCATCGCCCTCTCAAGACAAACCCCCGACAAAAAAGCCGCTGTCCAGCAAGCGGCAAAAGAGATGGCCCAAAGACAGCGGAGGAAACCGATCCACCCTTCAGATAAGATCGAGAAATTTGGCGGACAAGATAAATACAACAAATACGGCTACTAAAAACGAATCGATTGAAAATTAATTCAACTTATAATAATAGTTAGTTATGGACAATCGAGTGTTTATATTCGGAGAATCGGAGAAGGGAGAGCTCTGCACACCTACGCTTTTCCTCACTCTCGCTGAGCTCGCAGAGAAAATGGGCAACCCCAATCCGGAGAGCAAAGGAATTAACAGCGCTGTTCAGATGCTCCTCTCTCAGTATCCCATCATCTTTTACCGAGTAAGAGAAGAGGGATATAGCAAAGAGGATTATCTCCGCGGTGTAAAACTGCTTTACAAGGAAAGTTCTTCGATGAACCTCTCTGCAATCTGCCTGCCCGGAGTAGGGGACGCAGAAATCATCAATCCCCTCACCCCCATCTGCAAGAAAAACAGCCTGTTAATGATCCTCTCAGAGGAGGATCTCTACGACTATTTAACTGGATTGAAATACTGAAGAAGCCCCTCTTGGGTTGGCTTCATCGACCTATCGCCTGGTGACCAGTTCGCTGGGCAGACCTCTCCATTTTTCTCATGAAAAATCAGAGCATCGAGAAGGCGAAGAGCCTCCTCAACAGAACGGCCAATCGGCAGGTCATTGACCAGCTGGTGACGAATCACTCCCTGCTTATCGATCAAGAACTGTCCACGGTAGGCGATTCCTTCATCCTCTTTGAGAACGTGGTAGTTCTGAGCAATATCCTTTTTTAAATCAGAGACGATAGGATACTCAATCCCTTCGATTCCTCCCTGATCCTTTGGTTGGGCTACCCATGCAGCATGCGAATACCAACTATCGACCGAACATCCCACTACCTGAGCATTTCTCTTATGAAACTCCGACAATTGCTCCTGAAAGGCATGCAATTCAGTGGGACAGACAAAGGTAAAATCAAGGGGATAGAAGAAAAAAAGGATATATT
This sequence comes from Chlamydiota bacterium, assembly GCA_011064965.1. Lineage (GTDB taxonomy): Bacteria > Chlamydiota > Chlamydiia > Chlamydiales > Rhabdochlamydiaceae > Sacchariniichlamydia. The sequence goes on from JAAKFS010000004.1 coordinate 34,876, forward strand.
TCCCCTGAAGATCATCGAGAGAGAACTCATCGACGACTTTTCCCTTCACTACCGCCTTTGCTCTAAAATGGGGAGCATTTTTCCCAACGAGTAAATTTGACATAGATATTATCCTCCAAAGTATTCTTTTGCATTCTTAAGCCATTTCTCAGCCCCAATCGTGGTCTCCGCTCCATGGCCGGGCAAGACCCTCGTCTCAGCTGGCAGAGCAGAGAGCTTCTCCAGAGATTCCCACATGAGCTCTGGCTGAGCTGTGGGGAGATCGAGCCTCCCGATACTCCCCTGAAACAATGTATCTCCCGACACCAAAAGCCCCTCTTCCTCCAAATAGAAACAAACCCCACCAGGAGAATGACCGGGAGTATGGATGACCTTTAGTTTAAGCTTTCCAACCTCGAGTACTTGTCCCTCAGTTAAAAACCCATCGGGCTCAACCCCTTCTACTCGTAAGATCAAAGGGAGTCCATCTGCGCCCGGAGCTTTTACATTCTCACTATCGAGTTGATGCACATAAATCGGAGCCCCCGACTTTCTCTTCAACAGAGCCAAATCCCCAATGTGATCCCAGTGTGAGTGGGTGAGCAGAATCATGACAATTTCAATCCCTGCTTTTTCTGCCTCTTTTAGAAGAAGCTCTCCTCCCTCAAAGGGGACATCGATAATCACTCCTTTGCCCGTTTCCGAGCATCCAAGAAGGATCCCATTAGTCTGAGCAGGGCCTAAGGGAAAAAACTTTACAATCATTGCACCGGAGAGGATTCGAACCTCCGACCTCACGGTTCGTAGCCGTGTGCTCTATCCAGCTGAGCTACCGGTGCATCAGCTGATAATGATCAACTGAAAGAACATTTTTGCCAAGGCTTTTCTCTTGCTCCTCATAGGAGAAATGGGATATTATTTGGACCAAATTTAAGACATACCGCTTGAATAAGGGAACTTTTCCCAAGCAGACTCATAGACAAAACAAATTTTGCATAATGTTAGAAGAGATCGATTGGGAACAACAGTGGGCCGATCACGCTCCTGGATTTAAAGACGGACTAGCTCATATCCCCCTCCCATCCGGTGAGGAGATTGTCCTTCTTCCTGGACCGGGATTTGGGGACTACTCTCATCCTACGACTCGCCTCGTCATCGAGCTCATGGAGCCCTATATTCCAAGCCATACAGTCTTTGATATCGGCTGCGGCAGCGGGATCCTCTCCCTCGCCGCTGCAAAGATGGGAGCCAATCGCCTTCACTGCACTGACATCGACCCAGACGCACTTATTCATACAAAAAAGAATATCCTCATGAGTGGAGATCCTTCCCTCTTCTCTTTCGACAAACCCAAAGAGAAACCGATTGTCCTCATGAATATGATCACATCAGAACAACAAAACGCATGGAAAGTGCATAAGCTTCCATTCAATCTCCTCATTACATCGGGAATTCTAGCGACTCAAAAGGAAGAGTACCTCGATTTTGCCATAGCGCAAAACTGGGACCTAGTGAAGATACGTGAGAGAGAAGGATGGCTCGGCTGCATATTTCAAGAAAGCCATTAGAAATTCCCCTTTTCTGGCCCCTCCTGACATGCAGTGCCTCTTTCATGTTTACTGGCACCTATCTCGAGCGATCTCCAAAGAATGAGTTACTTTGTAAAGTCATTTCTGCACTTGACAACTAATTGTTAGTTAACTATAATTAAGCAATAATTATAACAAAACACATTAAAATGAGTATACCTACAATATACACCGGCATGAAAGTAAATCTAGGCAGGGAAAACGAAAAAGGTGTTTTTCTCGTAACTCCTCCATCGTACACTGAAGCGATAACAACGCTAAGAGAAGCTCTTATAGAACAAGAAATTGCTCCTGTCGAAGAGCTTTTGCAAAAACATCCTGCGCTGCTAAAAGAACGGCTCCCTCTTGATGGAATCACTCTACTTGGAGGGCACTGGACTGATCATCCTGAAACCGCTTCTCCCTTAGAAATTTGTATATATTCAGCCCGCACTCAAGACAATGAAAAAATAATTGAATTATTGATCAAGAAAGGAGTCGATCTCAATCAGATCTCTGAAGAAAAAAATAAAAGTCTATTTCATGATTTTTGCAAACATACTATTGCCGGGGACATGCTTAGATTTCTTCTAGAAAAGGGTGCAAATCCTTCATTAACAACTCCTAATGGGAAAGATGCTCTTTATTATGCAATTGGCAATCCCCAATGCCAAGACAATGTGAATATTCTCCTGCGGCATTTCCAATCCCGCAATCCCAATCGATTACAAATCAGTAATAGATCTTTGCGTAAATTGCTCAGACCAGAATTTTTCAGAAAAGCTTCTGATTTTTTTAAATCTGGCACTAATAGGTATATGAGAATACAAGTTGGTGATACTCCTTATTTCGACATCGCTCATTTTGCTATCGAAACTGATCTTGCAGAATACCTTGAAACATCTTTCAATGCAGCGAATATGGATTATGATAGTAATCGCAAAATCGACGAGGAAAACAAGACCCTTTTTGAAATTATTACAACACTCTTCACCCAGTATGTAGCTCTAGAGAAAATCACTCCAAACATGATCGTTCATTCATCTAAATACTCAAAAGGCCGTTTTGTCCTATGCCGCCTTCAACCACCAATAGCGGAGTCACCAAGAGATTTTTTTAGTGACTCAGTGGCACAAGAATACTCAGATGAATCAGCAGGGTACAGCGATTATTCTTAAATGAAATTCTGAAGACTTTTACATCGAATAAAAAAACCCGAGGACTTCCTCGGGTTTTTGCTTGGAAGAAATTGGAAGGGAATTGCTAGAAGCCCATGCCACCCATTCCTGGCATACCGCCCATGCCTCCCATGCCTCCCATACCACCCATTCCGCCCATGCCACCCATGGGATCCATCGGAGGAGCAGCATTGGACTTCGGCTCGGGTTTGTCGGTGATCATACAAGAGATGGTGATCAGGATGCCCGCAATAGAAGCCGCATGCATTAGGGCACTTTTCGTAACGAGGACAGGATCGACAACCCCATCTTGAATTAAATCGCTGAAGGTATCGGTGAGGCCATTGTATCCAAAAGCCCCTTCTTGCTCCGATATTTTTTCCGCAATCATGTTCCCTTGCTTGCCGCAGTTCGATGCGATGGCAATCGCAGGAGCAAGAGCCGCCTTGCGGATGATCTCAACACCGATCATCTCTTCTTCACCTAGCTTAAGACTGTCAAGAGCTTTGACAGCGCGGATGAGGGCAACTCCTCCACCGGGAACAATCCCTTCAAGAACAGCTGCGCGTGTGGCATGAAGGGCATCTTCAACGCGGGCTTTTTTCTCTTTCATCTCTGTCTCTGTGGCTGCTCCAACGCTCAGTACTGCAACACCACCGGCGAGTTTTGCAAGGCGCTCTTCGAGCTTCTCTTTGTCATAATCGGAAGTGGAGTTTGCAATCTCTGCGCGGAGCTGGGCTACTTGTTTTTTAACGGCTGCTGGATCACCTGCCCCACCGACAATCGTCGTCTCATCTTTAGTGACTTTGATGGTTTTGGCCTGGCCGAGGACCTCTGGTCCTACTTCTTCGAGGTTGAGGCCCACTTCTTCACTGACGACAGTGGCTCCTGTGAGGATTGCAATGTCATTAAGGGTCGCTTTTCGCCTATCGCCAAAAGCTGGAGCTTTAACTGCGCAGATAGGGAGTCCAGCTTTGATTTTGTTAATGACGAGTGTAGCAAGAGCCTCTCCATCGATGTCATCGGCTATGATGAGCAGAGGCTTTTGTTCCTTTTCCATTACTTTTTCTAGTAGAGGTACGAGGTCTCTGGCATTGGAGAGCTTTTTGTCGGTGATGAGGATAAGAGCATTTTCTAACTCTACGCTCATTTTCTCTGCATTGGTGACAAAATAGGGGGAGGCATACCCTTTATCAAACTGCATCCCTTCGACAACATCGAGGACTGTTTCTATCCCTTTTGCTTCACTAATGGTGATGGTCCCATCTTTACCCACTTTCTCCATCGCTTTTGCGATCATTTGTCCTATTTCAGGATCGTTATTGGAGGAGATCGTGGCAATCTGCTCGATCTCTGCTTCGGTACTCACTGGTTTGGCTAAAGAGCTGAGGGAATCGCTGAGCTTTTTTGCAGCTTTTTCTATCCCTTTTTTTACCTGCATCGGGTTCGCACCGGCGATGACATTTTTTATCCCTTCGCTGAGAATCGCCTCTGCGAGGACAATGGCAGTTGTGGTTCCATCTCCAGCTTTATCTGCTGTTTTTGAGGCGGCCTCTTTAACAAGGGAGGCGCCCATATTTTCAAACTTATCTTTCAGGAAAATCTCTTTGGCCACGGTGGCCCCATCTTTTGTAGAGAGGGGAGTGCCATACCCTTTGTTGATGACCACATTGCGCCCTTTAGGGCCAAGGGTGACGATGACTGCTTTTGCCAGGGTTCTCACCCCTTTCAGCATCGATTTTTGCGCATCTTCACGAAATTTGAGCATTTTTGTCATGTTCTGAAAACTCCTAACTTAATTTGTGACAAGGACGCCGAGCACTTCATCTTCGGCGAGTATCATATATTCTTCATCTGTCTGGTCGGTCATGACCTCTGTCCCGGCATAGGAACCGAAAAGGACCTGATCGCCAACCTGGATATCTAAAGCTTTGAGGTTACCTTCTTCGTCATGCTTTCCTGGGCCTACGGCGATGACCTCACCCGCTTTGGGCTTTTCCTGCGCACTCTCAGGAAGGAGAATGCCCCCTTTTGAGGCCTCTGCCTTGGTTCGTTTGACGAGAATGCGGTTGCCAAGTGGCTTAATCCCTAATTGTGTCATGTCTGAAAACTCCTATGCATAAGACTTGATCAAAACTTAAATGGTATACCATCATCTCCTTTTTGTCAAGAGAGTTAGCAAACAGAAGTTTGATCTGCTAAACTTTTCTGCAAACAGTCCGATCGATTCTCCTAAGAAAGAAATAAACGGGCGATTGCAACTGGGACTGTTTCTATTTAATTTTTCTTTTTATTAAACTTTTTGTTTGATATTTCTTGAGTTATGCCTGAAAATATCTCCAAAGATCTATTAGCCGCTCTCGCAAAAATCGAGGGGCATAGAGAAAGACCCTTAAGCCCTGAAAGGCGAAAAAAAGAGACAATCGCTCTCGCAAGCCTCATTTTACATGAGGCAATCCGCACTCAGACGAAAAAAGAGAAAAGGCAGCAGGAAGAAATCGCACGGATGATGCGCGATCCTAGAGGCAAAGCATTCACAATGATGATGACCGATGAATGCTTCCGAAGTAATAAATCTAAGAGAATTGCCGATCAACTCGTCTATCTTTTGGAGCAATTTGGTGTACCTCGCTATCTCACTCTGATGAAGAGGGTGCAGCTCTCTTTATTTAAGGCCCTCGGTCGTTCTCTCCACTTTTTTCTAGTTCCCCTTGCTAAACGGGCTCTTCGCAAGACGACCTCACAAGTAATCCTACCTGGAGAGAGAAGCGCCCTTTCGAAACACATGAAGATGAGAAGAGAGGAAGGAGTGCGACTCAACCTCAACCACCTAGGAGAGGCAATTCTAGGAGAAGGGGAGGCGTTGCATAGGCTCGATATCTACCTCCGAGATCTCGAGCAAGAGGATGTCGAATATGTCTCAATCAAAATCTCAACGATCTATTCACAGATCAACCTTCTCGATTGGGATCACTGTCTCGAAATCCTTGCAGATAGGCTCCGTCAACTCTACCGCAAAGCGAGGGATCACAAGTTCAAACGGGCCGACGGAAGCGAGGTTGTGAAGTTTGTGAATCTCGATATGGAAGAGTATCGAGACCTTCACATAACTAAAGAACTCTTTAAAAAAGTCTTGGACGAAGAGGAGTTCAAGAACTACTCTGCCGGGATCGTTCTGCAGGCCTATATCCCCGATAGCTATCCGATCATGCAAGAGCTCACAGAATGGGCGCTGAAAAGAGAGGAACGAGGGGGAGCGCCGATAAAGATTCGGATTGTGAAAGGGGCCAACTTAACGATGGAAATTTTGGAGGCGAGCCTCCAACACTGGCCACAGACCCCCTACAAAACGAAAGTCGAGGTCGATGCGAATTACAAACGAATACTTCTCTATGGCTGCAAGCCCCAGCATGCAAAGGCAGTCCATCTAGGAGTTGCCAGTCACAATCTCTTTGATATCTCGTTTGCTCTGATCGTCCGAGCCGAAAATGGGGTCGAAGAGGAGGTGACCTTCGAGATGCTCGAAGGAATGGCCGACCACATGCGGCGTGTAGTGCAAAGACTTTCAGGGGATATGCTCCTCTATTGTCCCGTTGCAACAAAAGAGGATTTTCAAAGTGCCATTGCCTATCTGATCCGCCGTCTTGATGAAAACACCGGAGCGGAGAATTTTCTCCGTCACAGTTTTGGTCTTAGACCTGGAACCGATACTTGGAATGAGCAGGTCGCATTCTTTTCCGAAGCTTGTGATCTGATCGATACGGTGAGTGCTCAGCCTAGGAGAACCCAAAGCCGCTTCGACGCTCCTGATCACCTGCCGATGGAAGCTCCTTTTCGAGAAGAACCCGATACCGACTTTGCTCTTCCACAGAACCAAAAGTGGCTCCATCAGATTGCGAAAACCTGGGAAGAAAAATCCTGTTCCCCCATTCCTCTTGTCATCGGAGGTGAAGAACTCCACCGAGACCAGACAGGAGAGGGAATGTCTCCTTCAAGCCCACACACCTCACTCTATCAATATTCTCTTGCCACTTGGGACGACCTCAATAGCGCTCTTGACTGCGCCAAGCAAGCAGAAAGCGCATGGTCAGGAAGAAGTACTTCTGAAAGATGCGAGTTGATGAGCGCAGTTGCAAATAAGATGCGGGAGAACCGGGGAAACTTAATCGGCGTGATGATGAAAGGAGGGGGCAAAACAGCAATAGAGGCAGAGCCAGAAATCTCAGAAGCGATCGATTTTGTAGAGTACTACTTAAGGAGCATGCTCGAGCTGGATCGGATCGATGAAGTGGCCTTTGCTCCTCTTGGAACGATTCTCATTACCCCTCCATGGAACTTCCCCATCTCGATCCCCTGCGGTGGAACCATTGCCGCTCTAGTGACTGGAAACTGCGTCCTCTTTAAGCCAGCTCCAGAGGCAGTCCTCTCAGGGTGGGTCCTGGTTAATCTCCTTTGGGAAGCGGGCATTCCTAAGGAAGTTCTGCAGTTTGTCAATTGTGTTGACGATCCAGTCGGTAGTCAGCTGATCAAGGATAGCCGAGTCGATGGGGTCATCCTAACAGGGGGAACACCCACCGCCCACCATTTCATGAAAATTCGCCCCTCCCTTCACCTTTCTGCTGAGACAGGTGGGAAAAACGCCTTCATCATCACGGGAATGGCTGATCGGGACTTGGCAATTAAAAACCTAATCCAATCGGCCTTTGGTCATTCAGGGCAAAAGTGTAGCGCCGCCTCTCTCGCTATCCTCGAAGCAGAGGTCTATGATGATAAGAATTTCATAAGGCAGCTCAAAGATGCCGTGGAAAGCCTCCATGTAGGAACTCCTTGGGATCCCGTATCGAAGGTGATCCCAATGATTCTACCTCCGAAAGGTCCCCTTCTCAAAGGGCTCACCACGCTAGAAAAAGGTGAGAAGTGGCTCGTCAAACCGACCCAAAACCCCCACAATCCCAATCTCTGGTCCCCGGGTGTTAAACTGGGAGTTCGGGAAGGGAGCTTCATGCACCAAACCGAGCTTTTTGGCCCAGTACTCAGTGTAATGCGAGCAAAAAACCTCGAAGAAGCCCTGCGCTTCGCTAATGGAACGGCATACGGGCTCTCCTCGGGGATCCATACCCTCGACAAGCGAGAAATCACTACCTGGATGAAAAAGATCGAGGCAGGCAACTGCTACATCAACCGTGGAATCACCGGAGCGATCGTCGAGAGACAACCATTCGGAGGATGTAAAGCCAGCTCCTTTGGACACGGGTCAAAAGCGGGAGGTCCCAACTACCTCGCCCAGTTTATGCACAAAAAGCAGGTAGCTCTCCCCAAAGAGAAGGCCCCCTTCCATCCTTCCGTCAACGCGCTTACCGGTTTCTTAGAGCCACTCGACTTCTCACCTGAGGAACTCGGGACCTGGTTTGCAGCCAATGCAAACTACGCACACTGGGCAAAATTCTATGCCAGGGATCATGATCCAACCAAGATTGTGGGTCAGGACAATTTCCTTCGCTACCAGCCACGAAAAAAAATGGCTTTCCGGATTCAAAAAGGAGATAATCCCCTAGATGTCCTTCTCGTTATGGGCGCTGCCCTCTCCTGCAAAACCCGTCTCGAAGTGAGCTACACTACCAAAGAAGAGTGTCCCCTCCCTATCGATGGAGGGTGGAGCGAAATTCTCCCTCAATTCATCTTCACGGAAGAGACCAAGGAGGAGTTTTCAGAGAGACTCAAAAAGGGGGTATTTGATCGAGTGCGCTTCACTAGCTCCCCACCTGATGAGATTATGCAAGCAGCAAGTGAATCGGTCACCTACCTCAACTCTGAGCCTGTTCTTGCAAGTGGACGACTCGAGCTCACTAATTACTTGCGCGAGATCGCTTTTAGCATCGATTACCACAGGTATGGGAACCTCGGCCTGCGTGAGGGAGAGCACCGCTCGGAGATTCTCTAAGAGAGAGTATGCGAAAGCATTTCACTTAAACACCCGCTAAGTCCCCTTTTTTTTCGAGTACTAGCAACTTTCATAGCGTTTGCCTATACTCGGTAGCTATGAAGCTTCAAGAGCACCTCAATGCCCAACAAGTGAAAGCAGCCGAGCATGTCGAAGGACCGATGCTCGTCATTGCCGGAGCCGGCTCGGGTAAAACCCGGATTGTTACTTATCGAATTGCCCACCTGCTTGAGATCGGGGTCCCAGCAGAGGAGGTTCTCGCGGTCACATTCACCAATAAAGCGGCGGATGAGATGCGCTCGCGGATCCAGAAGCTCACCGGCAAAGCAATCCTCGCTACCACCTTTCATAGCCTCGGCGCTCGGATTCTTAGAGAGTCGATCTCCCCGCTTGGCTACCAGTCCCACTTTGCGATCTTCGATGAGGATGACAGTGAAAAAGTTCTCAAAGAGTGCTTTAAAGAAAGGCACATCAAAGAAGAAAGGGGAACGCTGAAAACGATTCGAAAGGGAATCTCCCATGCCAAAAACAATATGGCAGAGGAAAGCGAGCTCACAAAGGAAGATCCACTTCTTGCCGACCTCTACTCTCTCTATCAGAAAAAGCTTCGGGAATACAATGCCCTCGATTTCGACGACCTTCTCTTTCTAACTGTTAGGCTTTTTGAGCAAGAGCCAGAGATTCTCGAGAGGTATCAAAACACCTGGAACTTCATCCTCGTCGATGAGTATCAAGACACCAATCAAGCCCAGTATCACCTCCTCCAGCTACTCTCTGGCAAACATAAAAATGTCTTTGCCGTTGGAGATCCCGACCAATCGATCTATTCGTGGCGGGGAGCGAACATCGAGAATATCCTCAAATTTGAAAAGGATTACCCAAACGCCGAGGTAGTTCCCCTCGAGCAAAACTACCGCAGTACCACCCACATCCTCACCGGAGCGAACCAACTCATTGAAAACAACGAGAGCCGGTATGAAAAAAACCTCTGGAGTGAACGAGGAGAGGGTGAAAAAATTGGATTTTACCTCTGCGAGTCGGAACGGGACGAGGTCACCTTTGTTCTAGAGAGGCTCTACCACCATCACTACCGGGAAAATGTCCCTTTAAGCGAGTGCGTGATCTTTTACCGTACCCATTTCCAATCCCGCGCCTTTGAAGATGCCCTTCTAAAGGAGAACATCCCCTACATCATCATCGGAGGCATCTCCTTCTACATGCGCCGAGAAATCAAAGACATTCTCGCTTTCTTAAGAATTGCCACACATGAGAGCGACTTTCTCTCCTTCACCAGAACCCTCAGCCTCAATAAACGGGGGATCGGCCCAGCCACACTCGCCAAGATCCGTATATGCGCAGGAGAACACTTGATCCACGGATGTGAACAAATTCTCACTGGACAAAGAGAGCTCAAGCTCTCCCAAAGACAGCGAGAGGGACTCCGCGAATATGTCGAAACAGTCCAGCAAATCCAGCACCTCATTCATACGCAAAAACCGATCGATGAGATCATCGACGGGACGATACAAAAGACCGGCTATCACAATCTCTTAAAAGAGAATCCCGACACAGAAGAAGACCGCAAGGGAAACCTCGATGAACTCATCTCAAAGGCCGTCGAATGGGAAGAAGAAAACGAAGGGGGCACTCTCACAGAATTCCTCGAAGAGCTCTTTCTAAAATCCCATCAGGACACCACTCACCAAACCGATGCCCTCCGCCTCATGACTCTCCACAATGGGAAGGGCCTAGAATTTCATACGGTTTTTGTTGTCGGCATGGAGGAGGAACTTTTCCCGCACGCCAATGCCCTGGGCAACTTCCAGGCTCTCGAGGAAGAACGCCGCCTATGCTATGTCGGGATGACAAGGGCACGTGATCAACTCTACCTCTCCTCTGCCCGTACCCGCTACCTTTGGGGTACCCTGCGCCCCATGCGCCCCTCCCGATTCCTCTCAGAGATCCCTGAAGAGCACTTGAAGAAGTATCACAAAGAGGCCTTCACTCCCTACACGCTCGATGAGAGTCCTACCTCCTTCGAGCCAGGAGACATTGTGAAGCACAAGGACTTTGGATCAGGCATGATCCAAAAGGTCTACAACACCTCCTTGGGCCTCACCTATGATGTCCTCTTCTATGAAAACGACCAGGTTCGTACCCTCGTCGCAAAATACGCCAAGCTCACCAGAAACTAAATCCACTAGAGGTTTTATGTGATTATCCACTCGGAGAAAAGTCCCAGAAAACAAATCCCCCCTATTAAAAGAGAGCGCGCTTGCTTGATTTCTCAAAAAATCCTATGATTTGGAATTTGAATTTTACCAAAAAAAAATGATAAGGATGGATCACAATGAAGAAGCTTTTATTTTTTCTCCTCTTTTTAAACCAAGCCTTTTGTATCACCCCAGCCTCTGATAATGCCAATGCTATGCCCGAAAACCGCAAAATTCTAGGGTACAATTACTTCCCAGAAAAGCCGAACCCTTATGGGTTAAGTGCAGGTGAATTCAAACAGCTGACCGATCACACTTTCTTTTGCACCCATCCACGCAGCGGCACAAACTTAACTTTCTCTATATCTACCTACCTAACAAGATGCCCTCTCTATTGGAATAGAACAGATGGCCCTTTTTGGCGAAAGGTCATCCTCGTCAATCGTGGCATGGTCGACTTGGATTATGAAAAGATTCCCTTTTTTGCTACTCATCGAGTTCATGAAATCAACCAACTTTCTCGTAAAAATAAACTGGTCACCACTCTAAGAAATTACAAAGAGATCTTTTTTAGAGGGTCCTCTCTCTTCCCCTCTCAGAATAAAATGAAGACCTATTTCTCCTATCTAAAACTCTACGAGTCATGGGACAGCGAAAATCGAATGCTCGTTAAGTATGAAGATCTTATCTTGTGTCCATTTGAGGTCGTCAAAGAAATTGGAGACTTCTTCGAAGTATCTAATGATAAAGTGAATCAACTAATTTCAGAATATGATATTTTTAGAGAGCATGTTCTTAACAGTTACCCTACAACCGCCGGGAAATCCTACAGCCGAGGAAAGAGTATTAATTTCCATCAGCAAAAAATTTCTCAGGATGTACTAAAAAAAGTGGATGAGGCCATGTATCGAACAAACCCTTATCTCTTCGAAAAGTATTTGGCTCAATATCGAGAAGTGGAGTGAGAGCGTGTCTTCAAAAGTCATTCCACCGTCTTAACCGGAACGAAATGCTGCCACTTCTGGTCCCGCCAGCGCATCCTTTTAAGATTGGGAATCCAGTGAGGGGGAATGACTACTTCCCCTTTTGCCCATGCAGGACGTCAAAAGTTTGCAGGTAGACGAGAGCGGCAAGCTCAGCAGACACTAAGTCCGCTAGAGGTGTATGATCATCCACTCGGAGAAAAGCCCTAGAAAACAATTCCCCCCGCTATTAAAAGAAAGCGCACTTGCTTTATTACTCAAAAATTTCTACAATTTGAATTTTTAACCCCTCCCCCAATGGTAAGGATGGATCACAATGAAGAAGCTTTTATTTTTACTCCTCTTTTTTAACCATGTCTTTTGCATCAGCCCAGACCATGGTAATGCCAATGCTATGTCCGAAAACCCCAAAATTCTAGGGTACAATTACTTTCCAGAAGAGCTGAGCCCTTATGTAAGTGCCAGCGAATTCAAACAGCTGACCGATCACACATTCTTTTGCACCCATCCACGCAGCGGCACAAACTTAACTCTCGAAATATCTTGTTACTTAACAAGACGGCCTCACTATTGGAATAGAGAAAACAGTTCTTTTTGGCAAAAAGTCACCCTTCACAATCGTTGCATGGTTGATTTGGATTATGAACAATTTCCTTTTTTTTGCACTCATTTAGTGCATGAAACCAATCAACTTTCTCGTAGAAATCAACTGATCACCACTCTAAGGAATTATAAAGAGATCTTTTTTAGAGGGTCCTCTTCCTTCCCTTCTCAGCATAAAATGAATACCTATTTTTCCTATCTAAAACTCTTTGAGTCATGGGACAGCGAAAATCGAATGATGGTTAAATATGAAGATCTTATCTTGCGTCCATTTGAGGTTGTCAAAGAAATCGGAGACTTCCTCCAAGTATCAGAAGATAGAGTGGATCAACTGATTTCAGAATACGATATTTTTAAAGAGAATATTCTTAACAGTTACTCTAACAGCCCAAGAACAGGAAAATCCTACACCCGAGGAAAAAGCCTTGACTTCCATCGGCAAAAAATTTCTCCAGATGTACTAAAAAAAGTGGATGAGGTCATGTATCGAACAAACCCTTATCTCTTCGAAAAGTATTTGGCTCACTACCGAGAAGTGGAGTAAGAGCGTGTCTTCAATATTATCCCACCAATATAAGAAACCTCAGAATCTGGCTTTTCCTCCATTGAACTATTCGCCGATAGCTTGATAGAAAGCTCTTTCTACCGTCTTAACCGGAACGAAGTGCTGCCACTTCTGATCCCGCCAGCGCATCCCTTTAAGATTGGGAATCCAGTGAGGGGGAACGACAACTTCCCCTTTTGCCCATGCAGGACGCCAAAAGTTTGCAGCGAGACGAGAGCGACAAATCGTGAGAGTGGGAAGGCCCATACAGGAAGCGAGATGGCCTATACCCGAATCATTCCCAACCATTGCTCCTGACTCTGCAACAAAATAGGTGAGATCGCAAAGAGAGGGAAAAGAAGGAGCATCTACCTCTGGCCAATCAACCTTTTCTTCCTCTGTTAGTATGAACACTGGCTCAAATCCATCTAACTCGAGCCGTTTTGCAAGCGAGAGGAATTTTCCTTTGCTCCAGTTCTTCCCTGGACGCGAGCTAGTGGGATGAATGATCACCCTCCTCGGAAAGGAATGCTTTTTCACATGTTTGGGAAGGATGATGCCATTGTCTTTTACTACATCTTCTAGATAAAGAGAATCACGACAAAAGGCGGCAAGATTATCGACAAAAGGCTGGCTGCCATCAAAACGCCCTCCCTCCCAAAAAGGGTAGTCCTTGTTAGGAGTAGCGATCGGATTGAGAACGGTCACTTTATCTGGAAAATCCCGAAGAGCTCTTTCGAGAATGTTTTGCATCCAATCCAATTTTTCATAGACGATGAAAAGGCGGTCATAACTCTTCAGAAATGCCGTCCCTTCCTTCCTTGATAGCAACGGAAGGTGTGGGAAGAGCTCTTGCATCTCACCCAAAAACGGGTGATAGGTATCTACCGAATGACCATTTCTAGCTAGATTATTTGAGAGGACAAGAGCTAGAAGACCATCACCGAGTCCAATACAAGAAAAAACAGCGCACTTCATGGCATGAATAATAAAGTGAACACCTTCCGATGTAAAGCAGCTTTACTCTTATTTCAAGAGTTTATAAGCAGGGTCTCTAACATAGGGGTAGAATTCGTTCAGTATTCTGATAAATCGTGCTCGGTAGGTAGGAAGCTTCGCATTTTTCAATGCATCAAGTAAAGCTTCAACAAGCACCAGTAAATCAGAATAATCAGAATAATCAGAATACCGCACGAGTACTTCCCTAGCATGAGATAAATGCTTGAAACACAAGTCGATTTTTTGCTCATAATCTCTATTATTCACTAAAGAATGTGGATCCAAATCTCTCATAAAAGCTTCGTATACCTCGTCTAAGCCAAGAGAATAGTGCACAGAGTCTTTGCTTCTTCTCGTTGCAGCCACTTTTCTAGAACTATCTGCACTTTTCACTTCTTCAAGAAATTTATGAAACTTTTCACATTCCGTTTTAAGTTTAATGTCTTCAAGCGTGCCCGGCATGGCATCCCGCGAGCTGTTAAAATTAACCATCAATAACCGATTTCGATATTCTAATGTTCCCTCATCAAAAATGATTGATTCGACAAGTTTATTCAATGCCAATTTAGGGGAGACTCCACGAGCATAGAGCTCTGGGAAGTCTTTAACATCCCTTGCTAAGGCAAGGAGATTCGCTTCATCCTCAGGAGATTGGAATTCTGCACAGAGGGATTTAAGAGCTTGAGAATACTGATTCATCAGCATGTAGTTGCGAATCTTGACTACAAAATTCTGATTCTTTCCAAAACGAAAACAAAACGAAACGAGTTTATACGTGCCGGAAACGAGGAAGCTAATGCCTCCGAAGAGGATTCTCCCAACACTTTTTCCAAAATTTGAAACACCCATGGAAGTATGCGTGTCAGAAAATACCGGAGTTCCATGACGTGCAGGGATTGGGGATCTCTGAGTTTGAGGGGACGCGAGAGGAGGAGGATTTGCCTTTGAAACCTTTCCCAAATGAATTCTCTCCTTCTTTATGCGAGAATTTTATCGAAAATTCTCTTTAAAGGAAATATTTTTCTCGCAGGAGGGTCCATCGGAGTGATTTCTTATCTCGTATGAATCGCTTCAGCTTTTCTCTTTTTGCGAATGCAAATCGAAAAATCTCGGAGTCAGACAATCGAACCGCGGCAGCTAAAGGCTTGACTGATGGTTGAAGAAACCCTTTGATGTATCTCAAGGAGAAAAAGAGAATCATCTGCGACAAGAAAAGGCGAATGAGAAGGACTCCCAAAAACAGAGCAGGCAGAAACCCAAAAAAAGCATACAAACCTAGCTCTGGGACAAAAAAACGAGCCACTTCCACCCCGATTGGGGAAAAGAGGAGCAATATGAAGATGTAACTCTCCCACGGTCGCATAAAGATTGGACCAAAAAATCGGCGATAAAATCGACTGCTCGTCTTGTAGGCGAAAATCTCTTCAAAGTAGGGCTCATCAAACTGCATACGCATAGCATGGACCGCTTCATGTGCGAGAACCTCTTCTCTTCGATAGATTTTCATGTAGCTTCCCTGATCAAAACGGGTGCGCAGTTGGATCAAAGGAACACGAACCCCTTCTCGCTCGACAATCCACGTTGCAGCCCCTTGAAAAAAGGGAAGGCGACGATCGCTGTAGTGGGCAACAATCCAGTTCGGAGCAAACCCATACAGAGTCTCGGTCTTCTTCAAAGCTCCACTCCAGTCGGTGTCGGTGAGAAAATAATCTACATCACTTGAAGGATGAGAGAAAAATGTCTCTAGTGTATCCACACGTTCCAGAAACGCTTCCCTATCCTCATCTGGCCCAGGGACAAAGCCGATACGATCCAGCCGATCAAGATCCCTACCAGGGAGCCACTTGGGTTTAAATGGTCTATCCATTACACTCGTTTGTTGTTATGTTAGGCTTAATCCGCATTCTCAGCTTTCTTTCTGTCCTCGCGTTTTCCATCTATCTCTTTAACAATAGACAGGAGTCATTTTTAGCACAAAAGACAAATCTTCAACCGACAATTATCGTTCAACCGACAAGCTGCCCTCACTGCCTTCGTGATATTTTCGATGAAAACAATTCTGCGCAAACTCAGTAACACCCCCCTTATCTCCCTACTTTTTTTCTCTCTTCTCTTTATTTTTCCAATCCAACAGAGGATGACAAAATGGCTTAAGCCACTTTCCAAAGTCGCCTTTCATAACCAATCACTTCCCTCCTATTTCCGAGAAAATCGCCTCGACTGCTTCCTCACTGACTTTTTCCTTTTAGCGATCATTATTATCGCTATGAGAACGCTTCGCGGGGTAACCCTATCACGCAGTCAAAAATTGCTAGTAGGATTTGCCAGCTTTTGTTTGCTCTCTATTTTTTTCTCCACTTGCTCCAAAGAGATATGGCCCTATTTCCGGTGGTTGCAGCTCGTACTTCCCATCGCAGCTTCGGTTATGATCGGCAAAACAGTCTCGACAAAAGAGGGAATCACCATCTGTTTTTGGATCCTCTTCTGGAGCGCATCTTTGCAGTGCTTTGTCGCGATCGGCCAATACTTTATGCAGCACTCCATCGGTCTAAAATATTTGGGCGAAGCGAAAATTCGGATGGGTGAAGCTGCTCAGCTCCTTGTTCCAAGCAAAACGCGGTGGTTCTTTGACCGCCTCCTGCACCACCAGACCAACTCCGTCGCCCTCATTCGCCCAAGCGGAACTTTTCCCCATCCCAACATCCTCGGAGGCTTCCTCGGCATGACACTCTTCGCCTCGGCCTATCTCTTCGCCTCGGAGAAGCTCTCCAAAAGAAAAGCCTTCATCGCTGGCGGAATCGCCCTCCAAGTCTTTTCCCTTTTTCTCACCTTTTCAAGAGGAGCGCTCTTCGGCCTCATCGGTGGCGCCCTATTCCTCCTCATCCTCCTCACTCTCCACTCTTACAAAAAGATAGCTCTTCAGCTTTTTCTGGTGATTCTCGCTAGCGGAGTTCTCTCCACTGCTCTCCTTCACGAGCAGCTGGCCCACAGAGGTGGCGTTTTCACCTACAACAAACTGGTCAAAGAGTCAGACAATGCGCGCCTCTATTTCCAAAATCTCGCTCTATCGATTGCAAAGCAGCGCCCCCTTCTGGGAGCGGGTTACGGACAGTTTTTACTAGAGGTTGAACCGAAAAATGAAACTGGACACGTGCAAAAAGTACACAACATCTACCTACTCATTCTTTCTGAGACAGGCATCTTAGGCCTTCTCGCCTTTGGTGGTTTCTGTCTAACACTTTTGTTTACTGCCTGGAAGAGGGGAATCGACCTCAGAAGAGCAGTACTCCTGACAATTTTTGTCTATTTTCTCTGGATTGGATGCGTAGATCACTACCTGATCACCACCCAGCACGGTGCAATCATGTTCTTTTTTATGGCCGGTCTTCTCTCCTCTTATGGAGACGAACATAGAGAGAAGCGATCCCTACAAATCCAAGCAAGTTAAGACCAGCTAACACGCCCACAGCAAGAAGAAGCTTGTTGGCTTTCTTAGAGAGCATCATGAGCCGCTTACGTGCCTTCCTCTCAAAATTCGACTCATTTTCGAACCAAGTTCCCTTGTACTTGTGTTGAGCGAAAAGAGCCCGCTCAATCTTTGGTGAATTGAAATAACAAGTAGGAAGGGCGATATCAATATTCCCTTCCTTGTTCCCAAAGGTTTTAAAGGCCTCTCCCAAAGCGAAAAAAGTCCGGTGGGAAACCCGATTGATGACCGAGTCCCGATCCCTCCCTGGATAGTCCCGCTCGATCTGCTCCCATCGCTCGTCAAGCCAAAACATCATCTTCTCCAAAAGGGGATGTCCCTTTTTCGCTCCCACCAGGTTATTGGTCGGCAATACAGAAGAACTCAGAGAAGTGGGATAGGGACAATCCATGCCACAATAAAAGTCATAAGCCCCATGCAATGCACCAAAACCTTGCATGCATTCGACATCGTGATCGACATAGACGCCTCCCTCCTTAAAAAGAATCTCAATCCGTAAGAGATCGGATTGCTCGCCATAGTTATCACTCTTTGCATAGAAATCCCCCAACTTCTCAAATGAGAAATCCCTCACCATGCACTCCTGCATATCGGGATGAGGCAAGGGGCGCTTGCGATCGGTCCAGAACTTGAAGGTCCAATCCGGATGATGAGCCATCCACGAGCGGACATTGACGACCGATTCCCTTGGGAAAGATTTTGGCCCGAGCCAAATAAAATGGACCACCTTGGGGATTTTCTCTCCCTCTCCCTTGCCCAATAGAGGAATATTGCGATCATACACCCCTTTAAAAAAGGCGAGGTTCTCAAAATCCTCTTTGGTCTGCACATGCTTCCAGTGGGGAAGGTCCGATCCCATCAAAGAGACAAAATCCATTTTTTCAGAAGAGGGTGCTTCCTTTTTCTGGCAACCTCCCACTAGCAAAGAACAAAGGACAACAAAGATCAGGTGTTTCATGCTCGGCTCCTTATTATCCCGCCAATATATAGAAAAAAAAAGATGGAAGCGAGCAGAAAGAACTCCTAAGAAAGCAATTAAAATCCTCTGCATACCTAAAACATCTCAAAAAAATCTTATATGTAAACTAAAGGATTCGCCTCCAGGCTATCAGCTGGTTGAATGACCCTTTTCTCAAGGGGAATTCACTTTCCAAAAAAAAAAATTTCTTTCATAAAAAGGGGAAATAGGAGGAAACTGGTAATCTCATGGGAAAGAAACTCATTATCGTAGAGTCCCCTGCGAAGATTAAAACTCTTCAGAAATTCCTGGGCTCAGGTTTCACTGTTGCCTCATCGGTTGGTCATATCCGCGATTTGCCCAAAAAAGGATTCGGGATTGACACGGAAAATGATTTTGAACCTGAGTATGAGATCCTTGCAGAGAAGAAAGAGGTGATCAGCAAGTTAAAAAAGGCCGCGAAAGAGGCCGACCTGGTCTATCTCTCCCCTGATCCTGATAGAGAAGGAGAGGCAATCGCCTGGCACATCGCTGCGATCTTGCCTAAAGGGACCAAGTACAAACGGGTCACCTTCAATGCGATCACCAAAGACGCAGTCCATGAGGCCCTCAAACATCCACGGGAAATCAATCAGGCACTTGTCGATGCCCAACAGGCAAGACGCCTTCTCGATAGGATCGTAGGATATAAAATCTCTCCTATTCTCACTAGGCGGGTTCAAGGAACTCGAGATGGAGGCCTTTCTGCAGGAAGGGTCCAATCGGTCGCTCTTAAACTCGTTGTCGATCGAGAAAAGGAGATCGATGCATTTGAGCCAATCGAATATTGGAATCTCGCCGCTCTATTGCAAACCAAAAAGGGAGACGCTCCCTTCTGGTCCTCTCTTTATTCCGTCGATGGTATGCGGGTAGACAAAGTGGCTCCTGAAGGGAAGAAGATCTTCACGATCTCTAATAAAGAGACAGCCGATGGTCTTGTGACTCGATTAAACAAGGCCAACTACACCATCGCAAAGGTAGAGAAGAAGGAGAAAAAGAGAAATCCCGTTCCCCCATTCATCACTTCGACGTTGCAACAGGAAGCAAGCCGCCACTACGGCTTCTCCGCCAGGCGAACAATGAATATCGCCCAAGGGCTCTACGAAGGGGTCGACATGGGCAAAGCTGGTACAGAAGGACTCATCACCTATATGCGTACCGACTCGGTTCGGATCGAACCAGAGGCCATCGGCGCTGCTCGGGGTTTGATCAAAAAAGAGTATGGAGTTGATTACCTCCCAGAAAAGGGTCGACAATTTAGCACAAAGAAAAGTGCCCAAGATGCACACGAAGCGATCCGCCCTACCAGTCTCTCTCGATCCCCTGATTCCATAAAAGAAAGTCTGACCGTTGACCAGTATAAGCTTTACCTTCTCATCTGGAGGCGTTTTGTTGCATCGCAGATGAACCCTGCTATTTATGATACGGTTACCTGCGATATTGCTACCGACCAAGAGATCGTCCTTCGTACTACGGGATCCAACATCAAGTTCCTCGGATATTTGGCTGCTTACGAAGAGAAAGAGGACAGCAAAGAACCGCAAGGGGTAAAAAAAGAGGGACAAGATCGCCTTCTTCCTTTCCTCAAAGAAGGAGAAACTCTCAACCAAAAAGAAATCAGCAGTGAACAGGCCTTCACCCGCCCTCCTCCTAGATTTACAGAAGCCTCTCTTGTCAAAGAGCTCGAAAAACTCGGAATCGGTCGTCCTTCTACCTACGTTTCGATCATGAATAAAATCCAAAGCCGCGACTACACGACTAAAGAAAAAGGGACCCTAAAACCGACAGAACTAGGACGCGTCATCTCCCGCATGCTCGAAGACAACTTCAAAATGATCATGGACATCGGTTTCACCGCTGCTATGGAAGATGAGCTCGAGAGGATCGCCGCAAATGAAAAAAACTGGAAAGAGCTTATCCGTGAGTTCTGGAACCATTTCATTCCATCTGTAGAAAGCGCAGAAAAAGATGCCCACGTCCCAAAAGAAGACACCGACATCAAGTGCCCCAAATGTGGAAAACACCTCCAAAAAATCTGGTCTCGGCGCAAATACTTCTATGGATGTAGTGGCTATCCCGACTGTGACTTCACCTCTCCTGAGGAAGCATTCACTTTCAATCGAGACGATTATGCTCCAGGCTTTGACTGGGACCAAAAGTGCGCAAAATGCAGCTCTGAGATGGCCTTGCGCTTTGGAAAATTCGGACCTTTCCTAGGCTGCACGAAATATCCCGACTGCAAGGGCATTGTCAATATCCCCCAAAAAGGGGATACCCCCCCAGAAGACATGCCTACCTGCCCCGCTCTTGGCTGTGATGGAAGAATGGTCGCCCGCAGGTCTCGTTTTGGGAAGGTCTTCTATTCCTGCTCCAATTATCCCGATTGTGATGTGATTGGCAATGACCTCGATACTCTTCCCGAAAAATATCCCGATCACCCGAAAACCCCTTACGTCAAGAAGAAGAAGGCCGCCAGGAAAGGGGCCAAGAAAAAAACCGCTGCAAAAAAGAAAACCGCGAGAAAAAAAGCAGTGCAACCGAAAAAGTCTCTATCTAAAGAACTCATTGAGGTCGTCGGCGCTAAGGAACTCTCCCGCCCTGAGGTCGTGAAGAAGGTATGGGAATACATAAAGAAGCATGAGCTCCAAGATCCAAAAAATAAACGGATGATCGTTCCCGATGGCAAACTCGGTAAAGTTCTCGGCAAAAAGCCACTCGACATGATGAAGCTCTCAGGGCTACTCAGCGCCCACATCTCCTAATGAATCAGTGCTGAGAAGACAATCTCGTCTTCTACAAGCTCATCCGACCAAATGGTCGGTTTCAGCCCATGCAATGTAATCATCGTCAAAGCAATGGCTTTTTTCCCTGGAAAATGCGCCTCGAACACCTCTAATTTCTGCTTGAGCTCTTTGGCATAGGATTTGGTAATAGGGTATTTCTTATCCGAATATTTGATTTCACAGAGGGAGACTATCCCATCTTCCCGATCAAAAAGAAGATCGATTTGAGCTCCTGCATTGCGGCTCCCTTTTTTAGGGACGTATCGCCAGCTCCCTATTTCAGCATGAATTCCCTCCAATTCCAGTGCCTTTTGGATCTCATCAACATGTTTCAAGCAGATCATTTCGAAAGCCCCACCTGCCCATGCATGCACGGCAGAGGTTTGCGCCTTCGTCTGCCAGTAGGAAGGACCGATTTTTAGTCCTCTTTGCTTGATTGGAGCGATCCAATGCAGATAAAAAAGGATATACTCATCCACCAGTCGATAACTCTGAAATTTCTTTTTGTTTCCATAGGGAATATATCCTTGGATAAAACCAGCAGCTTCGAGCTCATCTAATCGCTTCCGAAGAGAACCTCCAGAGGAAATTTCCAATTTGTTGATGATTTCCTTTCTTAAGATTCCCTTTGGATGGGTAGCTAGAAAAGTAACGATCCTACGATGGAGATCGGAAGAATCAAAGAGAGAGGAAAAAAGTCGATCAAATTCACTATGAAGAATCCCTTCTTTCTGAAAACAAATCCGATTGATGTTTTGCATTGCAGATCTTGCTTTAGTGATCTGTTTTAGATAATAGGGTACCCCTCCACAAACCATATAGAGATCGCAGAACTGTTTTATGCTTAGGTTGATACCGCGATGACGCAAAAAGGCGATCGCCCCGTTCAAAGAAAAAGGACGAAGTAAAATCACACGGGTAATGCGATTATGAAGTCCTCCCCGAGCATTGATCAAATGATCGAGCATCCAAGAGGCTGCTGATCCGCATACAATAAGTCGAAAATTTGGATACCTACTCCAGTGGCGATTCCAATAGTAATCGAGTGCTTGCATAAGTCCCGATCTAGGCCCTGCGAGCCAGGGCAACTCATCCAAAAAAAGGATGCACTTTCTAGTTTTAGGAAGATGATCGAGTTGATTTGTAATGAGCGCAAAAGCCTCCTTCCAACTCTTGGGCGTCCGAAAGGGAATTCCATTAGAAAACTGGGCAGAAAAGATCGTAATAAAGTTTTCCAGTTGCTCTCGAAGAGGCGCCTGCTTTTGCCCTGTAATCTCCAGATAGCATCCTTTAGATGAAAAATATTCCTGAATAAGGTGTGTTTTTCCAACCCGTCTTCGCCCATAGATAGCTAAAAATTCAGCCTCTTTAGAGTGATGGATTTCATCAAGAAGGGTAAGTTCTTTTTTTCTTCCAATGATATTTTTCTTTGCCATGGTCCCATTATAAGGAGCCAAATCATAGGAAGCAAGCAACATTTGGCCAGATATAAGAAGCTATACCCAGCCAAATCTCAGTTTAGGTAAGAGATTTGGCTGGTTATGCGAAATCATAACCGGCCAAATCGCAGAACGCGCAGATTATTTGACCAGCTACATTGATCGGGTCAACTAAAAGCCTGAAGCTTCTCGTCGATGAAATTCATGAATTCCCTTTGAAACCGCTCTCGGGAAAACTGAGAGGCATGTTTTTGAATCTTCTCCGGCTCAAAATCCCCTTCCATCTTCTCGAAACGATGAATCGCATCGATCACACTTGAAGGGGTTTGTTCATTAAAGAAAATCCCTGTCTGCCCAGGAAGAACCGTTTCAAGGCTCCCTCCTTTTGCGTAGGCTATCACCGGAAGTCCCGATGCCTGCGCTTCCACACCCACTATCCCAAAATCTTCTTCTGCGGCAAATAAGAAGGCACGCGCTTTTGATAACATATCGCGTAACACGGGATCGGGTTGATGTCCCAGAAACTCGACATTTTTTGTCGCTCTGGATTTCAGTCGATTCATCTCTGGTCCATCTCCAATGATCACAAGTTTTTCATCGGGCATCATTGAAAATGCTGCGACGAGGACATCGACCCTCTTATACGGAACGAGTCGTGAACAGGTGATGAAATAATTCTCTTTAACAGAGGAAGGGCTAAAGAGATGAGTCTCTACAGGAGGATAAATCACTTGTGCAGATCTCCCATAGTTCTTTTCAATTCGTCTTGCCACACACTTCGAATTGGCAATGAAATGATGGGTCCTATCATGGGTTCTCTGATCCCAGTCTCGTAAATATCGCAAAATCGGTTTTGCAATGCGCTTTTTTATGGGATTGAGTTGATTGAGATGAAACTCTTTAAGATCCCAAGCGTAGCGCATGGGTGTATGACAGTAACAGATATGCAACTGGTTTTTATGTGTTTTGACACTCTTGGCTACTGCATGAGAAGTCGACAAGATCAGATCATAAGAAGAAAGGTCAAACTGTTCAATTGCGGAGGGAAAAAGAGGAAGGAGATTGCGATAGTAGCGATGGACTTTAG
Organism: Chlamydiota bacterium; assembly: GCA_011064965.1. Taxonomy (GTDB): domain Bacteria; phylum Chlamydiota; class Chlamydiia; order Chlamydiales; family Rhabdochlamydiaceae; genus Sacchariniichlamydia. Next base: position 58,677 of record JAAKFS010000004.1, read on the forward strand.
GAAAGCGTTGAAGATACGAGGTATATAAGATCCGATCGGAAAATGAGGTCTTCTCAAGCGCCAATTCGTGCTTGATGAGCGTGTATATGGGCCCATTGTAAAGCTCGCAGATTGCATCGAGGACTTTCTCCCCGCCAGCAACACCCACGAGCCAGTCGTGAACAAAAGCTGTCTTCATGTTTCCTTACGTGATATCTTGGTACCTATCGAGATAGGTAAATATTGCTATTATTGGAATCAGCCAAAATTGATAGTACAACAAATTATTGAACTGACTTGTGAACAGGATACATACGAGCATGTAGATGTAAAGCCAAAAATACAAATTCATAGGGAAAATATTTTTTTTTGGCTGAAAAAAACCCCGCCGAACCGACCAAATTCCGCCAAAAAAAAGAAAAAAAAGTGTCGGAATTGCCCCAAAATTTCCAAGTGTGAGAAGCATCGATGAATCTGGAGCTAAAATTCCCACTTCCTCCCTTAGCAGAGCAGCAAAATAGTTGTAACCATTTCCAAAAAAGGGATGCGCAGATAAATAGGGCCACGCCTCTTGGAATGTTTGCAGCCTTGCATAGGCAGAAGGATCGTCAAACATCCCAAAAGTACGACTGAGAAAAATGGCCCACTCTTCAGAAAAAATGAAGGGTGAAATCAAAAGAAGCCCGAGATACAAGCCACCTGCAGTGAGTCTTTTAAGATCAATCGATAGAGATGAAAGGCGTGACAGAGCTCCTATACTCATCCCACCCATCAGAAAAAGCGCAGTAGCAATTCCACTTCTCGACCATGAGAGAAGAATACTCGAAAATATCAAAAGGGCTAGTGCAAAAAAATAGAAGCTTTTATCTCTGTAAAACCAACATAAGAGAAGTGGTATGCACGCGATCGCGCTATAATAATTCGGGTCAAAAAATGAAGAGATAAAGCGATTGCAATGGGGATCCCCATGAAACTTAACGCCATACTGGCCCAAAAGCTGAAAGAGGCTTTGCGCAGCAGGGAAAAAAAGTAGAAGAACAAAGCCGATAACGAGAACGAGAGTAAAGACACCGATAATGTATCTCATCGCCAGGTCAATCTCATCAGCAAAGAGAAAAAAAAGAACCTCTCCAACAGCAACACCAGCTGTGATCATTCCAATCAGTTTTAAGCTGTAAAGCAAGGCAATTTCTTCAAATCCGTGAAGGAGAGTACCGTAACAAAAGGAGAGGAAAATCATTACGAAAAGAAGCTGACTTTTTCTCCATTTTGCAAAGTAGATAGGGAGGGCAAATAGGTAGAGAGCAGCTTCGATAATCGAGAAGGAACTGGGAAAGTATGGCAAGGAAAAGAGGCGGAAGAAATTTCCCAAGCTCATAAAAAGTGCAAAGACAACAAGGAAGAAACTCGAGTAAAGCCGCTTTACTTTTGTGGCGGGTTTATTCCTTAGTGGGAAAACAGCTGCATCAGGCATAGTAGTGAGTGTAATGAGTATGGGGCTTTTCTCTCTATGAAAATTCTGATTCTTGCTGGGGGCTTTGGGACGCGCTTATGGCCCCTATCGCGAGCGACTTTTCCTAAACAGTTTTTGCGCTTTGGAAGCAAAGAATCGCTCCTGCAAAAAACCGTGATCCGCTTTCTACTGAGAAATCAGCCGAGTGATCTCGTAATCATCACCCAAAAAGAGATGAGCGACCTAGTAAAAGCTGAAGTCTCTCAGATCGATCCTCTCCTCAAAGAGAGAGTTCTCATTGAACCTGCTCCTCGGAGCACGACGCCGGCAATTCTTCTCGCCCTCCACTGGCTCGAAGAGAGAAACGAGCATTGTGATACTTTCTTAGTCACGCCCTCAGACCATCTGATCTCACCAGAAGAAACATTTCTCAATCAAGTCGATCGCGCAGAGGAGATCGCTCAAAAAGGAGAGCTCCTCACTTTTGGGGTTTATCCCTCCCATCCGCACACGGGATATGGATACATCAAGCATTCAAGAGTAGAAGAGGGAGTCGCTGACGCAGTGCAGTTCATCGAAAAACCCTCTCTTGCCAAAGCCCAGAGCATGCTCGCATCAGGAAGCGTTCTTTGGAATGCCGGTATCTTTCTTTTTCATAGAGAGTGCTTTCTAAATGAAATCAAAGAGCATCAACCGGAGATGTTCGCAGCGTACTCAGGCGATTTACTTAGGGAGTTTGCTACACTCCCTAATCTTTCCGTCGACTACGCTCTCTTAGAGCATGTCGAAAGTCTCAAGGTGGTTCCCTTAACTGTCTCCTGGTCTGATGTCGGTTCATGGGACAATCTCCACGAAATTCTCCCTCAAGATGAGCAGGGAAATGTCACTATCGGGAATGTCGCCCTGATGGGGACAGAAAACTGCCTGATCTACGGAGATAAAAGACTCATTGCTACAGTTGATGTCGAGGATTTGCACATCGTCGACTCAGAGGATGCTCTGCTCATAGCAAAAAAGGGGTCATCACAAAAACTCCGAGAGCTCGTAAAAATACTCCAACAAAAGAAAGAACCCGCTGTAGATATCCACCCCACAGTTTTTCGCCCCTGGGGCTCCTACACAGTCCTCGAAGAAGGGGAAGGGTATAAAATCAAAAAGATTGCTGTCATACCCCGACAACAACTCAGTCTCCAGTACCACCAACATAGAAGTGAGCACTGGGTTGTCATCGAAGGGGAGGGCGTCATCACTCTAGGTGAGGAAGAAGTGCTGCTTAGAAAAAACGAGAGCATCTTTGTGCCGAAAGAGCTTCCCCACCGGATCGCCAATCAGACAGATCATCCTCTAGCAATCATCGAGGTGCAAGTGGGAGAATATGTAGGAGAAGATGACATCATCCGGCTCGATGATATTTACGGAAGAGTTGCTACAGTTGAAAACAACTGAAGGTGCTTTTTTGCAGCCTCTTCCCATGTAAGCTCTCCAGCCCTCTGATACCCCTTCTGCACGCACTCCTCTCGAACGCTTGAGAGTTTTTCTATTGCGACGCAGAGCTCCTGAGCAGAACTCGGATCAAAGTAGAGAGGAGCCCTTCCACACGCTTCGGGAATAGAAGCAGCACTAGATGCAATCACGGGACAGCCTAGGGACATCGCCTCTAAGGGGGGGAGACCCCACCCTTCGTAAAGGGAGGGGAAAATAAGCGCCTGTGCATGAACGTAGAGCCATTTTAGCTTACCATCACTCACTCTGCCCACAGAATGGACGCGGGGGTGCTTTTCTTTTTTCCCCGTAATGACAAGCTGCATCTCAGGGAAATGCTCCATCGCCTTCAAGACCGCTTGGAGATTTTTGTGGGGCTTTCCATTCCCAACAAGCAGAAAAAAAGAGGAAGGGAGCTCTTCGACAGGCTCACTATCTAGAGAAGAGAGGTGGTCACATCCCGAATGGATCACATGAATTTTTGCCTCTGCAACGGGAAAATAATGCAGAAGACGCATCTTAGAGAACTCTGAGACTGTGATGATCAGATCACTTTTCAAAGTAGCCTTCCTTAAAGCGAGCTTTGCATAGAGTTTTTTCACGGGAGAGAATTGCTCCAAGTGATCGAGATGGAAAAGATCGTGGATCGTCACAGCCCGTCTTTTTGCTTTTACTGGCAAGAAGGGAATATTGAAGTGGGGAGACCAAAAGAGATCGCATCTAGGAATCTTCTGCAAGAACTGGATCTGCTCAGAAGCGGAGTAAATTGGAGTTTTAAATTGCTCTGGAAAAAGTGGGATCACCTCATGACCACAGTCTGTAAAATGAGGAAGGAGCCCTCGAATATATGTCCCTATCCCGCCATGGTGAATCATCCGAGCATCGATGACGATTTTCACTGCAAGACCTCCTCTACCTTCGCAAAAACCTGATTAGGATCAAAGTCATCCACCCAAATGAGCCTCTCATCTTTTCTATGAATGTGATGGGCACTCGCCTCTTCTCGTTTGATAAAGGCTAAACCCCTCTCAGAGTCGGGACGCCACAAATCGGGATCTGGGGTCTTTTGATAAAAGACAGCATAGGGTGTCTGCATGGCCGCTGCAATATGAACGATCACGGTATCGACAGAGAAAACCCCTTTTGCATGGGCAATCACTTGAAGAAACTCCTCCCAAGAAAGAAGATCGCAGAGGTTATCCCGAGGATCAGAGACAATCGCATCAATCAGCTGGTATTGCTCCTCACCCTTCCCTGTAAAATAAACCTGATGGTCCTTCTTTTGAAACTCCTCAAGAAGAGCTAACCAAAAAGAAGAGGGTAGGTCTTTATCTGGAGTCGCCGAGCCCATATGAAAGAGGAAGTACTCTTCTTTCAATTGGGGAAGGGGACGACGGGGAATCTGGATCCAGGGAGAGAAGAAATGGGTTTTGTGGGTGCTTTCGATTCCAACAGTTTCTAAGAGACGCCAATAAAGATCAGTGAGGTACTTCCCTCTCTCCCATGAAACGGTATGAGAAAAAAGGGTCCGATAGCCAAGAGCATCAAAGCCGACACGCACAGGAATCTTCACCCGCAGAAACAGTGGGATAACATCAGAAAAAAAGGGATAAAAGTTGATCGCCCAGTCATAAGAGTGGGAGCCAAGCTCTTTCAGGATCTTTCTTTTTTCTATCAGATGAAACAAGAGATACTTCCTTAACTTTTTAAGGAAAGAATCACTGGGAACGAGCCAAGGAGAGAGGATATGAATCCTGTCGACGCCAGGACACCCCTCTCCAACAACTTTAGAGGCAGGCGAGACAAGCAGGGCAATTTCAGCATTTGGATGGGCCTTTTTTAGTGCTGAAATTGCAAAAGTTGAGAGAAAGACATCACCAAGGGCGGATAAATTACAGAGGAGAATTTTTTTTGGCTTTCCGGCCTTCTTTGGGAAAAACGCCTCCCCATATCTCTTTCGCATCAGCCAATGAAAGGGAGTAAAACAGGCGTAGTAGAGGCGTTTTTTCCAATTGATGAAAAGAGCCTTTGCCATCTCCTCTTCTTCCACTAGACCTCTACCAGCTGACTGCTTTCATATTTCGCAAGGACCTCATCCGGATGCCCATCGAGGACGCATTTTCCCTCTTCCAACCAGATCACCCGATCAGAAAGTTCTCGGAGCTTTGCCAGCTCATGGCTGACAAAGATCACTGTCCGCCCCTCTTTAACAATCTCTTTCATCTTCTCGAGACAACTCTGCTGAAAAGAGGCATCTCCAACAGCAATCACCTCATCGACGATGAGGATTTCACTATTCAAATGAGCCATGACGGAGAAGGCTAAGCGCAAAAACATTCCGCTGGAGTACCGCTTCACCGGAATATCTAAAAACTTTTCCACACCCGAAAAGGCGATAATCTCATCAAAGTGGCGGACCACCTCTCTTCGTTTCATCCCCAAAATGGCACCGGCGAGAAAGATATTTTCCCGGCCGGTAAGGTCAGCGTGGAAACCAGTCCCCACCTCTAACAAAGCGCCCACTCTTCCGAACACCTCGACCTCTCCAACTGTCGGCCAAGTGACCCGAGAAAAGATCTTTAAGAGTGTACTTTTCCCTGAGCCATTAGGGCCGATGAGTCCTACCGATTCCCCTGCACCAATCTCCAAATCGAGACCATTCAGGGCCCAAAATTCCTCCTGAATAAGGGATTTTGGCTGTTTTCTCCCCAAGAGTTTCATCAGGTCTTCGCGCAAACTTCGATGATGAGCCTCTTGGATCAAATCGATCCGATAGGATTTTCCGAGGTTTTTGGTCCGTAGGGCTATCTGATCCATTAAATGATATCCGCAAAAGAGTGTTCAATTTTTCTAAAAACCAAAATCCCTCCCCCTAACAAAACGGTAGCAGCAATTGTCGCTACACTAAATGAAAAATAGGGAAATGCAGTCGTTCCCAGAATCGACCAGCGAAAAGCATCGATAATCCCAGCAACGGGGTTGAGACTATAAAGAAGACGGAACCTCTCAGGAATCATCGTCCCAGAATAGACAAGGGGCGAGGCATACATCCAGAGCTGAACAAGAAAGGGAACCATATGCTTGAAGTCTCGGTAGTAGACATTGAACGACGAGAAAAGAAGGTTAATGCCTGAAGAAAAAGCAAAGAGGACAAGAGTAGCCACCGGCAAGAAAAAGATATGGGGAGAGATCGGCTGCCCATAGAACCCCATCAAGAGAAAAAGAAGAGCCAAAGCAATCAGAAAATCGATCACCACACCAAAGGTTGCCGACAAGGGGATATAAATCCTCGGGAAATAGACCTTTGTGATGAGCCGCATATCTCCCACAAGGGAGTTGCTTGCACGCTGCAGAGACTGAGAGAACAAGAGCCATGGGACCAGTCCACAAAAGGCAAATAACGCGTAAGGGAGGCCATCGCTGGGGACTTTGATCATCCTCCCAAAAACCACCGTAAATAGCAGAGCTGTGAGAAGGGGCTGCAACACAACCCAGGCGACTCCCAAAAATGTCTGCTTATACCTCAGCTTGATATCTCTTACGATGAGCATCCAAAAGACCCACCGAAAATCAAAAAGCTCAGCAAAGTCCACTTGAAGCCAAGGATGCTCAGGTTTGATGGTGATCTTCTTCATAGACGTTGATCTTACCCGATCACCCCTTTTTGTTTCATTTCCCGATCAACCGCATCGTAAACCTCTGTGATCGCTCCAACCTTTTCAGGAAGAACCAATTTATGAGGGACCTTTCCAGCAAAATCTTTAGCTAGGGGATTCGCGCATTTTCTAAGAAGAAGACCGACAAGGTCGGGGTTTCCCTTAGCGCAAGCAGCATGAAGGGGATATGTCAGCTGCGAGTTTTCTATCTTTGCAGCATTCACATCAACCTTAGCTGTAATCAATTTTTCGAGAAGTTTGGTGTCTTCTTCCTCAATTGCAAAAAAGAGAGCCCTTATCCCTCTCTTCACGTCATCAAAAGTGGCTCCTGCATCAAGCAGCATTTTCATAATCTTCGCTCCTTTCTGTCGCGTTTCTGAATAGGGTGGTGAAGAAGAATTGATAGCGCTTCCTTTCACAAAAGCGAGATCGAGAAGTGGCGGATCGTCGGATACTATTGCCCCTGCGGCGATTAAATCTCTGACCTTCTCAGGGGATAAGCTATTAATAGCATGATAGAGCGGAGAAGTTTCTCCCTTTGGATTCACGTTTGGACGACACTGCATAAGTACTTGAAATGCTTCATAAGGACAAATTTCTTTTGATGCCAAAACTAGAGGAGTCTCCCCAGAACTATTCACCTCTTCTAAAGGTGCACCTGCGCTAACAAGAAGGTAAATAACTTCCTCTACCCCCCTCACAAGGGCCTCGTGTAGAGGAGTCTGTATGCAGTCGTCCGATGTTAGGGGAGATCCATGGATAATGAGCTGTTTAACGATAGATTCGTCTCCAATGAAAGCAGCCTCATGGAGAGGAAGTCTCTTTGCACTATCAACAATTGTTAGATCAGCACCTGCTGCAAAAAGCAAAGGGAGAATCGTTTCTGCAGCTTTCCTATAGGCTTCGAGATCTCCTTCAATCTTACCACTAGCAATTTTCGTCCCTCTTTCGAGAAAGAGTTTTAAAGGTGTTTTTTTCCATTCATCAGGGGTATTGATTCCCGCTTTTTTTTCTTCATCTAGGGGAAGTGCTGCGAGTATCTGCTGAATCGCCTCCACGCTCGCACATCTGCAAGCGTAATGCAAAGGAGTTCTTCCTGTATCATCAACCTCCTGAGGGTTTGCCCCTGCAGCAAGAAGCTTTCCCACAACCAAATGAAAACCCTTGGCTGAAGCAACATGGAGAGCGGTTTTTTCATCTCCATCTTTTGCATCAATATTTATTCCTTCCTTCGACAATTCCTCTTCGACTAAAGAGATATTACCTGTTTTGCAAGCCTCATGAAGAGGGGTAGATTCCCATTCACTCTTGCCAGGCAGTCGACTACTCGAAGAGAAAGAAGAAAGAGAGGGTTCTCTACGAACTGAAGACTCCTTCTCAAATATATCAATAATTTCTAAAAGCTTTTCTGAAGGAACAAGACCACGAGGAGTTCTTTTCATGCGATCAAATGCTTCAGGATCAGCTCCTCCTCTCAAAAGAACACGGACAATCGCTCCCTCTCCCTTCTTACAGGCTAGATGAAGTGGTGTTAATTGGTTTTTGTCTCTCGCTGTAGGATCTGCCCCGGCGATGAGAAGTTGAGTAACAAGATCTACATCCTCTCCACAACATGCAATGTGCAGAGCTGTTCTGTTGTTTTTTCCCCTTCCTAAATTGACACCTGCACCAGCTTCAATCAAGGCTCCTGCTTTGTCGAAAAAACCGTTTTGCAGAGCAACAATCAGCGCTGTTTCCCGTCGATTATTCACAACATCCAGGTTTGGTCCCTCCCCCAAAATCACTTGAAAAATCTCATCACTGCAGCTTCCTCTTGCCGCATAAATAAGCGCTGAATTTCCAAGAGTATTGACAGCATCAATAGGGGCGTTTTGTTTCAAGAGTTCTTTTACAGTGTCTAGATCATTGCTTAAGGCAGCATCGATAAAAAAGGTCTTGTCTTCATCAAATGTTACTCCACGACCACGAAACTGGCTGACAATATTCACAACGCCAAGTAGGCACGCTTCCTGAAATGGAGTTCTCTTTCTCCGGTCTTCTGAGTTGGGATCAGCGCCCGAATCGAGAAATTGAGGAACAATACGCGCGGCCTTTGCTTTGAAAGTAGCGAAAAGGGAATGCTCTGCACCTACTCGTTTCTTTATTCTCACTCCCCCTTCAAGAAAGCATTTCAAAGGAGTAGATCCTCGAGTATCGGGTTCATCCATACTTTGACTTCTATCAAGATAGACAAGACCAGCTGCGGATCCACCTGATATTATCGGTTCTATAATGGGAACTGGCTGGAGCAAGGGCTCTATCCAATCAACATGTCCAAATATTGATGCAATATGCAGAGAGCTCCTTCCCTGCCAATCTTTTGCGTAAAGGGTTTCGACTTTCATGGGGGTTACAAAAAGAGCTCCCCCCAATGTAGGATTCCCTTTTGCAGCGTTTAAGTGCAGTTTAGAAACTCCGCATTGTTCGAGGTAAGAGATATCGAGATCTTTATCCAAAAAGCATTGTACAACCTCCCAAACCCCTTCTTTCCACGCTTTTTCTAAGATGGCATTACAGACTACAGCAGAAGATTTTTTCCCTTTTCTCAGCAGATGTTCCACAACCTCCCAAGCTTCTGCATCTAAAGCTTCACGAAGAAGGGACTCCTGATCAACGCACTCTGCTCCATGTTCGAGCAGAAGGAGAACAACGCTCCATAGATGTTTTTCTCGGGCGATTTCAAAAACGGGCCGTTTCTCAGTAGCATCATAAAGAGAATCTGGACTGATTCCTTCACGAGTGACAAGATCCTTGATTGTCGATTCATCATAATAATTAACATATTCCGTTTCATCTGCAGAGCGTTTACCTAAAGCAACATGAGAAGTGGCTGTTACTGCACTCATAAGTTCCCCTCTAGGAGCTCGAGTTTTTGGTAGTGTTGGAGCTGATCACGGAAATGGGCAGCATCTTCGAAGCGCAGCTCTTTGGCAGCTCTTTTCATCTCTGTTTCATATTCCTTGATCTTCGCAGAGATGTCTTCCTTGGCGAGGTGGCGGGGAGGTCCTTCGGCAGCTCTTGGAGCAACCACTTCTAGATCTTCGAAAAGCCCCTCTCCTTTCTCTTTCTTAATTGTCTTCGGGGTAATTCCGTGGATCTTGTTGTGTTCTTCTTGGATCGCACGTCGTGATTTTGTGACGTCGATTGCGGCGTTAATCGATTTGGTCATCTTCTGTTTCATTTAGAGCCCTTATCTCCGAGTCTCCATAAAGCTCTTCTCCTCTCCCTTTACTCTCTCTTCATTCGTGTCAGCCGGAACTCGATGTCGCGGCACCTTCAGTTGCTTCATGTTCTAAAAGTCTCGGAAATTTACCTATGATTTCCTCTTTTATCCCTTCAGGAATCAAATCTGACGGGAATTTCCTCTTCCACTTTGCCTCGGGTTTTGCTCCACGCTCAAGAAGAATCTCAATAACCTCGACACTTCCAGCTTGACAGGCACTATGAAGAGGGGTTTCTACATTTTCCATCTCTGGGGATACTATAGCCTCTTCGGCAAGTAAGGCATGAACAAGATCCGTGTTTTCAGTTTTGCACGCATAATTAAAAGGGGTACATTTATCCCTATCCATGGAGTTTGGACTAGCGTTTTTATCGAGTAGGAGATTTGCAATCCCTACATGCCCCTGCTGGCATGCATAATGAAGAGGAAATCGACCCGCATCATCTTTAGCATTTACATCCGCCCAAGAAGCAAGAAGGCTTCGAACAATCCCTTCATTTCCCTTTCCACACGCAATGTGAAGAGCCTTTTTCCCTCCTTCTCCTCTCCCAAAGTTCACTTTCGCTCCCAAATCAATGCATTGATCTACATCTGCTTGAGAATCATTCTCACAAGCTATTATTAATGGTGTCTTTTTTTGAGCTCTCGAAGGAGCATTCACCGCGCTATTTTTTTGAATTCTTCTAAACATCTTATCTACACGCGAATCTTTTCCAAAACTTCTATCAGCTCCCGATTCTAAAAACAATGGAACAACCCGCTTTGCTAATTCTAGATACTCTTCGAAAGAGCTGCGATTTGGACGAGCTTGCTTATTGATTCTTATTCCCCTTTCAAGAAAGAGTTTAAAAGGGGTAGAACCAGAAGAATCCTGCACATCAAAAATTCGGAGATCTAAGGGTTTAGAAGGTGGAGCTTCTCCACCCTTTGTGGGAGGTTGCTCTGACTCATAGGCAGGCTCTAAATAGAGTCTCATCCAATGTTCATTTCCTAATGCAGCCGCCACATGCAGAGGAATTCTTCCATGAATATCCTTAGGGATATAGTCTTTAATCTGTCTTGGAACAGAAGAAAATTCATTTGCCAGCTCAGCGCTTCCCATCGCTGCAAGTATATGAAGTTGACCTACTTCTAGACTATTGGGGGCATCCACTTTGATGTCTTTTTGAAAGAGAGCTTCGACCACTCCCCACTGGCCCACGTCCCATGCTTTCTCAAGGACATTTTGACATTGATTCACATCGATATTCTCGTAGTGATTAATAAGGTACTCCACCACTTCCCAAGCGTCTGCATCTGCAGCGCCCTGAAGAAGGGAAAGGCTACTTTTGCAGGTGACTTTATGCTTTAGAAGAAGGAAAACAGTATCCCATTGCCCCTCTGCTTGAGCCTCTTTAAGGAGAGGAAAAGTTCTGTTCCTAAAGTAAATGGAATCGGGATGTATGCCTTTATGGACAATAAGGTTATGAATTTGATCAAAGTCAAAACTGTCAATGACCACCCTGGATCTCTGTGTATCCCTAGTATGCCCCCTCGCAAAATGACTTGCTGCTTCTGCTGTTGCTGAGCTCATAAGTTTCCCTCCAAGAGCTCGAGTTTTTGGTAGTACTGCAACTGGTCACGGAAATGGGCAGCATCTTCGAAGCGCCGCTCCCTTGCAGCCCGCTTCATCTCCGTCTCATTTTCCTTAATCTTCGCAGTGATATCTTCCTTGGCGAGGTGCCGAGGAGGGCCTTCGGCAGCTTTTGGAGCCTTCACTTCGAGCTCCTCAAAGAGCCCCCCTCCCTTCTCTTTCTTGATTGTCTTCGGGGTAATTCCGTGGATCTTGTTGTGCTCTTCTTGGTTCGCCCGCCTTGATTTTGTGATATCGATCGCGGCATTGATCGATTTGGTCATCTTATCGGCATACATAATGACCCGACCGCGAACGTTGCGAGAGGCTCTGCCACAGGTCTGGATGAGGGCTGTTGCGCTGCGTAAAAAACCCTCTTTATCAGCATCGAGGATTGCTACGAGGGAGACCTCAGGGATGTCGAGCCCCTCGCGCAGAAGGTTGATCCCGACGAGGACATCGAAGAGCCCTTTGCGCAAGTCGGCAATGATCTGCACCCGCTCGAGGGTGTCAATATCAGAGTGGAGGTACTTGGCTTTGACGCCGATCTCGGTGAGGTATTCGCTCAGATCTTCTGCGAGTTTTTTTGTGAGGACGGTGACGAGAACTCGTCCCTCTTTCTCGGTCTCTATACGTATCTCATCGAGGCAATCGTCGACCTGGTTTGTCGCAGGCCGCACGTCAATCTCAGGGTCGAGAAGACCTGTGGGACGGATGACTTGCTGGATGATCTCCCCCTCTGCTTCGGCAACTTCCCATTCGCCTGGGGTTGCAGAGACGTAAACGACCTGCCCAATCCTCTCGTAAAACTCTTCAAACTTCAAGGGACGGTTGTCATATGCGGAAGGGAGGCGAAAACCGAACTCCACAAGGGCTTTTTTTCTGGCCCGATCTCCATTGTGCATCGCGTGGACCTGAGGGAGAGTCTGGTGAGACTCATCGACGAAGATGAGGTAATCCTCGGGGAAGTATTCGAGAAGACAAGGTGGCGGCGCACCGGGTTCTCTACGAGAGAAGTGACGAGAGTAGTTCTCAATTCCCTTACAAAAGCCAATCTCCCTGATCATCTCTAGGTCATAGCTCGTCCGCTCTTTGATCCGCTGCCGCTCAACCAGTTGATTTTCCTTTTCGAAATGGGCTACGCGCTCTTTGAGCTCTTCTTTTATGGTTTGAGTCGCAATTTGGCGGATCCCCTCTGGGGTGACGTGGTGGGAGCCGGGATAGATGACCACTTCTTTGAGCCGTTCAAAGACTCTTCCTGTGAGAGGATCGATTGAGCTGATCCGCTCGATTTCATCGCCAAAAAACTCAATTCGGTAGGCGAGCTTCTCTTCGTAAGAGGGCATCACTTCAAGGACATCGCCCCGAGCGCGAAAAGTTCCTCTAGCTAGGTCGAATTCCCCCCGCTTGTAGTGAATTTCAACGAGGTGGAGGAGTACTTCATCACGGCGCGCCTCTTTCCCCACCTCCAGTTTGAGCCGCATCTGGCTGTAGTACTCGGGAAGGGCGAGACCGTAAATACAGGAAACAGACGCGACGATGATCACATCGCGTCTCTCGATGAGCGAACGTGTTGCAGAGAGGCGAAGGCGGTCGATCTGGTCGTTGATCGAGAGATCTTTTTCTATGTAGGTGTCAGACCGAGGGAGATAGGCTTCGGGCTGATAGTAATCATAGTAGGAGACAAAATACTCGACTGCGTTCTTGGGGAAAAAGGTCTTGAACTCTTGGTAAAGCTGGGCAGCTAGTGTCTTATTGTGGGCGAGGATGAGGCTGGGACGCTGCACCTGTTGGATCACGTTAGCCATAGTGAATGTCTTGCCAGAGCCCGTGATGCCAAGGAGGACTTGTGTCCGTTTTCCTTTCTCTAGTCCTTCAACAAGTCTTTCGATCGCTTCGGGTTGGTCCCCCTTCGGCTGAAAGTCTGTGACAAGTTCAAACATTCGTTTTGCTGATGTAGTGACTGATGAGGTTGTTCAACTTGCCCATCTCCTGCAGTCCATCGAGGAGGACAATGCCCAATCCTAATGCCATCACAACGATGAGAAGCGCCCGCCGACCAACTGTTTGATAGGCTTTGAGCTTCCAAGCCATAGCAGCCGGGAGGAAAACGAGCAGAATAGCCACAAAGGCTCCCGCAAACTGCAGCGCCATGTAAAACCCTCTCTTATAAGTGAAAACGAAAAAGAGGGGAGGAACGAAGGTGAGGAAGATAGCGAGGATCCTCCCACCCCAGGTCCGTTTAATTTTGAATCCATCGGTCAAAAAGTCAGAGAGACTCAATGTGACCCCCACAAAAGAGGTGACAATCGCAAAAAAGGAGAAGAGTTTTGCTGCAAGGCTGATCGCAGGATGACGCAAAACCTTTGCAAGTGGAACCGTTGCTGGTTCTCCTTTGATGAAGGCCTGTGTCAGAAGATCTAATGGAACAGCCCCTAAAACGAGGAGCTGCCAGAGGAGGAAAACAAAGAGCGGGATCGCACTCCCAATCAGAAGCGCTTTACGCAATTGCCGCACATCCCGATTCATATAAGTCACAAGGCTGGGAATGATGATGTGATATCCAAAAGCAGTGATGACAACCGGAATGCTGATCCAGCTTGCGGGGAAGTCGATGTGAAGGAGGTTCTGACCCTCTACTTGCGACGGGACAAAGAAAACGAGGAGGATAAAGGAGAGGACAAGCCCGAGCATTAAAAGGCGATTGACAAGGTCGACGCCGCGGGTCCCGAAGTAGATGAACCCACCGAAGAGAACGGGAAGAGAAAAAGGAGCAAGCCATGAGGGGAGCGTCATTCCCGTCACCCATCGAATCGCCTCTACTAGAAGGGGAGTAGACCCAGCGATAAAGACAGCGGTCAATGAGTAGAGAAGAAGGAGATAGATCACCCAGCAGACGATTTTTCCCCATTTCCCAAGAAGTTTCTCGGCCATGGTGACCATGTTGCTCTCTTCTTTAATCGAGAGGTTCGCATCGAGAAAGAAAAAAGCCGTGGAGAGCATCAAAAGCCCCATAAGAATAAAGACGACAACGGATGGGAAAAAACCCCCAAACCCCAATGCGACAGGAAAGCCGAGCATACCCACACCGAGTGTTGTTCCAACAATCAGCAAGATTCCTCCTAGAAGGCGGCTTGAGAAGAGTTTTTTCATCATCGATCTCCTATATTTTAGGTAGGAAGGGGGCCTTTAGCATCACAGAGAGCTGGAAGACAGCGATGAATGATGCGACAAAAAAAAGAAGGACCAGCAAAGCCTTACCTCCAAATACTTGATAAGTTCCCGTTATCTGCTTCTTATATCGCCCCTTCCAAACCATCAGAACTGGAAGAATCCCAAAGAGGGTCACTGCGCAGATACCTCCAGCAAAGTTCAGCGCCTTTAGGAAGACATCGGGAAAAAGGAAGGCGATCAGCAGCGGGGGAAGAAGAGTGAGGACAACGAGCCACCCTTCCTCTTTTCCCTTTAGCTTGACCTTGAGCCCATCAGCCCAAAAATGGGAGAGGCTCAGCGCCTGCGCTAAGAAAGAGGTTAGGATCGCAAAGAAGGCTATGGTCGCTGTCAGATAACTGACCCAACTCGCACCGAGAACCCCCAGCATCGCTTGAGAGGCTTCTGCTCCCTCTTTGTAACTCTCGAGGATCCCCGATTTCCCTTGAAAGGGGACGATACCGAGAATGAGAATCTGCCAGATCAAGTAGATGACAAGGGCAAAGAGGCCCCCAAAAATCACTGCAAAGCGGACCCGTTTGATGCTTCCCCCTAAATAATCGACTAGGCTCGGGATCATATTGTGAAAGCCAAAAGAGATCACGAGGATCGGCAAGGAAAAGAGAACATAGTCTGGGGCTGAGCGCGTCAAAAGCTTAGGCTGAATATAGCGAGCTCCTAGAAAGACTAGTGCGACAAAGGTGGCGATTTTACCGACCATCAGGACCCTGTTCCAGAGATCGACAGGGCGTGTCCCAAGGTAGACCACCCACCCAAAAAGGAGGACAAAAAAGAGACTCCCTCCCCAGTCGGGAAAATCCATATGGAAGTACTCGAGGAAAAATGTGGAACAGAGGGAGCCGATGCCAGCGATATAAGCGAGGAGGATCGAGTAAAAAAGGAAGAGATATAGAACCCAGCAGGCCACTTTTCCAGGCCGGCCAAGGGTTCGCTCGACCATCGTGATGTAGTTGACTTTGCGCGCATACCAGCTATTGGACTCAACAAGAAGGAGACCGGTAAGGGTCATGAAAGCCCAAATAGAAAAAAAAGCGATGAGCGAGGGATAAAATCCCGACAACCCCGTTGCGATGGGAAGACCGAGCATCCCCGCACCGATGCAGCTACCTGCAAGCAGAAGTATCCCACCGAAAACACTTCCCTTAGCCATTTTCCTGTCTCGCCTTCATTTTTTCTACAATGCGAATTTCTTGTCCCAGTCTTCCGAGCTCATACCCATCGTAATCGACAAACTTGAAAAATCGCTCAAACTGGGGGGAAATCTGAATCACCTGCTTGGAGAGCTCTTGCGCAATATAGCGATAGGAGCTATGTCCAGCAGCTGCCGAGCGAAGTTCACAGAGCCACTGCAGAGCACGTAAATTGAGGTGAAAATACCAGTGAATGTTATATCCCATCGGGACGATGTATTGCGCCTCTTCAGGGAGCTCTGGGGCGATCTGATCGTACGCTTTTTTTGCCTCATCGAGAGCCTCGCAATAAGCCTTTTCCATTTCTGTATCCCGGATTTCCTTGGGAACATAGTAACCGAAGTCGCAGGTGAGAAGTTGGCGCTCCTGCGTCAAAATGCGATGGCGTTGCAAGTCACGGTAGATCCCAAAGTCTGCGACGATCTCAAAAGTAAACCAGGCATGTTCAAGGGCTCTTGGAGACTTGTGTCTGCGGTTTTCTCTTAAGCTGCAACCCGCATCGAGGATCCGTCCTAACTGGTCTTCCGTAACGCTCCGGCAATACTCCTGAAGCTCCATTAGCCCCGACTGGGATTCGGCAAAAAGCATCGCCGCTGCCACTTTTCTGGGGCCTTCCGTATCGTAGGAGATGAGTCTAACACCTGGGCTGCGCATCGAGGGGATGTTTTCAGTGCACTCAGACGCAACGGTTTTGAGCTCAGCCGATAACTGCTCCGCATACTGCGTATACGCTTGCTGGTACCTGTGACTCGCCTCTCCACGACGGACAAACGAAGGAATCACCTTAGAGAGCTCTTGGAAGCTCTTCTTGCCCACCTCCTGCATCTCAACGAGATTGTGGCTATTGAGTTTTTGAATGAGCGTCTCAAAGAAACGGCCATTGCCAAAGAGACCCATATTGGTCAGTGAACTCGATGGAAGCAGACTGCGAAGGGCATCTAGAACTTTTGCCCGGATTGCAGCGGTATATGCGACATTGGAGATGTCTTGTTCTTTAGGAAATTTTTTCTCCATCACCTCAGTGAGCTGCGGGATCAGGCTCGAGTAAGTATCGAAGAGTTTGTTACAGGTTTGAACGTAAAGATCTCGATAGGCTGAGGTCATGAGGATCGGTTCGCGATAGAAGAGGTATTCCCCATCGACCTTCTGATCGAAATAAATATAACGGGTGGATTTCTCGAGAGGAGAGCCTCCGATGCGGCAATTTTCAATGACCTTTGCAGCGAGCATCGAGACATTTTCTAGAGCAAGGTGAGCCCCTCCGAGTTCCCCAATCGAGTCATCGCCATACCCGTCGAGGATCCGATCATAAAAATTCTGGGCCTTCTTTGTCGCCATGATCTGATCTTCAACATCCTCGTCTTCGTCTGACTTGAGGGCCATCCCTACGATGGCGTTGAAAGCGGTCTCCTCACTGAGGATGAAATCCTTAAGTAATAGAGAGCGGAGCCCCAGACCCGACCGGGAGTAGCGAGAAAACAGAGCCCCTTTGATCACCTCAGGGAGGTTGCGTAAACAAAAAATGTTACTTGTCGTATTGGTTACATACCGACTCAGGATCTTCACTTGCTGGTCGTTAAAGTCTTCGTAATTTTCAATCATAATTCCCCATAAAATATTCCAATTAGAATCGCATATTTTCCCTGAGAATTCAAGCATTCAATCATATCGTTCTTCATAGAGGGTGGGGTAGAGGGGGATCCCAGTAGCTCCGATGGCCCCAACATCGCGGAGCCAGGCAGACATGGCGTAACTGAGAAAGGTCCGACTACTTTTCCTAAGGAAAATGTCAAAGGGAACGGTAAAAGCAAACCCTTTATCGAAGTACCTACGCCCATTGACTCTATCCTTCCCATTAGTCGTTGTCAGCCAGAGAGAGAATCGGGCCCCGCTCGAAAAAGTCCTCGTCACCATGAACCTAGCCCCCTTATCCTTAGCGAGAAACTGCCCCGCCTTGATTTCAAAGAGAAGGTCGAGAGGTTTGAAGTCATAATAGAGGTTAATAAAATACTGAACCCCTGTGTACTTCTTAAATACCTCATCACCATCGCTGTTGAATTTAGGGACGCGGGAAAAAAAGCCGAGCCCTTGATAGCGCCGCTTCCAAAGAACAGCGCCCTCCACGCCGAGCGCCCAGTTCGACTCCACCGGATAGAGTAAAAACTCCGAAGCTCCTCCCGCATAGGCCGGTTCAAAATAACCACCCGAAGCCCTGAAGAACCACCCCCTTCCCAAATTGAATGACCGTTGGAGAAACCCTTCTTCAAGTCGCACCCTCCCCCCTTGAAAATAACGGACCATATCGCTGCGGACATGAAGGATACGAGAGGGATTGAGTCGATCGCGACTCTGAAGACCGTGCATACTCGAGTAGATCGAGTAGGAGCCTCTCGCACTGTAAAGAAGGCCTCCAGGCAAGAACCCATCCAAAGCAGCAAGCACGCCAATGCTGTATTTGTACTTACCACTCGTCGCACCAAAAAAATTGACCAAACGAGGACGAAAAGTGAACGTCCAAATCTGCCGACTCCTCTGAAAGAGAAGAGCTGCTTCGTATTCACTGGGAAGGCAGCAGGCCTCTCGCATTGGCGAGAGGGACTCCATCTCCCAAGGTCCGATACAGCACTCCCTATACCTATAAAGATCGCACGTCCGGAAAGAATAACTATGACTAATGACCCCATCTGCTTCCATCACCACATGGACACGGTCGATGTTGCAAGGGGTGAGAGAAGAGAGAAGATCTTCCAACCTCGAGCGAACCTCTGTTTCTCTTCTGTATCGATTATTCACCACTTGGAGATAGAGAGTTTTTCCCTCGCATTCCTCATAAAGAAGATAGGCGTCATAGAGATCGAGCCCCTGATCGGCAAAACTACAGGCGAGATCGGCTGCAAACTCCACCTCGGGGCGCTCTATCCCCATTGGCTCTAAATCTATCGGACTACAATAGGGCAAAGGATCATCGATCTTAGCAAATAACCCTTCGGTAGAGCCGAGAGGAAAACGGATCGACGCTCCGCCCCCCACTTTCTCACCTCGAACTGAGCTTACACTGAGTTGCAAGACATCGCCGAGCTTATATGCGAGTCCACCATTCACTCTTGAAGAGACACTCCTACCTTTGAAGTGTTCACCTTGATGCTTTTTGTAATCATTTGCATCGTACTCAACGATAAAAGAAAGGTCTTTCACAAAGGGGAAACAGGTTTGCCGAAAAGGGGTCCAGCTCGCACCCCCAAAAGGACCTTTGATACGCCCCCATCCCCACCCCAAGGAGCACTCAAGGTTCCAGTCGAGAAACGTCTTCGTCGCGACGACGTACCGTGAGCTGAAACGTTTAGTGCCTATGAAGTCATCCAACCCAAAAGCAAGTAGGGGGAAGTGGGAGAGATCATCCTCCGGCATCAAAATCCCAAATTTGACATTTCCAATCCGATCAGCGTCATCCCCAAACCCCTCCCTTCCAAAATTGGACTCCTCCACACCGCGGAAGATTCGGTAGTTCCCCGAGAGCTCAATCCGGCTGACGGGGGCAAAATTGACTCCAAATACATAGTAGGGAGGAACGGCAACAGCTCCAAAGGCGAGATCCCCCGAACAGGGAAGACGGGCCGAAGGCATGTTGAAGTACCCACCAACAAAAGCATTATTATAAAAGAAGGGTAGACGGTCGCACAGTTCCCGATCGATCTCTTCTACGAGAGATAAATCCCGAAATAGACCACATCCATCCCCATAAATAGCTGGGCAGGAGAAAAAAAGAAAAAGGACAAGTAAGTTTTTTACCATTTCAAGCCTAAGGACACGGATAAAAGTTTTTTTTTATCGCCTCCTAATTGAATTTAATGCCCCGACCGATTACACTGCTAAGGTACTTGGGGTAAATACATATCATTTTGGGAGTTTATGAGCACTGTCCAAGATCAAAATAAGCAAAGGGTGAATATGGGGTACTTAGTCGATTTTGAACAGGCCATTGCCAATCATGATGCACCAAAAATCATACGCCTTTGGGAGGAATACACCTCTTCCGACGAAGAAGTCGATGCAGAGGATTTCCTAGCCATCCTTGAAGCGGTGAAAGCCTCTGAGCTAAGCGATTATATCGGCAGACACGTAGAACGGTCTCTTTCTCTTTGGGAAAAAGTGACAGATGAGGCAATGAAAGACGAAATCTTGCGTCTCATCATCGATTTGCAAGTCAGCGGTAGTGATCATCTTTACAACCTCACCCTCTCCCATCTTGAGAACAAATTCGGCAATGAAGAAGATTTTGCAAAAAAAACGCGGATCATCGGTCTTCGTGGAACAAAGGGAGACTTTCAAGGGATCATCAGCCATTACCTTCTCCTCAATCACATAAAAAAAGGGAACTTCGTCTTCCATACAGGAGGATGGGGTGTCGGTGAGATCCTGGATGTCTCTATGCTTCGCGAACAACTCAACCTCGAGTTTGACTATGTCCCAGGGATCAAAGAGATCTCGTTTAAAGTCGCATTCGATAACCTCATCCCTCTGTCAAAAGAACACTTTCTCTCTAGACGCTTTGGCGCTCCCGATGACTTAGAAGCCGAAGGAAAAAAAGACCCTGTCAAACTGATCAAACTCCTTCTCAAAGACACCGGTCCAAAAACCGCCGCTGAAATCAAAGATGAACTCTGCGAGCTCGTCATCCCAGAAGCAAATTGGAACAGATGGTGGCAGACGGCCCGAACTAAAATAAAAAAGGACACACAAATAGAAAGCCCTTCAAGCCTCAAAAAGCCTT
Source organism: Chlamydiota bacterium (assembly GCA_011064965.1). Lineage (GTDB taxonomy): Bacteria > Chlamydiota > Chlamydiia > Chlamydiales > Rhabdochlamydiaceae > Sacchariniichlamydia. The sequence goes on from JAAKFS010000004.1 coordinate 79,313, forward strand.
TCCTCCTCCTCAAAGACGAGGTCTCTCACGAAGAGCGCTTGCAAAAAGCCCTAGAAAAGGGACCAGACGCAGATGTTCTCATTCAAATGGTCTACTCCTTTTTGAAAGACTTCTCAGAAACACTCAAAAATGTTTCTTTCAAGGAGTCGCTCATTGGGAAGCTAAAAGAGCTCCTCTCTTTCCAAGAGATCACCGCATCGCAAGAACTGCAGATACACTTCTTTTTGCAAGATCTCACTGGAGATAAAAAATACGAACCCATCATAGAGCTCCTCAAGAAAGCCGAATCAATCGAAACCATCGTCACTGACATCTCGATACAAGCATACAAGAAACGTGCCCTGGTGGAAGTAAAAAAACATCGCTCTGATTGGCAAAAACTCTTCCTCTCCCTCCTCTTCATCGTAGAACATAACCCCTTGCGCGATTACATCCTTGGAGCCCTCATTGGAAGCGAGATAGAAGAGACCCTTTTAGAACGGTTACGCGAACTTTGTTCCTTTCCTCAAAAACATCCAGAAGTCCTCGTCTGGTACTTCCAAAAGGCCATGAACAACCCCTCCCTTCCATTCGGCAACACCGCTGGAAAAGCTCGCCTATTCGAGGCCTTTTTGACTTTACTATGTACTCTCGAGCAAGTAGGAGATCGCCGTGAGCTGATCAAGAAGATGCACAACATCCTCACCACAGGGCGCTATCAAATCGTACGAGACGTGCTGAAGGACGCCTCTCTTGCCGACGTCCAAGAGTTCCTCCTGCTCGTCACAAAGTGTTACTCCCTCTCCGACCACGACATCAAGATTTTCCACTCCCTTGCAGAAGTGGTTCATCCCTCTCTTGCAAAAAAGAGACCAGTCAACGAATCTCCCGAAGAGGTAATTGTCTGGACAACGCAAGAGGGCTTCGCCACTCTCCAGAAAAAAATCGAGCACATCGGTACAGTCGAGACAGTCGATAATGCCAAAGAGATCGAAATAGCAAGAGCTCATGGTGACCTAAGAGAAAACGCCGAGTTCAAAGCAGCCTTAGAGAGAAGAGACCGGCTCCAATCCGAGCTCAAGTTCCTCTCTGACCAGCTGAATATGTGCCGCGTTCTCACCGAAGGTGACATCGACACAAGCCAAGTGAGCGTCGGGACAGCCGTCACATGCAAAACAAAAGATGGAAAGAGCGTCACCTACACCCTCCTTGGCCCCTGGGATGCTAACCCAGAAGAGAACATCCTCTCCTTCCAGTCTCAGATCGCACAAAACCTGATCGGCCTCAAAAAAGGAGACGCGGTCGAGCTCCAAGGGAAAAAACTCACCATCACCGAGATCAAGTCGGCTCTATAGATTTTACGCTGAAGCCTCCCATGGGTTGCCCCTTACAAAGAAACATGCTAATTTAGTAACCACATCAGTACGAGGCTTTGCCCATGAAACTCATCATTGCTAGTCGCAATATCCATAAAATCCGAGAGATGCGATCGATGCTCAAGGAAAAGGGCTCATGGGATCTCTATTCCCTCATTGATTTTCCCGATTATCATCCCCCAGAAGAAACCGGCACCACCTTTGAAGAAAATGCCATTCTCAAAGCGATCCATGCTGCAAAAGAATTAGACGATTGGGTCCTCGCCGATGATTCGGGCCTTGTCATACCCGCCCTCCAAGGAGCACCCGGGGTCTTCTCTGCGAGATACGCTGGATCTGCAAGCACCGACAAAGAAAACAGAACAAAACTCCTCCAAGAGATGCAAAGCCTCAAAGACGAAGAAAGAGCTGGCTACTTTGCCTGCGCCATTGCGCTCGCTTCCCCCAATGGATTAGAAAACTGCGTGACTGCCCGTTGCGAGGGAACAATTACCGAAGAAGAACGAGGAGGACAAGGCTTTGGTTACGACCCCCTCTTCAAAAGAAACGACTATAACAAGACATTTGCCGAGCTCGAAGAAGAGATAAAAAACAGAATATCCCACAGAAGAAAAGCCCTGGATAAAATGCTTATCCACCTTGAGAGCCGTGCATTATCTCATTGACGGCTACAACCTCCTCTTCCGCATTCCTTCTGAGCAAAAGCTCTCCCTTAAAAAAAGACGAGAAGCCCTCATCGAGTTCCTAGGTGATGAGCTCCGCGGAATCAAAGGAACCCTCTCCATCATCTTTGATAGCTCTGAGCAGATTCGAGATTTCCCCCAAGTAGCCCTTAGTAAAAACCTCGAAGTGATCTACGCACCTAAGGGAAGAACAGCTGATGAATACATCATTGAAATGGTCGAGGTGAGCAAAAACCCAAAAGTTCTCACCGTTGTCTCTTCAGACAACGGTCTTTCCGGCCAGTGCCGCCACCTAGGTGCCCAAACGCAGTCTATTGAAGAGTTTCTCGCCTTCGCCGAGAAAAAGCAGGGGAGAAGCACCTCCTCTAAGCCAAATTACCGAGAGACCTCCTCCCATATCGAACGACTCAGAAAGATCTTCGAGGAAAAGCTCGAAAAAGAATAAAACCCCTTTCTATCGAACCTGTAGATTTTTTTTACGAGCCACTGCAGACAATGTCTACAGTATTTCAGCGCCATTATAGGTGGTGTAGAAGTCCCACTATCATTCTAATGTTGTATGAGGAAAATTCCCCTCAAAGAGCCTCTGCAAAGGCGCGAATCTTCGCCACCGCCTCATCGAGATCTTCAGACCGAGTCACAATCTCCTTGAGCTTCTTCGCCCCATCGGCCTTCTTGAGATACCAAGAACCAATCCGCCTTAGGTCAAGCAAGCTCTTCCGCTTCGGCTGATAGCGAGTAATGCATTCGATATGCTCGAGAAGAACATCCCGGATCATCTCAGGAGTCCGCTCAATGGGCTCCTCTCCACTGAAATGGCGATAGATGTCTTCAAAAATCCAAGGATTTCCAAAAGTCCCCCTAGAAAGGAGAAGCCCATCACACCCCGTAACGGCAAACATCTGCTCAGCACTTTCTGGGTCTACAATATCCCCATTCCCGAAGACAAGAATGTCTCTTGCCACTTCCTTGCAATTCTTGATGTGCTCCCAAATGGCAGGACCGCGATAACCCTGCTTTCTCGTTCTTCCATGGACAAAGATCACCTTGGCTCCAGCTTTCTCGGCAATCTGTGTGATTAGGGAGGCGTTGATGCTCTCTTCATCCCAGCCGGCTCGGATTTTTACGGTGATGGGAATATTTACCGCAGCAATCATGTTGGAGAGAATCTCTCCAATCAATTCTGGATGCCGAAGAAGACCAGAGCCGCTGTTGTCTTTGGTCACTTTATCGACAGGGCAACCGCAATTGAGATCGATGAGGTCAAACCCGAGCTCTTCCAGAATTTTCGCGCAGGATCCCGCAAGCTTGGGGTTGCTCCCACAGAGCTGCGCACCGATCGGGTGCATGCCCGCTTCATAATCGAGGATACGGTAGGTGTTGGTGTCATGCCGGATGAGCGCCTCCATTTTGACCATCTCGCAATAGAAGAGACCAGGGCTATATTTTGCAATCATCTGCCGAAAGGGAAAGTCAGAGCAGCCTGCTAGGGGAGAGCAAAAGACATTGGAAGGAAGGGAAAGGGAGCCAATGGCAAAGGGACGCTTAAGCAATGGTGCGTAAAAAACCCATAATCATCCGTTCGAGAAACTTCAAAGCAAAGAACCCCAAAATGGGGCTAAGATCTAAAGTCCCTCCGATCGGTGGGATCAATCTTCTAAAAATGTTTAGGTAGGGCTCAGTGTAAAACTTAACAAATCTCATCAGAGGATGATAAGCAAGGCGAGGGACCCAAGAACTGATAATCCAGACAAACAGGAGGATCGTATAGGACAAAAAGACCCAATGAATAATTTTTGCGATATAGAAGATCATATTTAGGTATTATAGCATAGAATACCTTTTCCGAAAAAGGGGCGATTAGGATAAAATCGGGACGTGTTTTATCTTGGCCTCCAATCGGAATCAAAAAAATTTCAGATCGCCCTTGTCAAAAAGGAAAAGGGAGCTGTTCAGATCGTCCATGTCCGCTCTTTAAGCCAGGAAGAAAATCCCCTATATCTACTTAAGCCCCTCTTTCAAGGAAAGCGATGCGCCTTAGTCACCGGTCTCGAATCGCGTGATGTCGTTCTCCGCTCTTTGCATCTTAAGCTCCGCTCGAAAAGGGAGGTTCTCTCCACCCTTCCATTCCAAGTAGAGAACCTCCTCCCTTACCCCGCAGAAGAGGTGATCCTCCTTCCCGCTCTTTATCCTGGAAAAGAGGGGGAGACCGATGTCTTTCTTTTGGCCACTTCAAATGGGGCTCTCTCTTCCCATTTGGCAGAATATGCCAGTCGGAATATAGACCCCGATATCGTCTCCTGCACTCCGCTCGCTCTCCACCGTTTTGCTGCCCATTACTATGCTGAGCAAACCTCCATGTTTATCTGCCATTTTGGGGAGTCGCAGAGCACCTTCATCGCTGCTCAAGAGGGAAAGCTCCTCTCTTCCCATAGGAAAAATTTCGGGATGAGCGATCTAAAAAAAGACCCCACCCTTTTTTCTCAAGAGCTCATGCGAGTTGTGGCTTATTTGAAAAAGAAAAATCCTTCCATCGGAGATATTCTTCTGACAGGAGCAATGGACCAGAGGGAGAAGGTAAAAGCCCTTCTTGCTCCCCACCTCTCTTGTCTTACCGAAAAAAATCCCCATGTCATGGAACATGCGATCCCCATTGGGCTCGCTTTGGATGCAGCTCTAAGCGATAAGCAGAGTGCGCAGTTTCGCCGAGAGGCCTTGCTCTCCAAAGAGACGGTCAAAATGAGAAAGAAAAACCTCACAGCGTTTCTGGCTGCTTCTCTCTGTTTTTCTCTTATGACCCTCATTTTTGGAAATGCCCATCTTAAGAAGAAAGAGAACGCCGTTCTGCGGAGCATTGAAGCCCCGAAAGGAGCTGGCCTGAAACAAATGGTGAGAACGATGGAACAATCGCTCTCCACTAAGCAAAGATCCCAGCTCGACGTTCCCTCTATTCCAACTGTGTCTCAGTTTTTGCAGTGGCTCAGTACCCACCCCGAGCTCCAAAAGGGCTCTTCGATCTCCCATTTTCGGTATTCGCTCGTAAAAGCCCCTAGAATAAATGCGAAAAGAAAAGAGTACGCGGTAAAAATTGACTTAGAACTCAATGCTTCAGATGCGCGGTCCGCTTCCAATTTCCATCGTTCTCTTCTGCAGGAGAAAAGGTTGATCGACCCTAGGCAAAAAGTTAAATGGAGTGGCGACCACAATCTCTATAGGGCCACCTTTTTTCTTAAAGGAGGAAGATGAAAGAGTTTTTTAATAAATTGCGCCCCCATCTCGCAAACCCAATTGTTCTGATCGGCCTCGGCCTTCTCCCACCTGTGCTGGCGCTCACTCTTTTTTTCTCCAGGCAAAGCTCTCTTTCTCTTCTCGAGAAGAGAGCCACCTATCTCCATCAGAAGAAAACATACGCCACTGAAAAGAAAAAAGCTGAAGAGGCTCTTCTCACAAGGGTCAGTGGAGCTCCAAGGGATTATGTAGAACGGGAACTCGAAACACTGCAGTTCTTGCAGCTGGAGCAGAAAAAACTCCGTGCCCTTGTCCATGCGGATCCCCATAACGATAAACAGAGCCAGCGACTCCAATTCCTTGCAGGAGGGGTCAATTCTCTTCGGTTCAAGCAGCAAAATTTCAAGAGGTTCAAAGCGTTTGGAGAGTGTGAGCTGATCCAAGATCATCCCGTGGAGATGGACCAAGACGATCTGATGCAACTGCTCGCACGAATCGATGGAATCAACGTCGGTTCTCACATTCCGAGTCCCCGTTCTCCACAGTTAATTGTAAAGCAGCTTGACCTTAAAAAAAAATCACTCTCTTCAAATGAAGAGACCTACGTCATCAATCTTCAGCTCATTAAACGAGAGATGCTTCATGAATAGAGTCCTTTTCCCTCTTTTGCTCCTTCTCCTCCCTTTTGTTTCGGGATGCCGGTCTTCTGGCAATAAATCCGATTCGATTGTCAGCATTCAGATCATCGATCGAAATGGATTCTCCGAGACGATTAGCAATGAAGATCGTCTTTCAACCTATGAGAATGTGAACTTTCTCGCTTCCCAACCCTTTCAAAAGGTTCTTCGGGTCTACGGAAAAAACTCCGAAGGGAAAAGCCACTCCAAGCTGACCAGTTATCACAACAATGGAGGGGTGTGGCAGCTCCTCGAGGCTGTAAATGGAAGGGCAAACGGCCGCTATCTTGAATGGCATGAAAATGGAACTCTCAAAATAGAGGCCCATGTCATCGAGGGTCTTGCCGACCTCGGCATCAATGCCCAAAAAAGCTGGCTCTTCGATAAGGAATCCCTTGTCTGGGATGAAAGGGGGCATTTGGAGGCAGAATTCCTATACGAATTGGGGAGCTTGAACAACCAAGCGAAATACTACTTCCCGAGTGGGAAAATCAAAAAGACAATCCCTTATTTCCACGGTGTTATTGAGGGGACACTTTTCACCTACGACGAAGAGGGAGAAGTGCTCGAGGAGATCTTCTATAAGCAGGGGGTCAAAGAGGGAGCCGCTACTGGATACTGGGTAAGCCGGAGCCCTAAATATCAAGAGCAATACCGAGAGGGTCTTCTCATCAATGCCTCCTACTTTGATCCGCAAGGAAATCCCGTTGCCGAGATCGAAGGCGGCATAGGCATCCAAGCGGTGTTCGAGGGGGAAAACCTCTACTCACTCATCGAGTTTCAGGGTGGTTCCCCTGATGGTATCGTCAAGCTCTTCTCTCCTAAAGGGGAACTGAAAAAGAGCTATACGATCAAAGAGGGACAAAAAACAGGAGAGGAGTGGGAGTATTATCTATCAAGCTCTGAAGAGCCCAGCCCAAAATTGATGGTCACCTGGTACGAAGATGTGATCCAAGGGATGGCAAAAACTTGGTACCCCAATGGGACCCTACAAGCCCAAAGAGAAATGAGTAACAACAAAAAAGAGGGTCTTAGCTTTGCCTACTACGAAAATGGAGACCTCATGCTCATGGAGGAGTACGAAAAGGACAAGCTCCTCAAAGGCTCCTACTACAAGGAAGGGGAAAGTAAACCAGTCTCAACAATTGAAGAAGGTGAAGGTGTTGCAACTCTATTCAATAAAGAAGGGTACATCATCCAAAAAATCGACTACGAACGGGGCAAGCCCGTTGTGGAATGACTTTGTTCCAGAGTCTCCAGCGAGATTTTGTTCAATCTATTAACAGTCAAGAATATAGCCAAATCTTTTCCCACAGCAAAGGCTGACTATTCTGCAGTGAAATGCAAAAAAGTCATGACTATTCTGCATTTCGTTGCAGAATAGTCATGATGAAGAGACCGCAAAGATTGATGAAATTCATAGAGAAAGTTAACTTTTCAAGAGAGACTAATTCTCTATATTGGGAGGACTACCAGCGTCGTTTTGATCGAAAAGCTGCTCATCTCCTTCCTTTGCACCGTAGGGGGACTGCCCCTTCCTTTTCTTTTGGGGTTGGCACATGCGGGGCCCCTCAGAGTTCTTAGCCATTACAGCCTCTCCGGGTGATTTATTCGGAGAAATCCCATAGACCCCTCCGCTGAGGCAATACCAGTAAACGGTGTAGGGAGTCATCGATCGGGTGGGGTTTTCCGAGTAGTTTTGCCCACCAGGACCAAAAGATGGATAATCGCTTGACCAGGTATTGAAATGCTCAGGAAGAATCACCATTTCCCCAAGATAAGTCCCATCGGCAGCACGGATCACTGCCCGAAGCTTAAATGGACTGTCGTTGTGCAGCCGCAGGCTTCCCGCGGATAGGAGTGCAGGTAAAAAGCAGAGTAGCAGAAATATTCCGATGCGCTTCATTGTTTCGCATTGTCTAAAGTGGCCCATTTAAAGTCTAGGGTGCCAAGCCTAGAGAGGAAAACTCCTTGGAGACTTTCATCCTCCAAGTAGAGCATTGTATAATGATAGAGGGGAATGATCGGCATCGCATCGATGAGAATCTCTTCCGACTCTGCCAGAAGCTTAAGGCGGCTCTTAGAATCCCTTTCTTGACGAGAGGCGTGGATCAAGTCGGCAAAGTGGGGGTCTTCCCAACCGGTATTGTTGCTCGAATGGCCTTTATAGGTAAACTTCTCGAGGAAACCGATCGGATCGTTATAGTCAGCAAACCAAGAGCTCAATGCGAGCTCGTACTCCTCTCTATGGACGAGATCAAAATAGACTTTGAGCTCAACGGCCTGCAGTTTAACTTGGATGCCAAAGGCATGGTTCCACTCCTGTTGAAGGACCTGAGCAGTCAGATGGGTTCTCTCTGCAGAGGCATAGGTAAGGGTTAGAGGGGAAATCTTCTCAATGCCGAGCTCATCGAGACCCTCTTGAAAAAGCGCCTGCGCCTCTTCCAAGTTCCCACTTTCAAAATAGGGGGACTCTTTGAGATGAAAAGAGGGAGGAACAAAACCAGTGGCTGCGAGTTGCCCTCCTTGAGTCACATGCTCGACGATGCCTTCTCTGTCGATGGCAAGAGCAAGGGCTCGGCGGATCTTCTTGCTAGTCAAGGGGCCTTCGGCTGTATTCACTCTCAGATACCGCGATCCAGCGATAGGAAGGATCTTGAGGGGCATGTTTTTCTTTAAGTAGGCCAAGGAATCGACGGAAAGTGTCGAGAGCGGGGAGCCGGCCCAATGGAGTTTTCCCTTTTCAAAGAGTTTGAGCTCGGTATCTGAGTCGACCATCACCATCTCTATCCCTTTAAGAGCGACGTGGGGTTCATCCCAGTAGGTGGGATTTTTCTCTACAGTGAAGATGTCGTGGTGACGCCACTTCGTCGGGACAAAGGGACCGTTACAGACATAGGATTCGATCTTTTCTGTCCATTGGGCATTCCCCTTTTCAACCTCTGGGTTTACCGGGAAGAAGATGGGATTGGAGACGAGATCGAGAAAGTATGGGGTAGGGGAGACGAGCTCGACAATAAGAGTATGATCTCCCTCCGCTCTTACTCCGAGTTTTTCAAGGGGGAGGATCCCTTCCACAATCTCTCTTGCACCCTTAATGACATAGAATTTCTCCCCTCCTCCAGATAGAAATGAGGGAGTGAGGACCTTTCTCCAGCTATAGACGAAGTCAGAGGCACTGAGAGGATCTCCATTCGACCAGAGAGAGGAGCGGAGGGTAAACGTATAGGTTTTTAGATCTTCTGAGATCGCCACCTCTTTTGCTAAGGCAAGGCGCGGTTGATCATCGGGCCCGATCCGGGTGAGCCCCTCGAAAAGCATACGCATGAGAGAAAGTGAGCAAGTCTCGCTCGCTTTGCGGGGATCAAGTGTATGGGGCTCAAACCCAAGATTAATCCGGGCATAATTGCCGCTAGATGAAGAGGAAGACTGGCACCCAACAAAAATGAGAAGCAAAAAGAGAAAAAGAAACGAGCCTTTGGCAAAACGGGCTTTTCGGATAGTCATCTCCCATGTATGCTACCGGATGAGGTGGAAAAATGTCTAGATACGTTGTAGCCCGCACCCCAACACCCCTTTTCAATATACCGAACTTTGCTCCTCTCTTAAGAGAAGAAAAGCTCCCTCTAGAGATGATCGCTCTGCCAAGAACAAAATTCTCTGTCCTTGAGGAGATTTCCGAGACAATCCTCAAAGCGGTGACAAATGACTACCCTCACGGACCAGTCTATCTCGACGTCCGATTCACCCGAGGGACTGAGGAGCACACGCCTGAACGGGCAAAGACTCTTCCTTCCAAGTGGGAGATTCTCAAAAACCTAAAAAGGACAATAGGGCTACCCTATCTATGGGGCGGTAACCATTCACCTGGAATCCCAGAGTTTTCTCTCTTCTATAAGAACCTTAACAAACGGATCCTTCAAGGAGTCGATTGTTCTGGTCTACTTTACGAAGCAACATCGGGCTGGACTCCGAGAAATACCAGCGAGCTTTATCTCTTCGGAGAGGAAATTGCCTCCTATAGAGATCCCATTCATGAGATTTGTCAGCGTGTAAAGCGGCTTGACATCCTCGTATGGCCGGGGCACGTCATCATCGTCTATGATAAAGAGACCACAATCGAATCTTTAGAGGGGAAAGGGGTTCTTTTTCAACCTTTAGAGGCTCGCATCTCTTCACTGCAGCCCCACACTTGCTTCTCCTTGAGACGCATATTCCCTAATACAGCCCTTTAAATTCCCCCTATCTTTTCCCGCCAAGCTTTGTGTATGCACTCCGCTCTACGCCTAACAGAAAAATCTCAGAGATAAGTCTTGTTTTACAACCTAAAACTATGAGCTTTTTTATTTAACGTAGTTAATTATTTAAATTATTAATTGATTATTAAATAAACTATCTCTAAATTAAAGTTTATAAAGAGAGCTACTGTAATTAGGTCTATCCGACTACAGTCAAGGTGCCAAACTCGCTCTCTTTTAGAGGCCCAAAGGAGTTGGGCGAATCAACCTAGGGAGAAATAAATGAAATTGAATCTAAAGAAGTGCGCCTCTGCAGCTGCTTTGCCATTGATTGTAATGAGCAGCTTCCTCGGAGCAGCGCAAAACATGGATGGCAACGGCTGCAACGAAAAAAGTTGCAACTGTGAGATTCCTCAAGCAGCATGCAATTCAGAAGGTTGCGACTGCTATTACTGCTACGGTCCAAGCAATTGCGCCGTTAACGCTCCAGTTCGTCCTAAGACATGTGATGGCGATATCGGCATCACTGTTAGTGGATTTTACTGGAATGCTCATCAAGATGGAATGGAATATGCCATCAAAAACCAAGTGAGCCTTATCGACCCTGCGTCTCCTTCAGCCACTGAAGCACTAAACACTTTGGTCGACGCGAGGTACGAAACTCCAAACTTCAAATGGGATTGGGGATTTAAACTCGGACTTTCTCACTCTGGCTGCCACGATGGTTGGGATATCGGCGTCGTTTGGACTTGGTACAGAGGAAGATCTAGTGGTCATATCGAAGCTGAGCAAGACGATAACTGCACTCTCATTCCACTTTGGACTGATTTTGTGCATCCTCGATCAGGGGGCATCACCTACGCAAGAGACATTAAAGAGGACTGGAAGCTTAAACTCAACCTCATCGACCTCGAGCTCGGACGGGAATTTTGGGTTAGTAAATACCTTGCCATTCGTCCTCACGTCGGTGTACGAGTCGCCTTTATCGATCAAGAATTCGATATTGAGCACAAAGGGGGAACCTTCAGTGCTTCAAATGGCTTAAATGGTTTTGTTGATCTAGAGAATGATTTCAAAGGAGCTGGTGTTCGCGCAGGATTGGATTCTGTTTGGCATCTCGGTTGCGGTTGGGGTTTCTACGGAAACTTTGCTGCTTCGATCGTTTATGGACGATTCAATGTTGATCATGATGAATACGTCAGAGAAGCTACAGGATCTTTCGAGAAAATAAAGCTTCTCGAGACGAAAAATAGTTTCCGCGCTTCACGTGGAATGCTCGATCTCGCTCTTGGAGTTCAATATTCAACAATGTTCTGCGACTGCTGCTATGCGCTTACCGCTATGCTCGGTTGGGAACAACACCTTTTCTTCGATCAAAACCAAATGTGGCGCGTCGTAAGAGTTGGGGCCAATAGTGGAGGCTCTATTCCAAACAACGCAGGACAAAATGTTTTCCACGAACGAAGGGGCGATCTTGATACTCAAGGTGTGACTCTCACACTCAAGTTCGAGTTCTAACGCGATTTTCACAATCGACGTATCGAAAAATGGACTTAGGGGAGACCCTAAGTCCATTTTTTTTATTGACGGCTAAATTCATACCTCTTAGGTTGTTGTTTTACTACCTTTTGAATGAGGGGTATGCTATGGACGAAGATGTAAAAAAGCTCTCAGCCTTTGCCGTTATAGCTCTTGCGACCATCCTTTCTGGAGCAAATCACACTTGCTGCAAAGCACCCGTGCAAGCAACCTGTTATGAGGAAGACTGCTCCTGTTACTACTGCCTCGGACCCGACCTCGTCAATCCCCCTGTAAGGCCAAAAACTTGTGATGGAGATATTGCCATCACCATCGCCGGTCTCGCCTGGCGGGCCGAACAAGATGGAATGGAATACGCCATTCGTAATCGGGTTGTCGCCTCTGACACCGATTCTGGCAATCACATGCTGAACAACCTCATCGAAGCAAAGTACGAAACCCCCGCCTATCATTGGGAATGGGGATTCAAGCTGGGTCTGGGATATGCGGGATGTCACGATGGTTGGGACGTTGGAGCTGTGTGGACCCACTTCAAAGATCGCTCTTCTACCCATATTGAAGAAGAAAAAAGCCAGAACGGTTCACTCCTTCCCTTATGGTCCGGTTTCCAAGCCCAGAATGCAGGGGATGCTCCGATTCTTTTCGCTGAAGATATTGTGACAAACTGGAAACTCAACCTCAACCTCATCGATATCGAACTCGGCAGGGAATTTTGGACGAGCACATACTTAAGTATCCGTCCCCATATGGGTCTTCGCATTGCCTACATCGATCAAGATTTTGACCTCACTCATAGGGGTGGTAGCTGGAGTATCGCAAGTCCTCAATGTCCCCTCAATGATTTCGTCCATCTGGAAAATGATTTTAAAGGGGTGGGTGTAAGAACAGGCTTAGATACGACATGGAATGTCGGGTGTGGCTGGGGCTTCTATGGCAACTTCGCTCTTTCCGCCGTGTATGGGAAATTTCAGATCAAGCACAGAGAGAATGTCCGTGCGGCTTTAGCTCCCTTCAGTAAGATTCGCCTTCTCGAAACGAACGAGTCCTTTCGTGTCTCACGAGCAATGGCAGACCTCGGGCTTGGAGTCCAGTGGTCTACCTTCTTTTGCAATTGCTGTTATGCATTCACTGCAATGCTCGGATGGGAACAACATTTCTTCTTCCACCAAAACCAAATGTGGCGTGTGGTAAGGCAAAATGGAAGCAATTCTTTTACAGATTTGGCAGAAACTCAAAAAAACAGCTTAGCTATTTTTAATAATAGCGGAGAAAATATCTACCACCAAAGAAGGGGAAACCTCTCGACAGAAGGGGTCACCCTCAGAATAAATTTTGCTTTTTAATCATTTTTTGAAAAAAAAGATTTGTGATAAAAAAACATACATTGTTAATGTGACGGTTATGAAAGAAAAGCCCTGTGCTCACGTGCGTAGGGCGGTTAAACCCTACAGGAGCTTATCTATGAAAATGGATATCAAATCAAAATTGCCTGTCGCTGCTCTAGCCTTTATGGGAATTGCTAGTGTAGCGACAGCCGCTAATTGCTCACACAATAGCGGAGAAAGGTGCTCGAAGTGCGAAACTCTTCCAGCAGCGAATTGCTACAAAGAAGAATGTGAGTGCTACTATTGCCTAGGCCCTGACCTAGTGAATCCTTCAGTGAACCCAAGAACATGTGAGGGCGATATTGCTGTAACTGTTGCGGGATTCTACTGGAATTCTCACCAGTGTGGACTTGAGTACGCTGTACAAAATGCAGTGCACATCCCAAAAGGAGCCTCTTCATGTTCTGAGCTTCAAGAACTCAACACTCTTATCGATGCGAAATACTTAAATCCAAAATTCGATTGGGATTTTGGTTTTAAATTCGGCCTCGCTTATGCAGGCTGCCACGATGGTTGGGATCTCGGCGTTACATGGACATGGTACAAAGGACACGCTTCAACACATGTTGAAACAGAATCCGATGACAACCAAGTATTGATTCCTCTCTGGACGGGATTTGCCCCTTCAATTGGGAACACAACCTACGCTACTGACATCCAAACTGAGTGGAAACTCAAACTCAACCTCGTCGACATCGAGTTAGGGCGTGAGTTCTGGACAAGCCGATACCTCACTATGAGACCTCACGTTGGCATCCGTATTGCTTCGATCAAACAAGACTACGACCTCCAACATAAAGGAGGAAGCTGGTCTGCGAGAACAGGTACTAACATCAATCAAGATGCTTACAACAATCTTGTTGAACTCGATAACGACTTCCACGGTGCTGGTGTTCGCGCTGGACTCGATACCATATGGAATCTCGGATGTGGCTTTGGAGTCTACGGAAACCTCGCCCTATCGATCATCTATGGACGTTTCACCATAGAGCATGACGAGACAAATCGTCTGGCTCACGGCGGGCATACCAAAATGAAATACATCGATACCAAGAATTCCTTCCGTGCTTCAAGAGCGATGGCTGACTTAGCACTGGGCTTTCAATGGTCTACAATGTTCTGTGACTGCTGCTACGCTTTCACAGCAATGCTTGGCTGGGAACACCATCTCTTCTTCGATCAAAACCAACTCTGGAGAGTGGTTCGCATCGGAGATACACAACAAGACGTAACTCCATCTTGCGGAAACAATACCGGTGAAAATGTCTTCTACGAACGTCGTGGAGATCTTGACACACAAGGATGGACACTTACATTCAAGTTCGAGTTCTAAGAAAAAAAACTCATCTTGGTTAATCTTACCGGTCTCAGTCACTGAGACCGGTTTTTTTTTATCCCGAAGAAATTTTTCTTGTATAAAAACAAAAAATCTCTTACACCGAAAGGTATAGAAAGAAATGAAGGCCCACGCGGCCCTATGAATGGAGAAAAAAAATGGAAAAAAAGTTAATCGTTCCCCTTGCTGCTTTGTCGATCCTTGGGCTCGCTAATGTAGCAAATGCGGCTTCTATTCGAGAAGATGGATGCTGCGAAACACCACAAGCCGCCTGCCATAGAGAGGAGTGCGACTGTTTTTATTGCCTTGGACCCGATCAGGTCAATCCACCTGTTCGCCCAAAAACATGCAATGGAGATATCGGTATCACAATAGCTGGGTTCTATTGGAATGCCCACCAAGATGGAATGGAATATGCCATCGAGGATAGCGTACTTGTTGACGACGGAAGTACATCCGACATTTTGCGACTCAATAATTTGGTCAAAGCCCATTATGAAACCCCAGATTTCAAATGGGATTTCGGATTTAAGGCAGGCCTTACTTATGTCGGTTGCCATGATGGATGGGACTTCGGACTCCTTTGGACATGGTACAGAGGAAAATCTGGAAGTACTATTCAAGCACTCGATGACCACAATAGTACTCTTATTCCTCTTTGGAGCGCCTTTTCGTCTGAAACGGGACTCATCACTTATGCAACAGAGATCGAAGAAAATTGGGCAGTACAACTCCAATTGTTCGACATCGAACTCGGACGAGAGTTCTGGACAAGCAAATATCTCTCTCTTCGTCCTCATGTTGGTCTCCGAATCGCTTTCATTGATCAAGAGTTCAACCTTGTACACAGAGGTGGTAGCTGGAGTGATGAAGGGTCAAACAGTGATGCTTTCAACGGCTTTGTCGATCTCGACAATGACTATCGAGGAGTTGGTATAAGAGCAGGGCTTGATTCTGTATGGCATATCGGTTGTGGATGGGGCCTCTTCGGCAACTTCGCCACTTCCATTGTCTACGGAAGATTTAAAGTCGATCACGATGAGTGGAATCGAAAAGCTACTGATCCCCACAGCAAAATCAAGATTTTGGAGACTCAAGAGAGTTTCCACGCTTCTCGCGCTATGCTTGATCTTGTTCTAGGAGTTCAATGGTCAACCATGTTCTGCGATTGCTGCTACGGCTTCACTATGCAGCTTGGTTGGGAACACCATGTCTTCTTCGACCAAAACCAAATGTGGCGTGTAGTCAGAATTGGAGATACTTCAGCTTGTGAAACAGGCGAAACACCTAAAACCAATTCAACTGGAGAAAATGTCTTCCAGCAACGTCGAGGAGATCTCGATACACAAGGGTGGACACTTACTCTTAAGTTTGAGTTCTAACTTTAGTTAAGAACTACTACTCTTCAATCATAGGAAATGGACCCGGAAAATTTTTCGGGTCCATTTTTCTTGCCCAAAAATCTCAATAGCTTACACTGGATGCGACACTTAAGATTTTTTAAGAGAGACAAGACTCATGAAAAAAGCGTTCCTTGCCCTAGCGACTCTTTTCCTTTCTCATTCCGCATATGCAGAAAAAGATGACTGCTGCGACCCCATTTCTCAAGCAACCTGCCATGCTGAGGGGTGTGAATGCACCTACTGCTTAGGCCCAGATAATGAGGCAGCCAATGCACCTGTCCGACCAAAAACATGCAACGGAGATATCGCCATTACTGTTGCTGGACTCTACTGGAACGCCCATCAAGATGGGATGGAATTTGCAATCGATAATCACGTTGCTGTTCCTGCAAATCCCACCGATCTGCAGATCGAAGTCCTCAATACCCTAGTTGATTCCCACTATCAATCCCCAGATTTCTCCTGGAATTTTGGCTTTAAGCTCGGTCTCTCCTATGCCGGTTGTCACGACGGATGGGATTATGGAGTTCTCTGGACTTGGTATCGCGGAGATTCAAGTAGCCAGGTAGAGGCCGATACCAACGACAATCACACACTCATCACTCTCTGGTCTGACTACTCTCCCCCTCAAGGGATTGTCACCTACGCGACAGATATCAAAGAGAAATGGGATCTCGATCTCGATCTCATCGACCTCGAAGTGGGAAGAGAGCACTGGGCAAGCAAGTACCTTTCCCTACGCCCTCATGTAGGAATTCGAATCGCATATATCAAGCAAAGCTTCGATCTCAATCACAAAGGCGGAAGTTTTGGTCTCAATGAAAATAATTCCCAAATGAATGTCGCTTTTAACAACTTTGTCAAGCTCGGTAACGACTTCAAAGGAGCCGGCCTTCTCGCAGGCCTCGATTCAATCTGGCGCCTAGGGTGTGGCTGGGGAATCTATGGGTCCCTTGCAACGTCCCTTGTCTACGGAAAATTCTCTGTAAAGCACGATGAGTGGAACAGAGAAGCGACTGATCTCCATTCCAAAATAGACATTTTTGAGACCGATTATAGTTTCCGTGCAATTCGAACCTCCCTCGATCTTGCTCTCGGCGTTGAATGGATGACGATGTTTTGTGACTGCTGTTACGGCCTCACCACGCGCCTTGCTTGGGAGCAACACCTCTTCTTCCATCAAAACCAATTCTGGCGCATCGTTCGCCTCGGAGATACCTTCGAAGAAAGCAATTCATCGAATACCACCGGACAAAACATTTACCATCACCGCAAAGGGACCCTCGACATGCAAGGGATCACACTGACCGTTCAGTTTACTTTCTAGCATCTTGCTCCGAGTAGAATTTGTGATAAATAAGCTCAGGATCGACACACAACCTCAAGTTCAAATGCCGAGTCAAGATATTAGAAAAGATTTAACAAATGTCCTTGTCCTAAAATTTCAAATGATTTAAACAAGGGATAAAAAGACAATTTTTTAAGGAGCTTCACCTATGAAAACAGCCATTTTTTCTTTAACCGCCTTAGGTCTAACTAGCGTCCTAGGGGCTGCTTCTATAAAAGAAGATCGATGCTGCGATATTCCACAAGCAGTCTGCCACCGAGAAGGGTGTGATTGTTTCTATTGCCTTGGACCCGATCAGGTCAATCCACCTGTACGCCCTAAAACATGCAATGGAGATATCGCAATCACTCTCGCTGGATTCTACTGGAATGCACACCAAGATGGGATGGAGTATGCCATAGACAACTTCGTTGCCGTTTGTGAAGACCCCACTCCCGAAGGGATCCTCCTTCTCAACAACTTGGAGAGAGCGCACTATAAAACTCCTGACTTCAAGTGGGACTTTGGATTAAAAGCAGGCCTTTCATACGTCGGTTGTCACGATGGCTGGGATTTCGGCGCGACATGGACGTGGTATCGCGGCAAATCAGGAAGTAACATCCAAGCTGATGCTGATGCGAACCACACTCTAGTCACCCTCTGGTCAGCGTTCGCTCCAGAACAAGGGCTCATCAACTATGCCACTGAGATTAACGAGAACTGGACGCTCCAACTCAATCTCGTTGACATCGAGCTCGGACGAGAATTCTGGACAAGTAAATACCTCGCCCTCCGCCCTCACGTGGGTCTTCGAGTAGCGTTAATCGATCAAGAATTTGAACTTGAGCATAATGGGGGAAGTTGGAATTTCAATATGATCAATGAATTTTCCTATAACAACTTCGTCGATCTCGATAATGACTACAAAGGTGCAGGAGTTCGGGCCGGACTTGATTCCATTTGGCACCTTGGGTGTGGCTGGGGGCTTTATGGCAACTTCGCCGCCTCGATTATTTACGGAAGATTCAAAATAGATCACGATGAGTGGAACCGAAAGGCAGAAGATTTCCACGAAAAAATCAAAATCTTGGAAACACAGGAAAGCTTCAGAGGTTCTCGTGCCATTTTAGATCTTGCTATGGGTGTGCAATGGTCAACCATGTTTTGCAATTGCTGCTACGCTTTCACAATGCAGCTTGGCTGGGAACATCATCTCTTCTTCAACCAGAACCAAATGTGGCGTGTTGTAAGAATTGGTGATGAAAACAATAAGGGAAATCCAAACACTACTGGGGAGAACGTCTTCCACCAACGACGTGGAGATCTCGATACACAAGGGTGGACACTCACTCTTCGATTTGAGTTCTAACTGAAAAACTCTATTCTCTCACTTGAAAAGCACAAGGGGCTGGGTTTTCTCAGCCCCTTTTTTCTTGCCCTAAAATTTTTGTTCGATTAAACCAGGGTAAAGAAAGTATTTTTAGAGGAGAAGCTCGATGAAGAACATGATTTTATGCCTATTTGCCTTAGGCTTGGGAAGCAGCCTCAGCGCAGCGTCAAATGACGAAGAGAGATGTTGCCCTGTCCCACAGGCGCGGTGCTACCAAGAAGGATGCGACTGCTACTACTGTGTAGGACCCGATATGGTGAATCCACCTGTTCGCCCAAAAACATGTGAAGGAGACTTCGCCATCACTATCGCTGGACTTTATTGGATCAGCCACCAAGATGGGATGGAGTTTGCCGTTGAAAACGAGGTTTTTGTCGATTGGAATCCCATGCTTGAAGAGATCGAAGTGCTCAATACCCTCGTGGACGCTGATTACAAAACCCCCAACTTCAAGTGGGATTACGGTTACAAACTCGGCGCTTCTTATGCAGGATGTCATGATGGATGGGATATCGGTCTTCTCTGGACCCACTTCGAAGGAAAATCAGAGGGACATGTCGAAGCAGAAAAAAATGACAACAGCGCACTCATCGCCCTTTGGTCTAGCTACTCTCCTCCGCAAGGGAGCGTTCTCTACGCTAGAGATATTCGGGAAAATTGGAACCTCGATCTCAATCTAATCGATATCGAACTCGGACGCGAATTTTGGACTAGTAAATATCTCACCCTCCGCCCATTCATGAGCCTTCGAATCGCATATATCGATCAAAACTTTGTCCTCGAGCATAAAGGTGGGAGCTGGAGCATAAACGACAATGCTCTCCAAGATATTCCTCTTAGCAATCATGTTCGTCTAGAGAACGATTATAAAGGGGTGGGCCTGCGCGCCGGGCTCGATTCAGTTTGGCATATCGGATGTGGATGTGGAATTTACGGGAATTTAGCTGCATCGATCATCTATGGCCGATTTTCTGTCGACCATCAAGAACGTCTTAGAGGGACAGAGAAGCCCTTTGCTAAGATGAGAATTCTGGAAGCAGAAGAGCACTTCCGCGCCTCTCGCGGGATCCTCGATCTCGCACTTGGGGTTCAATTCAACAGAGTCTTTTGCGACTGTTGCTACACCTTCACCGCAAGGCTCGGATGGGAACAGCACCTCTTTTTCCACCAAAACCAATTGTGGCGTGTTGTGAGAGTTGGCGATGAGTTCAATCCTGACTCTCCATTCATCACAGGAGAAAATGTATTCCATCATCGTCGTGGAAACCTAGATACTGGAGGATTGACGCTCACTTTCAAGTTTGAATTTTAACCCAAACCCTCTCTGACCAACCCACTTGGATCCAAAATATTTTGGATCCAAATTTTTTTTCTTGTAAGAAAACGCAGGGTTGGTTACATAAAGGGTAAAAAGACTTTTTTTAACCAGGATGTGTCTTATGCAAAAAACATTGATTACCTTAGCTGCCGTCGGTCTCACAAGTGGCCTTTGTGCAGCAACAAACAACGACGAAGGCAGATGCTGCCCCGTTCCTCAAGCGAAATGCTATCAGGAAGGATGCGACTGCTATTATTGTGTGGGGCCAGATATGGTCAATCCACCAGTACGTCCAAAAACATGTGATGGCGATTTCGCAATCACCATAGCCGGTGTATACTGGAATTCTGATCAGGATGGAATGGAATACGCGATCAACAATCACGTTACCAATCCAGAGAATAACCACACGACTTACAGTGGCGATCAAGGGGAGAGTATTAGTACCAGCGATATCGAGCAACTGAACACGTTGATCGATGCAACATATGAAACCCCTGACTTCAAGTGGGATTTTGGTTTCAAGCTCGGTCTATCTCATAGCAGCTGTCATGACGGTTGGGACTTCGGATTCCTCTGGACATACTACCGAGGAAAAGCGAACGGCCATATCGAAGCCGAAGAAGAAGATAATCAAACCCTCATCCCTCTTTGGTCTGCATTTGCTCCTGCTCAAGGAAGCATCCTTTATGCAACCGATATCACCCACAACTGGAAACTGAACCTCGACTTGATCGATATTCAGATTGGAAGAGAGTTCTGGACAAGTAAGTACCTCACTCTCCGTCCACACGTTGGTGTGCGCCTTGCTTACATTAAGCAACACCTCAATCTCCAACATAAAGGGGGTTCTTGGTCAGAAGAGCCATTCAATAATAACATGGACATCCACAATGACTTTCACGGTGTTGGTGTTATCGCTGGACTTGAATCTACCTGGCATCTTGGATGTGGATGGGGCTTCTACGGCAACCTCGCAACAAGCATTGTCTACGGAAGATTTTCTATCGACCACGATGAGTGGAACAAAGAAGCGAGCTGTTCATTTGCAAAAACACGGTTTGTTGAGACTGAAGATAGCTTCCGGGCATCTCGAGCTATGCTTGACCTAGCTCTTGGAGTGCAGTGGACAACCATGTTCTGTGACTGCTGTTACGCATTCACCGCTCAGCTTGGATGGGAAAGTCACCTCTTCTTCCATCAGAACCAAATGTGGCGCATTGTAAGGATTGGAGACTACCCTGACTCTCTTCCCAACAATACAGGAGAAAATGTCTATCACCAAAGACGTGGAACTCTTGAAACAGAAGGTTGGACATTCACTGTTAAGTTTGAGTTCTAATTCTTAGAAAACAAGCATTTCAAAAAGGACCCGAGTTTTCTCGGGTCTTTTTTTTTGCGCCTTTGCAACTATCTAGCAACTCCCTTATACTCAGGAGAAAAGATAGCGCTTGTTTTACCTAGTACCCCGGGTTTTTTTTTATTATGTTATCTGCGCTTAGAGCTTACTTCTCTTTTCCCAATCTTAAGGGGAGAGCTTTTCACAAGAGCTTTTGTGAGTTGTTGTGTCTGAATGCTCTTCTTCTTTGCGGGCTGAGCGAAAGTCTCGGGGCTTCTTGTGAGACCTGCTCCTGCTACTATTGCCTAGGGCCTTGCTGTGTCAACCCTTCCGTAGGACCAAACGGCTGCTCCGGTGACTTCGCGACTACTGTCTCAGGACTCTATTGGACAACTCACCAAGATGGGATGGAATTTGCCATCGAGAATCATGTTGCAGTTCGGATCATCAACCCCTCATCTGATGAAATCGAAAAACTCAACCAGCTCGTCGCAGCTGATTATGTCACCCCCTCACCAAAATGGAACTACGGCTTTAAAGTCGGAGCCTCTTATAGGGGCTGCCATGATGGTTGGGATATAGGAGCCATCTGGACCCACTATACAAACACCCTTTCCACGCACAAAAATACCTCTGACGATGTTGCTAAAGTTCTCCTCCCACTCTGGTCGGCTTTTGCTCCTGCACAAGGAGAGATTCTTTTCGCAAGGGACATCGACGCCAAATGGAAACTCGGCCTCGATCTCATCGATATCCCCTTGGGCCGCGCCTTCTGGCTCAGCCACTGCTTAAGCTTAAGACCCCATATCGGCCTTCGCCTCGCCCAGATTGACCAAGAGTACGACCTTAAGCATAAAGGAGGCAGCTGGAGCCCTCGCCTAAACCCTACACAAGATCCCTTATCTAATGAGGTCGAGCTCGAAAACCGATTCAAAGGGATTGGTCTGCGTGCTGGTTTGGATAGTGTCTGGCATCTCGGCTGCGGCTTCGCACTTTGCAGTGATCTTGCAGCAAGTATCGTTTATGGCCGTTTCCGCGTCCACCACAACGAAAAGAACACTCTTGCCATGGAACCACACTCTGAGACAAAGTTTCTTGAAACCAGAGAGAGTTTTCGGGCTTCTAGAGCCATGCTCGATTTAGTCCTCGGCATTCAGTGGGCTACAACCTTTTGTGACTGCTGCTATAGACTCGCAGCCTGTCTGGCATGGGAAGAACACTATTTCTTCCATCAGAACCAAATGTGGAGAGTCAACCGCATTGGGGATACTCCCATCATAAACGGCCCCTCTGAAAATCTATCGGGAGAAAATGTCTTTTTCCAAAGACGGGGATCACTCGATACGCAAGGGGTAACCCTCACAGTCTCGTTCGAATTTTAACTTTTTCCTCGAAAGTCATCGATGAAGTTGGCAACGATTGCACTCCATCCAGTTTGATGAGAAGCACCAAGTCCTTTCCCTGTTTCTGGATTATAATACTCATGAAAAAGGATATGATCTTTCCAATAGGGATCGTCAGAGAAAGGAAAATTCGGTCCGAAAACGGGACGCTGTCCTTTTTCATCATAAGCAAAAATATCGATAATCCTATTGGCAAAAGATTCGGCCATCGTGCCAATGCTAATCGGTTCTTCATTCGGCGATTTAATGGTGATATCCTCTTCAAAGGCTTCGGTTAGCTTGAGAAGTGAATCGACAAGGAGAAACGTCGTCGGCATCCAGATTGGCCCCCGCCAGTTTGAATTCCCCCCCTTAACAGTGTAGAGCGACTCGGCTGGTTCATAACCCACCTGTTTATCCTGAAAAACAAAGGGATTCTTCTCGTGGAATCTAGACATGCTCCTTAGGCCAAAATTCGCTCGGAACTCTTCGGGATCCCAGACATACTTAAGAACACTCTCCAATTGCTCAGCATTCATCGGCGTGCAGACATAGTGCTTCTTTCCATCTTTGATGGTTGGAATAATACACGAATCGACAAGGTCTTTTCTGTTGTTCATGAACCACTGAAAGTTGCGATAGAATTCAGGATGCTTTTCCATGAATTCCTCATGCAGAATCTCCACCGCAAAAAGGGGAATGAGTCCAACGAGAGAGCGGACCCGAAACTTCGTGAACGTCCCGTCCGGGTAGGTGAGTACGTCGTAGAAAAAACCATCCGTATCACTCCACATCTCATAGTCTCGATTTCCCCGCTTCTTCATCGCATGGGCGATGTAGACATAGTGCTGAAAAAACTTTGTGGCAAGCCCTTCATAGACTTTATTGTGCTTGCTGAGCTCGAGTGCCATCCGCATTAGATTCAGAGAAAACATCGCCATCCAGCCGGTCCCATCGGACTGCTGCAAGATCGCTCCCCCCGGAAGTTTTTCTGAGCGATCGAGAACTGTGATGTTATCGAGTCCTAAAAAGCCTCCCTCGAAGACGTTGTTGCCTACGTTATCCACCTTATTCACCCACCAGGTGAAATTGAGAATGAGCTTATGAAAACACTTCTCAAGAAAATCGATGTCTTCCTTTCCTGTCCGCTCTTTTTCCATATGATAAAGACGGAGTACCGCCCATGCATGCACGGGGGGATTCAGATCGGAAAAGTCCCACTCACAAGCGGGGATCTGTCCATTCGGATGCTGAAACTGATCAAAAAGAAGAAGCCACAGCTGCTTCTTTGCAAACTCCATATCAATGATGCTGTACGTAATACAATGAAAGACATGATCCCACGCTGCAAACCAAGGATACTCCCACTTATCGGGCATGATGAGGATCCGCATCGAGTTGAGATGGCGCCAATGGTTGTTGCGCCCCTTTGAGCGCCCCTCTGGTGGTGGCTTGTCGGGATTGTCTCCTTTGAGCCATTGGTTAACATCGTAAAAATAGATTTGCTTGGACCAAACAAGTCCTGCTAAGGCCTGCCTCTGGATTTTCTTCTCATCCTCAGAGAGCCCTTCCGGGTGGGTCGCCTCATAAAACGCATCGGTTTCCTTTTTTCTCGTCGCAATCAGCTCTTCAATTCCTTGGAGGGGATTTTCTAGTGGCCTATCGCTGAGGCGAAAATAGACTACGGCCGACCCTCCAGGCTCCACAGAAGGGACCCGGTAGTGAAGAGCTGCCTTTGTTCCCACACCATCTGGAGAGACCGCCTCTTCCCCTTTCACAATTTTCCGATGGAAAGCATCCTTGTAGTGTCCCCCATCTTCAGCATGCCTTGTCTCATTATTCGTAAAGAGAACTTCAGCCCCGTCGCTTCCGTACAGGTAGCGCTTGCCAATTGTATATTCTAGAGCCAAGTGAGGCGGGGAAGGCATATCAGCCTCATCGGCGATGAGAGCCCCATCTTCTCCCCGCGTAATTCTCGGTTTACCCCCCTCTTCTCTACCCCAAGACCACTGATTACGAAAGGCCATCTGCATCAAAAAATGAAGGGGTGCGGGATCAGGACCTCGATTGAAAGCTTCGATTTTGATGCACACTCCCTCTTCGCAGTCTTTTGCATACTCGATGAAGATATCGAAGTAACGCCCCTCATCAAAGATACCCGTATCGATCAGTTCATACTCAGGATCGTGGGTACTTCTTTTCACGTTCTCTATGCGTAGTTCCTCATAAGGAAAGGCCTTTTGCGGATACTTGTAGAGATACTTCATGTAGGCATGAGAGGGAACACCATCGAGATGGTAATAACACTCTTTGACATCTTCTCCGTGATTCCCATCAAAAATCGAAAGGCCGAAGAGACGCTCCTTCAAAGAGCCATCTTGTTCATTCCAAAAAGCTGGTAAAAGAGAAAGTACCTGATACCTATCGCACCATCCCGCAATCCCATCTTCTCCCCACCGGTAAGCTGTCGAAGCTGCGAGATCGTAGGGAAACGAGCTCCACGCATTCCCATCGGCGCTATAGTCTTCTCGTACGGTTCCCCAGCTTCTCTCTGAGACATAGGGGCCCCACTTGAGCCAAGGGACAATAAGCTGATCTCTCCCTTCCGAGAGACGTTTGTTCTCAGCGGTTTCTGGCATAGTAGGCAGCTCCTAGCATTGCGGTATTTTCATTGAGGATCACCTTCACGGGAATGTCCAAAAGCAGAGAAGAGAACCGTCCCTTCTTAACAAAACGCTTCATGAAATCCCCCTCTTTCAAAGCACCCAGAATTTTGGGAGCGATCCCACCCCCAAGATAGACCCCACCAACAGCAAGAATCTTGAGAGCAAGATTTGCCGCTTCATTCCCATAGATCGAAACAAAAAGCCCAAGAGCCCGCTTGCATGCTGGACAGCTCTTATTCATTCCCATTTCGGTGATCACTCTAGGGGGAGGGCGTTCCCTAAAGGCCTTCTTCACTGCGTCCAACTCTTTCTCATGCCCCTCATCGATCAAAAATCGGTAGAGATCGTAGAGGGCAGGACCCGATAAGACCCGTTCAAAAGAGACGTGGTCGTATTTCTTAAACATATAGATAAGAAGCTCTATCTCAAGAGAGTTTTCTGGAGCAAAGCCACAGTGTCCCCCTTCACAGGCAAAAGGGTGGATTTTTTCTCCATCCCAAAACATCCCCGCTTCACCAAGACCCGTCCCAGCGGCAATCAGCGCAGCATTGCCAATTTTCGCCTTTCCCTCATTCAAACAGAAGAACTCTTCTTCCTCCAAACAGGAAATCCCATAGGCATTTGCTTCCAAATCGTTAATCAGGGAGACACTGGGAATACCTGTCGCCTCAGAGACCTCTGCGGCATCGACAATCCACGGCAAGTTCGTCGCCTTGCATATTCCATCTTGGACAGGACCTGCGATCCCGAAACAGGCCCGCTCTATCTCATAGTCCGAATACTTCGCTAAAAACCCGAGAACGATGCTCCGCAGATTCTCATAATCGCTGCTTTTATACTTCGCATCGACAACCCAGCTCCGTTTTTCATTTTTTTCAAACAGAGCTAAATGGGTTTTAGTCCCTCCGATGTCTCCACCTAAAATCACCCTCTTCATAGAATTGTTTATGCAAATTTTTCATTTAAATGGAAAGGGTTTCTATTGACCTGAGACACTCTCGGATAATCGCCTCGTCCCCAGAGTGGTGCCCATAAAGCATCAAAGTAGAACTGTGATATAGAGCGCGCAAACGGGCAAGGCGCCATGTATCCTTTTCAACGCGTCCATAGGCATTGCAAAAGTTTTCATGTGCAGAGCCTGGAAGAAAACTGTGCGCAATCGCAAGATCAACGGCCGGGTCACCCGAATGAACATCTCCCCAGTCGATGACACCGGTCAGTTTTCGGCTTTCATCGAGTAAAAGATGACGAACATAGAGATCCCCGTGAACGAGAATTCCTTCTTTCGGAATGGGATACTCCCCCTCTCTGTAAAGCCGCTTGACATCGCCCATCAATCCAAGCAAAGCAAGCTCTTCGAGGTTGTGATCGATTTTTGCTATGAGCTTCTCCGGATTGAGACGATCCAATGGGTCTGTCTGGATGTTTTTGGGAAGGGGAAGGGAGTGGAGCTTCGAAAGGAAAACTGCTAGAGGCTCAGCCATGCCAGCACGCTCCTCATCGGAAAGATCAAAATGACAAGCGGTCTTTCCTGAAAGTTTTCGGTAACCACTAAACGGCCATGGATACCCACCACCTGGTTTCCCCATCCACTCAGGTTGGGGAACCTCAAGGAGAAGGACAGAAGCGATTTTCGGAAGAACCTCTGCCTCTGCTTCTAGAAGGGCAAGGGCAATTTCTCTTCGTGGAAAGCGAAAAACATAGACTCCATCGATTAAGTAGGCCGTGTTGTCCCATCCTACCCCTAAAAGCTGAATTTTTTTTGCATTCAGCTCGGGAAATTGATCCTGAATCAGCAGAAGAGCAAGATCGGGATCCACCTCATGCTCCGCTTCCCAAATATGGCCCATAATTCTATTGACGAGAAGATGCCAAAAAGCGAATCTATAGTTAAGTCTATTCATAAGGAGTTTAAAATGAACGAAGGAAAGAAAAAAGCACTCGATCTCGCCGTCGCGCACATTGAAAAACAATTCGGCCAAGGGGCAGTGATGACCATGGGAAAACACCGAGTTTCCCGAGAGATCAGCATCATTCCAACCGGAGCAGTCACCCTCGATATCGCTCTTGGAATTGGCGGTATACCAAGGGGACGTGTCACAGAAATTTATGGCCCAGAATCCTCTGGTAAGTCAACCCTTGCCCTTCACATCGTCGCCAATGCGCAAAAATTGGGAGGCATTGCCGCCTACATCGATGCTGAGCATGCCCTCGATCCCCATTATTCAGCTAAGATCGGCGTCAACATTGATGAACTCATGATCGCTCAACCAAGCTCAGGAGAAGAGGCACTCAACATCGCAGAAATGCTCGCCCGCTCCAATGCCGTTGACGTCATCGTTATCGATTCGGTGGCTGCACTCGTCCCTAAAAGCGAGGTCGAGGGAGACATCGGCGACTCATTCATGGGATTGCAGGCACGGATGATGTCACAGGCCCTGCGTAAACTCACCTCCACTCTTTCCAAAAGCGACACCGCCGCCGTTTTCATCAATCAAATTCGGGAAAAAATTGGGATAGTATTTGGCAATCCAGAGACCACAACCGGGGGTCGGGCTCTCAAGTTCTACTCCTCAGTGCGCCTGGACATCCGTCGGATCGGTGGAATCAAGGCATCGGACAACTCAGAGGTAGGAAACCGAGTCAAAGTCAAAGTTGTGAAAAACAAAATGGCTTCTCCCTTCAAAATTGCAGAGTTTGACATTCTCTTTAACGAGGGGATCTCCCGCTTTGGCTCTCTTCTCGATCTCGGCGTTGAGTTCGGCTTCATCGATAAAAAAGGAACCTGGTTCAGTATAGGGGCGACCCGCCTGGGACAGGGAAGAGAAGCTGCTCGCGAAGAGCTCAAAAAGAATCCCGATCTCACTGCAGATCTCGAGAAACAGATTCTCGAGAAGTGCGTAGAAACGGGTTTGCTCCAAGGCAAAAAGAAGGCAGAAAAACCAGTTGCAGCGGCGACGAGTTAGAGATTGCGAGCAGCAGCTAGAGCCTGCTTACTTAGCATCTCTGCCATTTTCTCAAAGGATGGAGTGGTGAGACCCAGCTCCGAGAGAACTTTATTAAAACTCCCCATCTCCTTTTGAAAGAGGGTAAGGGACCGCTCCCTCCCTAGAATTTTCGCGACATTTATTTCGCTTTTGTTCTTCTCATCCTGCGCAAGATCTCCCATGTCATCGGCTATCTGAAAAGCCATCCCAAAATGGTAGGCCGCTTTTTTCACAAGATCAACTTGAGAGATCATTCCTCCGCCAAAGAGCCACCCAAAAAGAAAAGAAACCTCAAAAAGGGTCACCGTCTTTTTATAGAGAACCTCTCGCATTGTCTCTAAGCTGTGATTGGGGGGATTGAGGTCGAGAAACTGCCCCGCAGTTGCGCCCAAAATCCCAGCAGCTCGACTCGCATGGAGAAGCGCCAAACAACAAACCTCCTCAGCAAAACCAGAAAAAGGAGGGTCAGAGGCCTTCATCACTTCTGCACTTGCATGGATCTTTTCATATCCGGCAAAAATCAGAGAATAGCTAGCAAGAAGTGCGGTCGATTCTCCATAGGCTTTGTGCAACGAGGGCTTATCCCGCCGCTCATCATCATTATCCATGCAAGGAAGGTCGTCGGCAACAAGCGAGGCCGTGTGAAGAAATTCGGCCGAGAGAGCCGCTTGCGTGGCGTCTAATCCATGACCGAGCGCTTCGGCTACCATCATCACAATGATCGGCCGCAAGCGCTTCCCGCCGCTTAAAAGGGCATATTCGCATGCATCACGGAGTTTGTTCTTCTCCCCAAAAGAAAGAAGACTTTTCGCTATCTCCTTCTCGATATGATCGCGCAGGAGAAAAAAAGAAGATCTAGAAACTGTTTCTATCGACATAATCTTGAATCACCGATTTTGAAATTGATTGAACTCTGCAGCCTGGGGGGACATACCCAGAAACTGTTAGACAGGGATGACAAAACGCCCCACTTCCAATGATTGTCCCGGGGTTTGTCACCACATTGCAACCGATCTGCGCCCTATCGCCGATGATTGCGCCGAGCTTCTTAAGAGAGGTCGCCATCTTTTTCCCCAAATAGGAGACCTGTACACACTCATTATCAAGACGAAGGTTTGCCAACTTGACACCAGCGCCGAGATTCACGCCCCCTCCCAAAATCGAATCACCCACATAATTGAAATGAGCTGCGCAAACATCATCGAGCAGTATCGAGTGCTTGAACTCACTTGCGTGGCCGAGGATACACCGATCTCCAGTGATCACGCTCCCTCTGATGTATGCTCCATGGCGGACAATACAATCTGCCCCAATCACACAGGGCCCTTTTATGTAAGCTCCTGGCTCTACTATTGTCCCTTTGCCAATGGAAATGCTCTCGGGATTGATCAGATAGACGCCTTCAGGAATTTGGCATTCGATCACACCCAAGGGAATGGATCCTAAGTATTCTTCTAAAGATCCCAAGGCCTCCCATACGTATTGACAATCGTCAAATAAAGGGCGATGAGAGTAGGAATCTAGTGCAAAGAACTCTTTCAATAATAGTTTTTCCATGGCGCTATCGATATTGTAATAGAAACGTCCCAATATTTTAAAGAGTACAATCTATATATATGATATTCTTCTTCTTCTTACGATGTGGAAACTGTTGATAACCCCCTCATTTTCCTATAGAAACCACCTGTTCATAGCTTGTCTATGGACAGAAGACAAACTGATGATAACCTAAGCTATGCACAACATATAGAGGCCTTGTGAACAAACAATCGACAGAGTTTCCCACAAAAGAGATTGCGGCCTATTTTGGGGAGGTCCCCCTCTATACAGGAAAACAAACCGGGTGGCGGACCCGGGCCAAGCTCGCCGTCCGTGCAGGTCCCAAAATTGGCCTCTTTAAGCCAGGAACACACGACATAGAAGATCTAAAGGGGTGCCTAGACCACCACCCCAGCATCAACGAGGCCATAGAGTGGGTCCGCGCAGCCCTCATAGAGCTAAAAATCGCCCCCTATAACGAGAAAGCCACCTCCGGCGATCTTCGCTATCTCCAACTTGTCGTTCAGCGCTCCTCTTCCAAGGTGCAGCTCACCCTTGTTGCCAACGGCCTGGCGTCTCTCCCCAGAATAGAGGCCCTTGCGCACTATCTTTGGGAGAAGCACGGCTGGCAT
Source organism: Chlamydiota bacterium (assembly GCA_011064965.1). Lineage (GTDB taxonomy): Bacteria > Chlamydiota > Chlamydiia > Chlamydiales > Rhabdochlamydiaceae > Sacchariniichlamydia. The sequence goes on from JAAKFS010000004.1 coordinate 109,737, forward strand.
TCCATCTGGATCAATGTCCAGTCAGGTTCCACCAATACCATCTTTGGACCCAAATGGCACCACCTTTATGGGGAGGAGCTCCTTGCAGAGGTCCTAGCGGGGCGCACCCTCTACTTCCACCCAGCCTGCTTTGTGCAAGCCCACCTCGATCTCTTCGAAAAGATCTTAGAAGAAATTGAAGAAAAACTCCTTCCGCAAAAAAAAGTAGCTGAGTTTTATGCCGGCGTTGGTGCGATCGCCTTTGCTGCTCAAGACAAAAGCACCTCCATCACCCTTGTTGAGATCAATCCCTTTGCCAAACAATGCTTTGAGAGGAGCGCTCCACCCACCCACCTCACCTATATCCAAGGCGCAGTAAAAGAGCATATAGATGAGCTACAAAAGACAGAGGTTCTCATCGTAGACCCCCCACGAAAAGGACTCGAGTACGAGCTGATCAAGGCGATCGCTGATACACCGCTAAAGCAGATACTCTACTTGAGTTGTAACTTCACTACATTAAAAAGAGATGTCGAGCAGCTCAAAAGAATCGGTTGGAAAGTGCACAGCGTCTCAGGTTATGACCTCTTCCCGGGAACCCCACACTTTGAATTACTCATTGTATTAGAAAAATCTGGGTGAGAGGATTCGAACCTCCGACCTCTTGCACCCCATGCAAGCACGCTACCAAGCTGCGCTACACCCAGATTAAATGTTTTCCAGTCCTTCGAACTGAAATTCCGCCTTTTTGAATTCTTTCAGCCCAATTGCGGCGCATTCTTCAATGATTTTTTCGAGCGCATCGCCGGGGTGGACCTCCGCCGCGGAGATATCGACAGAGATCGAAGCGGTGAAGTTGACTCCAGCTCGGATTCCCTTGACCTTGAAATTGGCGTAGATTGAGTCCTTCTTGCGAGAGATGTTTTTAAAGCGTATGAGATTATTTTCACTTAGGTCATTCATCGAAAGCTCCTTCTAAAAGAGCTCAAATCGTAAGGGGAAAACCCCTTATCTGTCAATTCGATTGCGAGTAAAAACCCCTAGCGCTAAACTTTTCTTCCATGAAACTCGCAAAGAACTGGCACGAGGTCCTCAAAGAAGAGGTCGAGCAGCCCTACATCCAAGAGCTCAAAGATTTTCTCACCGAAGAAAAAAGAGCGGGTAAGACCATTTATCCACCTGACGACTCTGTCTTTTACGCTTTTGCCATGACCCCTTTCGGCGATGTAAAAGTGGTGATCATGGGACAAGATCCCTATCACGGACCGGGCCAAGCTCACGGCATGAGCTTTAGCGTCCCCCCCGGAGTGCGCCCCCCACCCTCTCTACAAAATATTTTTAAAGAGCTCGAAGAAGATGTTCACATTCCTCCCCCAGAAACCGGATGCCTCACCTGCTGGGCAAAACAGGGGGTGCTTCTCCTCAATGCCACTCTCACTGTTCGAGCGGGAGAGCCAAAGTCCCACTATGGAAGAGGATGGGAGCGCTTCACCGATGCCGTTTTAAAAAAGCTTGCAGAAAGAGAAGACCCGATCGTCTTTCTTCTTTGGGGCCGCTCGGCAAAAGAAAAGTGCGAGCACCTGTTTGAGCACTCCCATCATGTCGTCCTGACAGCAACGCACCCCTCTCCTTTTTCGGCCCACTACGGGTTTTTGGGCTGCCGTCACTTCTCTCAAACAAATGAGCTTCTTAAACAATGGGGAAAATCCCCCATCGACTGGTCGGTAAAAAAAGAGGGCCTGATCTAAGAGCGTGCCTGCAAAATCATTCCACCGATATAAGGAACGATCTTTTTCCCTATGAAGGACATTTTCGACTTACACAAGCTTTTTGAAGCTTGCTCTAGTCTCCAAACACCCTTCATATGAAAAAATCTCAGTTCCTCTCGGTGAAAGCACTTTGAAGACACCCTCTAAATCAGGCCCCTAAGAGCAGAGTTGCTTTAGTGGCTAAGAGGACAACTACAGAAAACGTTATGTGGACTATCCATTCTGCTTAGCTTCAGCTACCACGGCGCTTCCAAGGACTTCCCATGGACCCCCAACGCCGTTAGTTTGCTCATCAGCTCCGCCTCTATTAGAAGCATTCGAGCTTGATCGAGACCTTGATTGGTCAGAGCTTCGAGAAGCATTAGAAGTATTGGAATTGGATCTACTTCTTCTTACCGGTTGTCCGTAGAGGCTTCTTACATTTCTATGAATAGAAGACGCGACTTGACTTCTTGTTTCTCTGCTTAGGAATTGCGTTACTATTGCAGCGGCCGCTCTTCCTGTATACTCGACTGTTTTTCGAGCATTATAAATGGAGGGGGTTAGAATTTCCAAGTTGAAGTCCTCTTTCTTTTCTCCTGAAAGGAAGAATTCTACTCCTTTTGCTGCAAGAGCAAGGACATTGCGAACAACGGTTTCAACAATTCCGGCGAGGGCAAGTACAGAAAAAGCAAGCACACCAGTGGTGTATATTGCACAAGCTTCCAGACAAGTATCATCATCATATACAACTGTCAGAGGGCCAACTGTTTTGTAGGCTGCACCAACAAGAGATGGATTAAGATTTTGCATACTATTCTCCTGATTATTTATTAATGACTTTAATTTTTAAAAATCACTTATCTATTATAACACGTGGTTAATAATCAGGTCAAATGTATATCAATAAAGTTTTTACTTTCTAAAGTGGTTATAGAAGAAAGCAATCAAGACCCCTGCAATTAGGCCGCAAAAAAATCCCCAAATTCCACCGATAATCCCACCGATAAAGGATGCATCAAAGCCAATATAGATCGACTCCATCGCCTCGACAAAGCGATTTCCCCATCCGAAGATCGATGTCCAAGCGACAATCACCATGCAGATTCCCCACCAAATGCCAATCCCCAGGCCAAGCCCCATGATGCTCAATTTTGCTGTTTTTTCCTTTGCCATAGTATTCTCCTGAAAGCTATTGTGTACCTACTTTACACATCGTATAAACAAAGATTTTTTTGCAAGGATGGCGAATATGGAGTTGAAAGGATCGATTGTGGCTCTCATAACCCCTTTCGATGAAGAAGGAGAGGTTGATTATTCTGCACTAGAGGCCCTTCTTCGTTGGCATATAGAAGAAGGGACCGAAGGTCTTCTTCTCTGTGGAAGCACTGGAGAAGGAGCCGCCCTCACAAAAGAAGAGAAGTGTGAAATTTTTCGACTAGCAGTTCATGTTGTGGGCGGAAAAGTCCCCTTGATCGGAGCGACGGGAACAAATGTTACCCGAGAGAGTGTTGCACTCACTCGAAAAGCAAAAGAGATTGGCCTCGACGCAGTGATTGCGATTGTTCCTTATTACAGCAAGCCTACCGTAGAAGGATGTATCCGCCACTTCGAAGCGATTGCAGAGATAGGTCTTCCGACGATCCTCTACCATCATCCGGGAAGAACGGGGACGAAGCTTTCTATAGACGCGATCACTAGAATAGGGCAGATCCCCGGCATTATCGGGATCAAGGATGCCTCAGGAGATCTCGCTTTTGCGCAAGAGATCATTGAGCAAGGGGAGCTCCTGTTCTTTTCTGGGGATGATTCTCTCTGTTTGGCCCACATGGCCGTGGGAGCTATAGGCTCGATCTCGGTCATTGGTAATGTGATTCCCAAAGAATGGGGGGAGTTTGTGGATGAGGCAATCAGTGGGGATTTTCATCAGGCTCGCGAGAAGTACTATTCTCTCTACAATCTCGCCAAAACACTAGTCCTCGAGACCAATCCCCAATGTGTGAAATACGCTGTCCATCTTCTTGGCAAATGCCGAGTAACCATGCGCCTTCCTCTTTTAGAGCCTATGGAGGAAACAAAACAAATAATCGCTTCCTCAATATCACTTCAAACACTCGTCTAGACTTTTGATGAGCTGCTTCATTGTAGGGATGGAGAGGAGCTGGCACTTCCTAGCAGATAGGATGAACAGATCTCATCACTAAGCAGATCCAGCAGTCGTGGGAGTTAATTTGAAAATATTACTGTATTGTGAGCGAGACTTTCAGGAATAGACTCGATATTATTGCCGATGAGATTAATCTCTTCTAAATCAATTAAATGATCCAAGGATTCGGGAAAATCCTCAATTTGATTTCCACTAAGAGATAGCACTTTTAGGCTTTTTAATTTTTCCACAATGCTTGGAAAAGTCTTTCTCTTATTGTTATCAAGAAGTAGATATTCGAGATCCTCTAACAACCCTAAAGAATCGGGGAGGCTTTCTATTGGATTACCTGCGAAAGAGAGAACTTTTAAGCTTCTTAATCCGTCCAAAGTGTCCGGAAGAACAGTGAGCTGATTGTAGCCGAGATAAAGGTTTTCTAGAGCGCTTAGCCCGCACAAAGCTTCTGGAAAAGAGGTGAGTTGATTGTCGTTCATATAAAGGTTTTCTAAAGTGCTTAACTTGCCCAAAACCTCTGGGATAATGGAGAACTGATTGTCGCTGAGCTCAAGGGTTTTTAGAGCTCTTAACCAGGTCAAAGAGTCTGGGAGAGCGGTGAGCTGATTGTAGCTGAAATCAAGCCTTAGTAGAGAGCTTAGCCTGCACAAAGCCTCTGGAAAATAGGTGAGCTGATTGTGGCAGAAATTAAGCCTTAGTAGAGTTCTTAACCTGCCCAAAGTATCTGGAAGAGTAGTGAGCTGATTGTAGCTGAGATCAAGATTTTTTAGAGAGCTTAACCCGTCCAAAGTATCTGGAAGGACAGTGAGCTGATTGTCGCTGAGATTAAGGTTTTTCAGAGAGCTTAACGCGCCCAAAGTATCAGGAATAAAAGAGAGCTGATTGTAGCTGAGATCAAGCTTTAGCAGAGTTCTTAACCAACCCAAGCTGTCTGGAATAGAAGAGAGATAATTGTGGCTGAGATTAAGGTTTTTTAGAGTTCTTAACCAGCCCAAGGTGTCTGGAATAGAAGAGAGTTGATTGTGGCTGAGATCAAGCACTTCTAGAGTTTTTAAATCGTCCAAAATATCTGGAAGAGCTGTGAGCTGATTGCCTTTGAGATTAAGCCTTAGTAGAGAGAATAACCCGATCAAAGTGTCCGGAAGAGAAGTGAGTTGATTGTCTCTGAGATCAAGCTCTTCTAAAGAGCTTAATTTGCCTAAAGTATCTGGGAGAGCTGTGAGTTGATTGTCTCTGAGGTCAAGCTTTTTTACTTTTTTCAACCTTTTATGATGAAGTTGAAACCAAGTCTCAAGTGTTTCAAAATTTTCTAAATATTTTTGAGCAATTAGTGGTAAAGAAGCTTGTTTCGCTAATTTTTTGTAAACAGTAATTGTATCTTTAAATAGGGCCTCTCTATAGTTGAGCATTTTTTTTAAAGCATGCATAGTGATCGGCTGTTCAAGTCTATTTAAGAGCTTCTTTTTTGTGGGCCAATCAGGCATAGACTGAATTCTCTTCTTCACCTCGTTGATAACCATTCCAGGTATTTTGTCTTGTAGTGATTTCTTATTATCTACCTCTGTATTTTGATCCTTATCAACTTCGCCGATTGGAAAGCCGTGAGCTTGAGCAAAGAGTAACCAAAGGGTGTAATCATTAGAAATATTCCAAGATCTTTTGCTTGCACGAGTTAATGGATCTCTCATTTCTAGAGGTAACAAATGAAAAACTTGAAGAAAGATCTCATCTGGATGATCTAGGTTTCCTTCATCTGAGACTTCGGAGATTATCGGTAGGGTTGAAGCTCCGAGATTTCTTCTGGTTGACTGCATTGATTGTGTCATAATTTTTCCCATTGAGGGATATTAATTATAATGTCTTCTGCAAATTTTCAACGATGAAAATTATTGTCAGAGTGTAAAATAGAAATTACCAATGATTGTTGTGATAGTAAAAAATCATCTCCTTGTGTCTTCAAAACGTCGGAAAAAATGCAGTATATTGGCATCTTCCTAGGAGAGCACTACGCGCTATTTCAAAAAGGACTAGAGCAATTCACCTGACTGCTGGATCAGCTTGGTGATGAGGCCTGTCCAGCCTGTTTGGTGGGAGGCGCCCAATCCTTGGCCCGTTTCCCCATGAAAGTACTCGTGAAAGAGCATGTGCTCATGGAAGGGATTGGATCCGAAAACGGGGCGGCTTCCAGATGAATTGGGAGTGTAAATTCGGATTAGTCTTTTGGAGATCTCAGTGGCCACATCCCAGAGGTTGAGGTAATTCCCCGAACGGGTGGGGAACTCCACTTTTAGATCGTCTCCGTAGTAGTGATGGTATTTCTGAAGCGATTCGATGAGGAGGAAGTTGATGGGAAACCAAATCGGCCCCCGCCAGTTCGAATTCCCACCGAACATCCCGTTGTTCGATTCTCCTGGGACGTATCGCACTTCATAAGAATGGTCATTGACGGTGAAGGTATAGGGGTGCTTTTCGTGGTATTTGGATACGGAGCGGATCCCATAGTCGGAGAGGAACTCCTCTTCATCGAGCATATAGGAGAGCACTTTGATGAGCTGCTCTTTTGTGGGGATGGAAAGGAGGCGGCGATCGTTTTCTCCCCCTGTGTGCAGGCAGGCAATATTGCAGGCGATTTCAGGCCGTTTTTCAATGAACCAGTGGAGGCGTCTATTGAATACGGGCATGGTTTCTAGGGTTTCAGCTTCTATGGTCTCGACAGCCATTAAGGGAAGAAGGCCGACGAGGGAGCGCACTTTTAAGGGGGTGATCTCTCCGGATGGGAGGCGGAGGACGTCGTAGAAAAATCCATCTTCCTCGTCCCATAGGGAATGCTCACTTCCCCCGCAGCGGGTCATCGCGGCGGAGATGCGTAAAAAGTGTTCGAAGAACTTGGTGGCCATGTCTTGGTAGATGGAATCTTTTTCTGCGAGATGAAGGGAGATTTTCATCATTAGGATGCAGTAGAAACTCATCCACGAGGTACCATCCGACTGGTCAATTCTTCCTCCGGTGGGAAGATTGCGGCTTCTATCAAATACGCTGATGTTATCCATGCCGAGAAAGCCTCCCTGGAAGATGTTGCTCCCATCGGCATCTTTTTTGTTGATCCACCAGGTGAAGTTCAGAAGAAGTTTGTGGAAGTTCCCTTCGAGATAGGGGCGATCAGCTTTGCCATAGATCTTGGCATCGATTTTGTAGGTCCGCCAGAGGGCCCAGGCGTGAGTGGGGGGATTGACATCGGAGAAGGACCATTCGTACGCGGGAAACTGCCCGTTGGGGTGCATGTACCACTCCCGTGTCATGAGGGTGAGCTGTCTTTTGGCAAAGTCGGGATCGACGAGGACGAGGGGGATGCAGTTGAGGCAGGTATCCCATGCGCAAAAGTAGGGGTACTCCCATTTGTCGGGCATAGAAAGGACATCGAAGGTAGTGAGGTGGTCCCATTCTTTGTTTCTCTCTTCGGAGTGTATGGCTTCTCTTTTGGGGTCTCCATTTTCCCACTGGAGCTCATCGAGATAGTAGAACTGCTTGGAGAAGAGCATTCCTGCAAAGGCCTCTCTCTGGACTTTTTTGAGATCATCAGAGAGTTCTTTTTTCTGGATGGATGCATAGAAAGCATTGGCTTCTTGGATTCTCTTTTGAAAGAGGACTTCTTTTTTAGTGAATGGACGCTCATGTTTTTTGTTGGAGAGGCGTAAGTAGAATGTTTTTGTCTCACCCGGCTCAAAGAAATGGTAGAGAAATGCGGCTCCTTTAGTTCCCCTTTTTTGTGGGTTGACCGCACCCTGATTTTTATCGATGAGAAGAGAATGGAAGGCCTCTTTTGGGAAGGGAACGCCTTCATCGTTGTCGCAAAAGATCCATCTGCAAGACTCTTCAGAATAGAAGTGATAGTCTTCGAGCATGGGATGTTTGAGGTGGATATGCTCCTCTTCTTCGTAGAGTTCTGGCTTGCCTCCATCACCTCCTGTGGGGCCATTCTCATACCCCAATCTCCAAGTGTTCCGAAACCAGATGGTAGGGAGGATAGTTAGAGGCGCTTTTTGGTCGCCTCGATTGGTGATGGTGAGTTTGCAGTGAATGTCATCTTCGTGTTCTTTGGCGTACTCGATGAGGATATCGAAGTAGCGATTCTCGGCAAAGGCGGTTGTATCGTAAATCTCATATTCGGGATCGTCAAAGCCCCGTTTTTTGTTCTCAGCTCGGAGCTCTTCATATGGAAATTCTTCTTGCGGGTACTTGTAGAGCATTTTGAGGTAGCTGTTTGTAGGGGTAGCATCGAGATAGTAGTAGAGCTCTTTGACATCTTCGCCGTGGTTGCCCTCGATGGAATTGAGCCCAAAGAAGCGTTCTTTGAGGATGGGATCTTTTCCATTCCAGAAGGCAAAGGCAAGACAGATGTACTGGAAGCGATCGCAGATCCCTCCGAGTCCATCTTCTCCCCATCGGAAGACTTTTTTGTGGGCATCATCGAAAGGAAAAGAGACCCAAGGACCTCCTTCTCCGTTGTCTTCTCGTACGGTCCCCCATGCACGGTCGCTGATATAGGGTCCCCACTTTTTCCAGTTGCTCTTTTTCTGACGGTAATCGAGAAGTCTTTTGTGTTCTGGATTGTTCATAGGGTTTGTAGGAGGTGGTCTCCGACGCGTAATGAGTTAGCAATGATCGTCAATGCTGGATTTACCGAGGAAGCGGAGACAAAAAAGCTCCCATCAACAACATAGAGGTTCTCGAGATCATGCGCTTTGCAGTTGACATCGAGGGCTGAGGTTTTTGGGTCGGAGCCGAAGCGAATGGTTCCATTTTGATGGGCAACGCCAGCAATCGGTATTTTCTTTTTCAGGTAGACGGAGCGGGCGAGGAGCCCCTCTTCACAACCGATGGCGTTTAACATACCTTTTAGTTTGGAAATGAGCTGATTGTGGCTCTCCACGTTGTTGGGGGTGTAATGGAGATGAAGGGAACCATCCTTTTTCACTTCAACGCGGTTTTTTGGATCGGGGAGATCTTCTGTTGTGAGCCAAAAGTCGACGGAGTGTTTTGCCATCTCATCGAGGACTTTCGTCGGCGTGAGCGGCGGAGCATCCCCTTTGAGCATCTGGGCGTCAGCTTTCCCGAGCATTTGGATCAGACCAAGAGGGTAGTCCCAGTCATCTGCGCCAAAGTAAAAATCACTTAAGCCTAGCGTCTTTTGAAATTTTGTCGGGTTGGGTTTTTTGGAAAGGGCCATGAGAGCGGAGTTGTTGTGGCACATGTAGTGGCGTCCGACAACGCCTGAGCTGTTAGCCAGGCCCTCAGGGTGCTTGTCATTGGCTGATCGCAAAAGCAACGCAGCGGAGTTGATTGCGCCGCAAGAGACGATCACAGTGTCTGCTTTGTAGACCACTGTTTTTCCCTCGCACTTCACATGGACCTCATCCACTTTTGATCCGGAACTATTCGTGATGAGCTTCTCTGCGTAGCTACCCCGCATCAGGGTGAGGTTTTTTCTCTCTTTAACGGCAGGGTCAACACAGATCACTTGTGCATCGGCTTTTGCATTGACAAGGCAGGGGAAGCCATCGAACTTACTACACCGAATGCAGGGGCTATTATGGGGATCGTTTTCATCGAGCAAAATTCCCAGGGGCATGTGAAAGGGTTTGTGGCCCAGTTTTTCTAAATCGTTCACCAGTTCTTGGATGCGGGGCTCATGAGAGACGGCGGGGTACGCATAAGGAGCGGACTCTGGAGGCTCTGTCGGATCGGTTCCCCGCGCCCCATGGACATGGTAGAGCTTTTCGGCTTTGGTGTAATAGGGGGCGAGGTCGCTGTAACGAATGGGCCATTCGGGAGAGACGCCTGAGTGGTGCTTCACCTCTTCGAAGTCTCTCTCTCGCATCCGCATCAATGCTGCGCCATAGACCTTTGTATTACCACCAACAAAGTAGTGAATCCCAGGACGAAATTCTTTGCCTTCTTTGTCATACCAGTTCTCTTCAGCATCGTAGCGCCTCTCGACAAAGACGGCATGTGAGTCCCAGTTCTCCATCTCTCTTTTGAGGTAGTCTCCTCTTTCGAGGAGGAGGATTTTTTTCTCTGAGTTGGTTGCTAGATGATGGGCAAGGGTTCCCCCACCTGCTCCTGAGCCGATGATGATGACGTCGTAGTGGTTTTCAGACACTCTGTCTATCCTCCTGTTGTGAATCCCGGATAGAGGGTCATCCCTCCATCGACGTAGAGGCTGGTTCCTGTGATGTAATCAGCCTCATCGGAGGCGAGCCACACAGCGATGTTCGCGATGTCTTCAACCTCTCCGATTCGGTTGTAGGGGACGAGTTTCATGAGCTTGTCGTAGGCCTCGGGTGTATCCCAAGCAGCTGTATTGATGGGCGTGCGGATGGCTCCTGGACAGATGCTGTTGACACGGATTCTGTAATGGGCTACTTCTTGGGCGATGCTTCGCATCATCATGTTGATCCCTCCCTTGGAGGTTGCGTAATTGACATGACCTGCCCAAGGGATCTCTTGGTGGACAGAGCTCATGCAGATGATTTTTCCAGCGGCGCATGAGACCTCTTTCACAACACCTCTTCGTTTGAACTCTCGTACAGCTTCGCGAGCGCATAGAAATTGTCCCGTGAGGTTGACATTGATGACGAAGTTCCACTGCTCAAGGGTCATCTCATCAAAGGGGGCATCTCGTTGGAGGCCCGCGTTATTGACGAGGATGTCGATGGTGCCGAGTTCTTTGATCATCTTCGCATACATCGCTTGCACCTGGTCTTCTTTGGAGACATCGGCTTGATGAATATAGGATTTTGTTCCGGGGTTTTCTTTTTTAATCTCTTGTAGCACTTCCCCAGCGGCCTCTTCGCCTGAGACGAAATTGATGACGACATCGGCGCCTGCTTTTGCAAGGCCAATGGCTACCCCTTTTCCGATTCCTGAGTTTGCCCCGGTCACAAGGGCCTTTTGCCCTTTCAGGATTGTTCTCACTGCATACTTGGGCATGACGACTTCTGGACTTTTTTTCTCTGACATAGAAACACCTCCCAAATACTTCATATACCAGTTATCAAAAATAAAGCACTAAAAGCTGAAAGAAATTTGTAGTAACTTGAGTTTTTAGAGAGAAATAGGAGTGATGGGAGTGGAGATGTCCCGGTGCTCATCTAAGAGAGGAGAGAGTTCCTTCTCTAGAAAATGAGAGACTTGTAGGGAGGCTCTGCCTGTGAGTTTTGCCGGCTCGATGAGTGCGTCGATCTCTGTGCGGCTCAAACCGACGTTTTCGTCGCCAGCGATCGCGCTGATGAGATCCTCTTCTTTCCCTTCTTTGCGGGCGAGACTTGCCTTCCTCGCGGCTTTTCGCAAGTGCTCATGCACTTCTTGCCGATCTTTTCCCTTAGAGACGGCCCCCATCAAGATATTTTCCAGAGAGAGGAAAGGGAGCTCTCTGCTGAGGTTCGCGGCAATCACGTTGGGGTAGATATTGAGATCGGTGAAGAGGGTGAAGAGAAGATTGAGTAGGGCGTCGGCGGTCAGAAATGCCTCGGGGATGGCTAGACGCCTGTTGGCTGAGTCATCGAGTGAGCGCTCGAGCCACTGGGTTGCTAGGGTGTATTTGGGATTTTCCCCAAGAGAGAGGAGGAAGCGGGCGAGAGCGCAGGTCCGTTCTGCGAGGATGGGGTTGGTTTTATGGGGCATAGCGGAAGAGCCAATTTGTTTTTCTCCCCTTCCCTCTTCTATCTCTCCCATATGAGCAAGGAGCCGGAGATCTGTGGCGCACTTGTGGCTCGTTGCTGCGAGCCCTTCGAGCACTGAGATGATGCGCATGTCTTGTTTACGTGTATAGGTCTGTCCACTGATCGTGAGGAGGTTCTCAAAACCCATCTCTTTTGCGATGAGGCGGTCGAGCTCTTCGACTTTTTCTTCGTCATTACTTAAGAGAGCCATGAAAGAGGCTTGTGTTCCAGTAGCTCCTTTGAGCCCTAGGAACAAGAGGCTTTCTTCCCTATTGATCAGATCAGAAAAGTCAAAGAGAAAGTCCTGGAGCCATGTGCAGATGCGCTTGCCAACTGTTGTGGGCTGGGCGGGCTGCAAGTGGGTGTAGCTGAGCGTTGGGAGGTCAGCGGTTTGCTCCGCTCTTTTTGAGAGGAGGCGGAGAAGCTCGAGAAGTTTTCCTTTGAGGAGTTTTAGCCCTTCGCGCATCTGGATCAGATCGGTGTTGTCGGTGACGTAGGCGGAGGTCGCTCCAAGATGGATGATCCCTTTCGCTTCGGGGCAGCTATCACCATAGGCGAGAACATGAGCCATCACGTCATGGCGGGTCTCTTTTTCGTAAGACATCACGGCAGAAAAATCGATATGATCGATTTGTTCTTCCATGGCTTTGATTTGGCTTTCTGTGATGGAAAGGCCGATCTCTTTCTCCCCTTTTGCTAGGGCGACCCAAAGGCGGCGCCACGTCGTGTATTTAAACGCGGGCGAGAAAATTTTCGACATCTCTTCGCTGGCATATCGCGTGGCAAGGGGAGAAGAGTAGGTGGTTAGAGAAGGTTCTCGATCGATTGGAGTGCCTCTTTGATCTGCTTTCTTTGGTGGTTAGACGGCTCGAAGGTCTTTTTGCTTAACTGTTTTTTGATCTCTTCAAGTTGTTTGAGGATTTGCAAGGAGACATTGGCTCCCCTTCTATCCTTTCCAGCTAGGGGGAAGCGCTCTCGGATGAGAGAGAGGAGTTCTTTTTTACTCTCCCCTTTGTAGCTTTTGATCACCTCTTCTTTTTCTTCTTTCGGGCAACGGCGGGAGGCGAGGGTATAGACTGCTTGCCTTGGCATCTCATCGAGTTTGAGCTGCAACCCTTGAGGAATGCTCATATAGAGCTCGTAGTACTGGAGGAAATTGTAGGGGGTTTGTCGATTGCCATAGGTGGAGATGAGCCATGAGCTAAAGGCGCCGTCTCGGTATTTTTTTAAGATCTCTTGCGCTTTTTTGATCCTCTCGCCATGGAGGATCGCCGCCTGGTTGGTGATGGCTTTCACTTCGGAGGTGATCGTCGAGAGGAATTTGAGATCATCCCCAACTTCTTGATTTTTTTTGCTGTAGTTCTGAAGAAGGTTATGGAGCTGCTCTTCTTCTCCAACACTCAAAGGGGTGATCCGAAATACCCCGGAGAAGCTCGAGAGTTTGCCGCTAGAGGACATCTCCGCAAGCTCGGTCATTTTCGAGAGAGTCGCAGAGGCCCTTTTGAATCGAGAAGCAAGGAGCTGGTTTACTTTTGCCATAATGTCAATCCGCTTTACAGTCGTTTAATTAACTCTTTGGATAGGGAGAGATAGTCTTTCGACGCTCGGCTTCTTGGAGCGATTTCAAAGACCGGTTTGCCATGGATACTTGCTTCCGATACCCGAATATCACGGCGTACCTTTGTGTTTAACAGTTTTCCGGGGAAGGTCTCCTCAATCAAATCGATAAAGGCCTTATTGCTCTTGCCCCGTGGGTTCCAGAAAGAGAGGGAAACACCGAGAATGTTTAGGGGATGGCGGGTGGAGATATTGTCGATGAAATGGCCGAGGCGCTGGAGTCCCTTCACGCTATAAAACTCAGGGGTAGCGCAGATGAGGGAGCTCTGTGATGCGAGCAGGGCCGACTCGGTGAGCCAGCAAAGAGAAGGGGGAGTGTCGATGATGATCGTATCGTACTGCAGGGGTTTTAAGATCTCTCGAAGCTTTTCATGGGAATAGCGATCGGCTGCGAGATTCCCGGTTACTTCGATCCTTTCGAGCCATGTGTCAGCGGGGATGAGATCGAGATTGGGGATACTCGTCTTTAAGATTACTTCTTCTACTCGTTTGTTTCCTTGCAAGACAGGAGCGAGGCTCTCTTCTGCATCGGGGTCGTAGCCGAGACCTGTAGTCAGATTTGCTTGGGCATCGAAGTCGATGAGAAGAACTTTTTTCTTGTGGAACTTTGCAAATGCTGCGGCGACATTCAGGGAAGTCGACGTCTTTGCCGTGCCCCCTTTAAAACTGCTAACAGCTATACATTTCATGATTTTTCAAAGTAAGAAGTTAAAGAGCGATCTTCACACTCTTTTCCCAGTGTACGCAAAAAGGAATTAAGATCCACCTCTCCAATGACCTGACTGTCGCGCCGTCTAAGAGTGACTGTCTTATTTTCGAGCTCGCGGTCACCAACGGTTAACATGTAGTTGATCTGCTGGAGCTGGGCGTCGCGCACTTTTTTGCTGACTGATTCATTAGAGTCGTCGACATCGCACTCGTAGCCCGCTTCTTTTACTGCTTTTGCAAATGTATGGGCATAATCGTTATGCCTATCAGCAACGGGGATCAGGCGGGCCTGCAAGGGACTGATCCATGCGGGGAATTTCCCAACGAAGTGTTCGATGAGGATACCGAAGAATCGTTCGATGGAACCGAAGAGGGCGCGGTGAATCATGACAGGGCGTTTATGTGCGCCGTCGCTATCCATGTACTCAAGGTCGAATTTTTCGGGGAGGGACATGTCGAGCTGGATCGTGCCACATTGCCATGATCGTCCAAGGGCATCTTTGATGTGAATGTCGATCTTTGGTCCATAGAAGGCGCCATCACCTTCATTGATTTGGTAGGGATGACCGTAGAGATCGAGAGCCTCTTTAAGTCCCCTTGTTGCGACTTCCCACTCCTCGTCCGACCCGATGCTCTTTTCAGGCCTTGTCGATAACTCGAACCGCCACTCGAGGCCAAAAGTTCCGTAGATGATCTCTGCCAATTTGAGTGTTCCAAAGATCTCATCTTTGATGTCTTGAGGGCGCATGAAGATGTGGGCATCGTCTTGGTGGAAGCTCCGCACACGGAAGAGTCCGTTGAGCGCGCCCGATGCTTCGTGGCGATGGACATGGCCAATCTCGGCAATGCGCAAGGGTAACTGTCGGTAACTGTGCATCTCTGATCGGTAGTAGAGCATGCATCCTGGGCAGTTCATCGGCTTGATGGCATAGGCCCGCTTCTCAATCTCGAAATGGTACATGTTCTCTTGGTAGAATTCCCAGTGACCCGAGCGCTCCCAGAGATTTTGATTGAGAAGGATTGGAGTTTTGATCTCGACGTAGTTTGCCTCTCTTTGAAGCTTTCGAAGAAAGTCGAGGAGGTGATTCCAGATCACCATTCCCTTGGGGTGGATGAATGGCATCCCAGGCCCCTCTTCCTTAATCGAGAAAAGGCCGAGTTTTGGTCCCAAAATTTTATGGTCCCGCTTTTTTGCCTCTTCGAGCACGAAGAGGTAGTCCTTGAGCATTTTTCGGTCGGGGAAAGAAATGCCATAGATTCTCGTCAGCATCTCTCGGTCGCTATCTCCCCGCCAGTAGGCACCCGAGGTCTTCATCACTTTAAAGGCTTTGATCTTGTTAAGAGTGGGGAGGTGAGGGCCGCGGCAAAGATCGAAGAACTCCCCTTGTGAATAGCCGGTAATCTCTCCCTCAAATTCCCGGATGAGTTCGACCTTATAGGGGTTATCTTTGAATCTTTTGAGCGCTTCTTTTTTATCTGCAAAGACGTATCGCTCCGGCTTGAATCCTTCCTTCAAGATCTTTTTGACCTCTTCATCGATTTTTGGGAAATCAGTATCGGAGATGATCAAGTTGGCAAAATCGTAGTAAAACCCATTTTCAATGGGGGGCCCGATCGTCGGTTTTGCCTCGGGCCAAAGACGCAAGATCGCTTGAGCGAGAACGTGGGCTGAAGAGTGCCAAAAAACTTCTTTCCCCTCCTTGTCCTCAAAATTCCAAAGGATCACCTGATCCCCCTCCTTGAGAAGAGTACTCAGATCGAGCGTGATCCCATTCACCGATGCAGCAAGAGCCTGACTTGGGTCTCTGAGGTTGAGTTTCTCAGCGAGATTTTTTGCTGAGCTCCCTTCCTCGAGCTCGATTTTTTCATTTTGGCATGTGACAAACATGCCATCTAGTCTACTCCATGGACAGGGTAATGATCAAGGTGATACGATCGAATTATGCTAGAGGATATCTTTGATTTGGAAGGTGAAAAGGCCTTAGCAGAAGGTCTATTTAACCCTTTTTGTTTTCGGGCAAAACGGCGCGCTGTTCATTTGGCAGACCATCTACTCAACGACCAAGGGGAGATCGAGGGACTAGCCCAAGCGATTGAGCTCCTTAAAACAGAGCCCCTGACCATCGCAGGTGTCTACGATGATGGAGAGATCACCCAGCATTTCTTACGTGTGCTCACTGAACTTAACGAGAATCCCCTTCTTCTTCAGAAGCTCTTCCAGTTTGGTCTTCCCCTCACCGACTCTTACTTAGAAAAGATGATCGCTGCCACCATTGGGATTGAGC
The DNA here is from genome assembly GCA_011064965.1 of Chlamydiota bacterium. GTDB lineage: Bacteria > Chlamydiota > Chlamydiia > Chlamydiales > Rhabdochlamydiaceae > Sacchariniichlamydia. The sequence continues at coordinate 125,956 of JAAKFS010000004.1, forward strand.
CTCCTATCGATGACCGGGCAGTTATTTGGGCGGTCCTCTCAGCTCTTCTTTGCCCACTTCGGCAGAGTGTGGGTTCCTGTTTCGCTACAGCACCAGCCATCATCGTCCATGAAGAGCAGAGCCTCCAGTTTTTGGATGACCTCAGTAGTCTCCTCTACAAGGGTCTCCTGACTAGGGTAGTTGCAGGAGAGGAGTACTCTGTTCCGGTGAGCCCCTCTCCAGGACTTGGCGACCTCAAACACCCCTTTACCACTGGTCACCCAGCCTATGTCCGTGCTCTCGCAGCTCTTGGTCATGCTCCCGAAACGGAAGAGGGAGGCACTTTCTTAAGCCAGCTTGAAATACGCCTTCTCGATGTTCACAACCTGACACGGAGAGATTGGACTCTTCACAAAAAGAAACAAACACCAAAAGGGGAAGCGATCGAGGGGATGGAGGCGGACTTTCGGGTTGCGAAGGCAGAGTTTGTCGCTTTTTCCGATCATCTCCTTCTCAAAACTTGGGAGTTTACCCTCGCCTCATTCGTCGATGTTAAAACAGAGTTTTCAAGTTGGAACCTCTTTAGCAGCCTCGGCTTTCAGGAGGAAGAACCGGGAGGAATCGGAGATCTTCTCTATCGCGACTTGAAGATAAGACTCGATGAGGCCAATGAAAAACTCTCCCACTTTCAGCAGGAATATGAGATCTCTTTTGATCAGGTTCGTGCTACCCAGCACCTCCTTAAAGGAGCTTCAAATGAAGCAGAGGGGCGTCGCTTAAGAGCTGAGCATACCGCTCGCATGTATCACCTAAACGCCTGCGAAGAGATGCGCGATAAGTGGTCCGAAACTGCCCATAATATCGCCAATTTTTTTTCCTTTTTCCTAAATACCCTCTTCGAGACATTTCCCGAATACTTCCAAGAGGTCTACGACGGGGAGATGTTCGAAATGGGGGGAGATGCCTATGATGATAGTCCCGCCGGCTTTCGCCTCATCTGCAAACATGGAAGAACCCATGTAGGGAGTTGGACCTTCATTCGAGAAAGGGAAGAGTACATCACCGCGCTCAAGGAGTTTTTTCACGCTGTTGAACCCACTCTTGTGGAAAAATGTGAGTGGGAAGAGGGGAAAACACTCACTGTACAGCTGATCACCACCATTCTCCATCACATTTCCACTGAAGAGTTCATTCTCACCGCCTTTGCCCGAATGGCCAAAGCTCACCGCCTCCCCTTGAAAAAGATCACCATGAAAGAGCTCGAGACGTTAGAAAAAAAGCCGTGGGCCTATACATCGGGAGGGACATTGCCCACTCTTTTGAGGACCTACTTTCGCAGGGAGGGCTCTCTTACTGAAGAGAAAAGGTGGGTGGAGAGTCCCGAAGACTTGCTCATCTTTCTTCTTGAGACTCTAAAGGCATTGCCCCCCTTTGTCACCGAGCCTTTTGATGAAGATTCGGCAAAAAGAATGCTTATGACCTCACCCACCCATGCGTTTTCCTTATTGCCCGGAGAATCCCTCTTCAAAAAAGGATGGCAAGATTCCGGTTTTACCTATACCTGGGTCCGCGATCAAATCATCAGACCCGCTAGGCGTTTCTATCGTGCAATCAAATTAGACCCCCGCGAGCAACTCCTTCTCATGCAAGGGCTTGCAAAAATCCTTCCACCCATTGAATCGCACGATTTGCAGAAAAACTTTCATCCTTCAGATAAAACTCTCTCGGTTGAGCGATTGTATACCGTCCTTCTCAAACACTTAACTCCTATGAAGAGAATACTTCTCGATCGTTTTCTCTTTCAGGCCCTTCCCCTTTCGCAAGAGGGCCTCACTCGTAGGGAGCTCCATGACCAGCTTGTCTCCGAAGGTTTTACCCATGCCGGTGCGGCTCAAAAGATGCAAGATGATGGGGCCACTGCTCCCACCCCTTTGATTTTTGCTGACACCAACTGGCCCAAAACCTACTTTGCTTTTCTTGTTCATCCAGCTGGCGGAGATCTTGAGCTCTGGCAAACCGACCGCCTTGGTCTGAGTGGCATCCCCATGCGGGAATGGGCTCCCTATCTTAATGGCACAATGCAGGAGAACTGGTCGGTCTTCACCCGTCCCCATGAATATCGAGCTATCTAAAATTCGAATGAAAAAATCGCCCCCATAGAGGACAATTCATAAACATGAGAATTCTAGGAAATTTTTTCCCCCCACCAGCTCCTCCGGAAAGTAGTGGCTTTACTACTGTCCATGCGACCTATGCAGTTTTAGCCCTTGGAGTGGGAGGGTATTTTCTTGGATCGACTTGTTACAGAGTAGCGCTAAAGATTACAAACTATATCCGGACAACCGTCTTTGCGCAGCGCAAGCATCATTTCGAAGAGAGTTCTCTCCCTAATAGACGTCTCGAAAGAAAATTTACACGCGAGGAAGACTTGTTGAACGACTTTTGTTCCAAGATGATTACTTTGAGACAAAAGTATAAAAAAGGAGACTTCATCTGCACTCTTAACTTTGTTAAAGCCTTCTTGAAGCCTCAAGAAGATCTAGAGATAAGAACGAGTGTTTTGCATTCCTTTCACTCACTGATGAATACTGAGGCAAATAAGGAGAAATACAAAAACGCATGGAACATTGCAGCTAGTGTGATAAAGCTTTTTGAAACAGTCTATCCAGAACCGGCCTATTTTGCCTTTCTCATCGGTGCTGAAAAAGTATCCAAACTCAGATCCTTTAAGAATTTATCAAAAAGAAAAGTGCTAGATGAGAAGATTGCAGCGTGTCTTGCTCTCTCAACCGACACCATGTCCTATGATTTGCTTGCTCTTAGGAAGCAATTGGAAAAGGCGCAAGGAGACTCCTTTCATCCGACGCCCTTGTCATTTAACGCTTGAGAAGCTAGACTTTTCTCCTAGAACATAGGAGAATAGGGATAGATGCATCCCCTATGCCGATTAGTAACTTTCACCTCCATCCTCGGACTTTCTTCAATAGCCCATGCCGATACGATTGAAGCTGGGCGCGATATAGAAGATCACGATATCCGCGCTCTTAGAGAGTGGGTTGAAACAAAGCGCCAGGTCTCACTCAAAGAGATTGGGGGAGATCTCTCTCTCAGTGGGGAGGTTCGAACCGAATTTCAAAGCTCGTGGGAAAATAAGAATGGCAAAAGCCAGAGAGGCTCAGACCTGTCAAAAAAACTCCCAGCGAGGGGATTTGATGTAGAGGTCAATCTGATGTTCGACTACCGCACCGATCAGACTTGGGCCTCCGTAAAAATCGAGTTTGATGACGATGCTGGAATATTTAGCGGCTCCCTGGATTCATTGGCTCTTGAAAGGGCCTATTGGGGTGTCCGCGCAATCGATGCCGATGACTACACCTTTGATATCGAAGTGGGACGCCGCTCGATGACTTCCATTTTTGACTCGAGAATCCAATTTGGTTCCTTCTTTGATGGGATCCTCTTTCGGTATGACCTCGCCACTGAGTCAATAGGGGACTTCTATTTGCGTGCTGGTCCTTTCGTGGTCAATGACCGAAGGGATCATTTTGGCTATGTTGGGGAGCTCGGCCTTCTCAACATTAAAGGGACCGGCTTCTATGCAAAGGGCTCATTCATCGCTTGGCATACGAAACGATATCCGAAGAGTTTTGTCAGAAATCGCTTTCGTTTCTTAAATGGGCAGGGGATTTTAGGCTACCGCTTTAAAGTCGCGAAAAAAATCGGGATCTTCTACTCGGCATTTCTTTGGAACTTTGCTGCACGGAAGATTACATTGACCGATCATAAACGGGCGAATTGGGCTACCTACGTGGGAGTCTCTGTCGGCCAGCTCCTTAAGCAGTGGGACTTGGCCTTTGACATCAACTACCAAGCCGTCTCTGGTCAAGCAATACCTGACTTCGATGCTTCAGGGATTGGGCTCGGCAATGCCGATCGCTCTGGGTTTTACACGAAAAAAATTAAGACCATCAAAGGAGATGGCCCCTCTACCCGCAAAACCGCAGCTGGGACCACAAATTATCGAGGTTTTAGCATCACCCTCGACTTTCTTTTGACCGACAAACTCGACATGCAGCAAAACTACGTGCAGTCGATCACA
>JAAKFS010000005.1 GCA_011064965.1 Chlamydiota bacterium
GCCCTGAAAAGTTCCTTGAAGCATTTTATGAAGGCTACGACTCAAGTGGGAAATCTTCATGTAATAGCAACTATTGCTGTGGAAAATGGATTCGTGCTTAGATTTAAAGATGCTGAAGGGAAGGGCAAGGAGATCCCCACAATCAAAAGTCTTTTAGATTCCCTCACTTATAAAACCGGCGATGTTGTCACAATCGATGCTGTAGGATGCCAAAATGAACCGAGTCTCGAGTTAACCAACTACTAGAAGAATTTTTTGGAAAGAATGCTTGACATGCTCATTTCTGACTGAGTATGATGCCGAGATCATGTTAACCCTAAAACCTAAATAGGTGGTCTATGAACAAGAACCCATTCAAAACGTTTGCAAAGGGACTTTCGCTTCTTCTACTGTTTACTACGTCTGCTTTTGCGAGTGAGCAATATACTGAACATGCTGCCCAGACTGAGATGTTAACCGAAATGATGAACTTAAGCCCTGAAAATGGGAATCGAATTCTTACAAAAAATCTCGAAGATTCCTCTGCCATTCTCGCTAGGCGTAGACGCAGGGCCAATCGAGTTTCTCAAGAAGAACGAAGTGCTCAAGATGCTGCAGGACCCTTCGCAGCTAGAGATGCATTGAGAGAGTTTATCACAGTTTCAACGGGAATAAAAGATCTTACTTTCTCTTCTTTCGTCTCATCTGTTCCCTTTGACACTGTTGAGAAAACGAGTCCTAGCTCTAAGAACAAGTTGACTTTGTCTTCTCCTGGAGTAAGGATTGGGAACTCAGGAACCTATCTTGTGATGTATTCAATGTGTGGAAATTTTCGTAATGCTAACGGTCCAGGATTAGTCACTCCAAATATTGCTGCTTTGTACCCTAGCACTTCTCCGCCTAACTCTTTGTCAACTGGACAAGGTGTCATTGGCTGGTTGAATTCGGAAACACTGAATACCGCTGGCCAAACGCTGCAAATGCTTGGAAGCTCGGGTGTCAGCAACACTTTTATTGCAAATTTTTCTGGTGGTGATGTCCTGGAACTTCAGCTTAACAATACATCCCCTGTAGACCCAATTGAAGTATTTGAAGGGGGAGCTACTTCTCCTGCAACTGGTCCAGCCTTTTCTATGACTGTGATCAGGTTGTACTAAAGCCGGAGACATTGGTGCGACGTCTAGTCTCACCGAGTTTCCCTAAAAAGGGCTTGGGACTCAATCCCAAGCCCTTTTTCTGTGCGATCGCTGAGGATACTCATTACGGGCTTTTGGGCTTGGGAGACGATCCCGAGCATCCTCGCTAGAGATTTTCTCATTGTCGCTCTGTCATCTCCAGTACCAAGAGTGTTTAAAAAGCGGAGGAATTCTCCAAGACTTTGAAGCTTTGGTCACTGTCTTCAAAGAACCTCCAGACAGTATGCTCAAAGACAATTCACCTGATTTCGTAAAGAGCCCCTCTTCAGTTGCCTTGTTGCTTGTTTTACGCGGACCATTCTGCAAGACTACGAGTGGGCAAGCTTCTCCGATGATATGCCTAGTGAAAAAATTTTCTTAAACAATGCTTGACAGTCTCATTTCTGACTGAGTATGATGCCGAGATCATGTTAACCCTAAAACCTAAATAGGTGGTCTATGAAAAAGAACCCATTCAAAACATTTGCAACGGGGCTTTCGCTCCTTCTGCTGTTTACCACTTCCGCTTTTGCAAGTGAGCAATACGTTGAACATGCTGCCAAGACAGAGATATTGAATGAAATGATGAGCTCGAATCCTGAAAATGGGAGTCAGGTTCTTGGCGATAATCTCGAAGAGTTCTCTGCCATTCTCGCAAAGTATACTAAGGATCGAGTTGCTCAAGATACTGCAGAACCCTTTGCAAGAAGAGATGCAGCGACAGAGTTCATCACTGTTTCAACAGGACAAAATGCTCTTTTTTTAACACCAGGTGTGACACCTGTCCCTTTTGATACTGTTGAGAAAACTCGACCTGGTTCTTCGAATAAGTTGAGCTTGGTTGGACCTGGAATATTGTTTGGCAACTCGGGTACCTATCTCATTATGTATTCAATGGGTGGAAACTTTCGTAATACCATCGTTACATCCCCAACTCCAAATATTGCCGCTTTGTATCCGAGCGTTTCCCCTCCCAGTACGCTGGCAGGTGGACAAGGAGTCATTGGCCCAATCAATACGAAAACTACTAATAGCGCCGGAACTACTTTGCTAAAGCTTGGGGGTTCGGGTGTGAGCAACAACTTTATTGCAGATTTTTCTGATGGGGATGTCCTAGAACTTCTTCTTAACAATGACTCTCCTACTGACACAATTGTCGCAGAGGTGGGGGGATTTCTTTTTGGTGTAGTTGGTCCATGCTTCTCTATGACTGTGATCAGATTGTACTAGGAAACACGGTGTGATATTTCACCAAGTTTTATTAGATGAAAGGGCTTGGGACTTAATCCCAAGCCCTTTTTGTGTGCGATTGCAGTGGGGTGCTCATTCCGGGCTTTTTTTCTAGCTTGGGATCTTTTCTTTTACAAGACAACGAGCTTGGCTTTGGATGATCCGTCTACGGGAGAATTTTCTGAATAAGTGCTTGACAGGCTCATTTCTGACTGAGTATGATGCCGAGATCATGTTAACCCTAAAACCTAAAATAGGTGGTCTATGAAAAAGAACCCATTCAAAATGTTTGCAACGGGACTTTCCCTTCTTTTGCTATTGTCTACTTCTGCTTTTGCAAGTGACCAATATGCTGAACTTGTCGCCGAAACAGAGATGTTAACCGAATTGATGAACGCGAATCCTGAAAATGGGAATCAGATTCTTGTCGATAATATCGAAGAGTTCACTGCCATTCTCGCAAAGCGTGGTGGTAAGAATCGAGGTTCTCAAGACGAAAGTACTCAAGATGATGCAGGCCCCCTTGCAAAAAGGGATGCAATCAAAGAGTTCATCACAGTTTCAACGGGACAAGAATTTCTTCTTTTGCCCCCAGCTGTGTCACCTGTCCCTTTTGACACTGTTGAGAATACTCGACCTGGTTCTTCGAATCAGTTGAGCTTGGTTGGACCCGGAGTATTGTTCGGGAATTCAGGCACCTATCTTGTGATGTATTCAATGGCTGGAAATTATAAAAATTCTAATTCTTTGATTCCTACTCCAAATATTGCTTTGTACCCGAGCATTTCCCCTCCCAATGCACTGTCAGGTGGGCAAGGTGTCGTAGGTCCAATTAATGAGGTAACAATTAATAGCGCTGGCTTTGTTCTGCCAGATCTTTCTGGTTCAGGTATCAACAACAGTTTCATCGCAGATTTTTCTGATGGGGATGTTCTGGAACTTCTGCTTAACAATAGCTCTCCTACGGACAACATTATTGCACTTCCAGGGGGATTTCAGTACGGCGTAGCTGGTCCAATCTTTTCTATGACGATAATCAGGTTGTACTGATCGTTTCAGCTACCGGTGTGACCTTCAGTCTCATCGAGTGAATAAGGGCTTGGGATTACTCCCAAGCCCTTTTTTTATGGATTGGAACCGGGGAGAGCCTTCTGCGTGTGAGAATTTCCCCCTAGATGGATAAGGGAAAAAAATGGTATACTGTCTATATAGCTATGGAAAAAAACAAAGAACTTCTTGACACCCCTTCTAAGGACTCAGAAAAGTTTGAGCGATTTCGGGCAGAACTTGAAGGAAAGGAAAAACTTGAGGAAAAGCTCAGGTGTTGTCTTTTTTTTATGAAAGAAGCCCTCTCTCAAGAGAAAATCCCCGCTTTTCGAGATTTTTGGGAGGCCAAACGCCTTTGTCTCTTTTTATTTAAGGAGAGCTTGCCTGGGCGTGTCCGGATGATTTTGTGGAAGGAGTACCTCGAGATTACTGAGGAAGTGCGAGAGGTAAAAAAAGTTTTGGATGAGCAGTCCTCGTTTGCTGAGGAACAAATCGATCTGGCTATTCAAGGGCTAAAAGAAGAATTAAATAACTTCTCGACGCAGGTAAAAGAAGTGCGGTTCGATGTTCCAAGTTCTTTGAAACTGCAGAATCGAACGGTTTATGAAGAAAAACAGAGGGAGCTCGATCTATTCAATTTCTATGCAGGGCGGTTGCAGGCTCTTAGAAAGGAGCTTATAAAAACCCAGATGCGGATTCGGAGCAAAAACCGCTTTTTTGGAGAGCTTAGCAAAGTTGGGGATCAGATTTTTCCGAGAAGGAAAGAACTCATCCAGGAGATCTCTAGTGCATGCGAAGAGGATATCGATCGTTTTGTGTCCAAGGAGTTCTCTCTTTCAAGCCCTCCCTATTTTGGTCTGAAAGATCAGATCAAGGCTTTGCAGGGGTTTGCCAAGGCACTGACTTTGTCGACATCGAGTTTCAACAAGGTGAGAGAAGCGCTAAGCGGCTGTTGGGAGCAAATTCGAGAGAAAGAAAGGAACTTCAGAGAGGAAAGGGCGGAGCAGAGAGAAGAGACGAAGAAGAAACTCCAGGGGCTCTCTCCGAAGATCGAAGCTCTAAAGGAAGAGGCTCTGTCATTTTCTGTGACTTTGGAGGAGGCTGAAAAAAAGGCCAGAGCTCTTGTCGAAGAGGTTAAAGAGTTGCGAGTGGGGAGGGATGAAATGAAATCCCTGCGTAGTGAACTGGATGGAATTCTAAAGCCTCTGGTGGATAAAGTGAGGGAAGAGGAGCAAAAGCAGAAAGCAGCAGAGGAAGAGAAGAAAAGGGAAAGAATAGAGAAGCAAGAAGCTCTCTTTACTCATGTTCGAGAACTCCTCGACCAGGCAGAGGGAATGGAACTTAAGCCCCTTTTAGACAAATGGGAAGCTTTGCAGAAAGAAGGGGAAGGACTTTTTGGAGAGGGCACCAAGGGAGCGATCCTCGAGAGCCGGCTGGGAGCTATTTTTGACCATGTTCAGGAAAAAAAGTGGGAATCTATTCTAGAGGAAAATGGAGAAGGTCTCACTTCTTCGCTGCATCTGCTTTTAGAGGAGAGGATCAAAGAAAAGAGGAAAGTGAAAGGGGCAATTGAAGCCTATCGGAAGATTGTTGGAGGTTCGAGCTTGAACTTAGAGCAGTCGATGTTGTATCAAGAACTTTTAGGAGAAGAAAAACTCCGCCTCGATACAATCGAAACGTTAATTGAAGAGATCGAGGAAAAACTTTTTGATCTTTAAGTTGAGGATATAAGATGGAGCTCAGTGCTTTTGATTTAGATGATACGTTGATTAGAGGGAACTGCAGTGCCGGTTTTTGTAGGTATTTGCATAAGCAAAAGGTTCTGCCCGCTTCGGTCATCTGGCTCTCATTATTCTATTCGATACGGCACCGTTTTTTTGGGATGAGCCTTACGGAACTGCATGAAAGTGTGTTTGAAAAGGTTCTCCGGGGAAAACCTCTCGAGATGCTCGAGAAATATGTCGATACATTTGTCAAAGACTATGTCAATGGTTCGCTGTATATGCCCGCATTTGCAAGGCTTAAGAAGGCACAGCAGCTTGGCCACTATACGATGATCTTGTCGAACTCTCCGAGCTTTTTGGTTCAGCGCTTTGCCAAGGCCCTTGGAGTCAATGCCTATTATGCGACCGAGTATACACTAGATGAACAGAATCGATTCATGAAAATCCGTAGGATTTTAGAGGGAAAGGATAAGGCAGAGCAGATCAAGAAGATCGCTAAGAAGTTGGGGGTTTTCTGGGAGAAGATCCATGCTTATTCCGATAGTGTTCTCGATCTCGAGTTCTTGAAAGTCGCTGGGAATCCAACAGCTGTCAATCCCGATAGGAAGCTACGGGAGATTTCTTTGCAGAATCAGTGGAGCATCATTTAATTCTGTGGTTATGAAAGGGGAATCAAGAGTGGGGTTCTATGGGGGAACCTTCGATCCGATCCATAACGGCCATATCAATCTCGCCATTGAAGTTCTAGAAAAGACCCCTTTGGACCGTATTCTTTTTTGTCCCGCTTTTATCTCTCCAGACAAACAGGATGCTTTGCCTCATGCGAGTGGGAAAGAACGATTTGAAATTGTCCAATTGGCCGTGAAGGCGATTCCGGAGTTTTCTGTCACGGATCTCGAGCTAGAGAGAGAAGGACCGTCGTATACCATCGATACGATCCGGTATCTGATCGATCTCCATCCGGGAATAGAGTTCTATCTTGTTCTGGGGAAAGATGCATTGGAAAACATCGAGAAGTGGAAGGAGATTGAGGCTCTTTTGCAATTGGCTCCTCCGATCATAGGAACTCCCGTGAATAGAAAAATTGAAGAGCTCCCCGATTCTTTGCGTGAGTTAATGGAGTGGGAAGTCCCCGTTACTGTTATGGAGATTTGCAGTACAGATCTTAGAGAACGCCTATTGAAAAAAAAATATTGTGGTCACCTTATGCCGAGTAAAGTTCTCGACTACATAGAGGCAAAGAGCTTATACTAGACCCTTATGGAAACCGATTCTATGCGGCATTTACAGAAAGCCGCTCAAATCATTTTTGACAAGAAGGGGTTCAATATTCTCGCCATCGATGTGCGGGGGAGCTCTACTCTCACCGATTATGTCTTATTTGGAGAGGGGAGTGTCGATCGCCATGTGATTGCCATTGCCAAGGAAATCATCGATATCCTTAAAAAAGAGGGAGAGCGCCCCATTCATGTGGAGGGGCTCGAGGTAGGGGATTGGATCGTGATTGACTATCTCGATTATATGATCCATCTTTTCATGCCAGGTCTTCGGGACAAATATCAGCTTGAGACCCTCTTCCAAGAGGGGGAAATAATCGAATTAAAAATTGAACTTAACGAAAGTTCTTCTGGCTGATCCATTCTTTGCAAATTTTTAGTTTTTGTGGTATACTATACGTATTAAAGTTACTGATATGACTCAAAAAAAACGCATTGTCATCACAGGAATCGGCCTTGTCTCATGTTTCGGGACTGATGTCGATCAATTCTATCAATCTTTACTAGAGGGAAAAAGTGGGATCCGTCCTATTGAATCATTTCCTGTAGAGGATTATCCCACGCAAATTGCGGGTACTGCCCAAGCTTTTGATGTGGAAGGCTACATGGATAAGAAGCAGGCCAGGCGAGTGGACCCCTGCATCCGCTTCACGATCTATGCCGGGAAACGAGCCCTTGAGCAGAGTGGTCTCACAGAAGAGGCTTTTGACAAGCTCGATTTGAAGAAGTGCGGTGTCCTCGTAGGCACAGGGATGGGAGGGATGTCCACCCTTTATGAGGGGACAGAGACCATTCTCACCAAAGGATACAAAAGGCTCACTCCTTTTTTTATTCCCTATATCATCACCAATATGGGAGGCGCCCTTCTAGCCATAGAAACGGGCTTTATGGGACCCAATTACTCGATCTCAACCGCATGTGCAACGGCGAACTATTCAATCTATACGGCGGCTGAGCACATTCGGAAGGGTGATGCTGATCTAATGCTCTGTGGTGGATCGGAGTCGGCCATTGATCCCATTGGCTTATCGGGCTTTATGGCGATGAAGGCCCTTTCTAGACGGAATGACGAGCCGGAAAAAGCTTCTCGTCCTTGGGATAAAAACCGGGATGGGTTTGTGATGGGAGAGGGATCTGCAGTCTTCGTTCTGGAGAGTCTCGAGCACGCTCTTGAAAGGGGAGCTCCAATACTCGCCGAGTACCTTGGAGGGGCGATCTCTTGCGATGCCTATCATATGACTGCACCAGAGCCCAATGGCGAAGGGGTAGCTTTAAGCATTGGAAATGCTCTTAAAGATGCAGGCATCGAGAAAGAGCGGGTCAATTACATCAACGCCCATGCGACCGCTACCACTGTTGGGGATATTGCGGAGGCCATTGCAATCAAGAAGGCCTTTAAAGAGCATGCAGGCAACATCAAGATCAATGCCACAAAGTCGATGACCGGTCACTGCCTAGGGGCAGCGGCGGCTATTGAGGGGGTTGCAACTCTATGTGCCATCCAAACGGGAAAAATCCATCCGACCATAAACCTCGATGACCCAGAGGATTGCCTCGAGGGACTCGATGTGGTTATAGGGGCCGCTCAGGACCATCAAATCGATGTCGCTCTCTCCAATTCCTTTGGTTTTGGTGGGCACAACTCCTCTTTACTTTTTGCTGCTTATCATCCATGATGCAGGGCATGTCTGCCCTTTTTGAAGAGTCTTTTGGAGTTATTCCTTTAAGGTATACCGATGAGCAATGGACGGTTTTTCTCATTTTGCACAAGATGGGCGATCATTGGGGTTTTCCAAAGGGACATGCTGATGATGGGGAAGATCCATCACAGGCGGCGATCCGCGAGCTCTACGAAGAGACGGGGCTGAAAGTGGAAAGACTCCTCTCTGAAGAGCCCATCACCGAGACCTACTCCTTTATAAGAAGAAGAGAAAAGGTGGAGAAGCGGGTCTCTTATTTCATTGCTCTTGTCTCCGGAGCTCTTCTTTTGCAGCCTGAGGAGATTCAAGATGGGGCGTGGTTTCCTCTTGATGAGGCAAAAACTCGTCTTACCTTTGATGAGGCAAAAAGGGTCCTCGCAAAAGTTCCCCCCTACTTGCAAAAATAGCTCTTTTCCCCTATATTTTTAGTATGGAAAATCCCCTAAAAGCATTACTTAAGAAACCCAAAATTGAGGTGCTCGTTTGCTTGCCTAGTAAAGGCGGCCAAGAGAACAAAAGACTCAAAGGCTACTCCCTGGAAGGGTGCTTTGAGAATTTTCTTGAAACGACAGATCTATCCAAGGTGAACGTCACCCTCTTTCTCGATGCGAAGGCTCCAGATTTTCTCTATAGGCAAAACCATTTCCCCATTATCGAAAACCACCCGGAAATGGAAGCTAACTCCTTCCTAGCGATCCTTGACTACGTGATCAATCAGAAATTGTCTAAAGAGACGATCCTCTATTTTCTCGATCTCTCAACTCTACATAAAAAGGGATGGGTGGATGTTCTGATCGAGAGCTTTACCCTGAAAGAGGCTGATTATGTGACCCTTTGTGATTCTCGGGATAGATATCAGGGGAGTGAGGCCTCGGCGCGCCTATTCACTACCTCGCGGTCCCATTGGGGAACGATCCCTGCAACAGAAGGTTTGTTTGCAACGAAGATGAAAACTTTCTCCAAGCATCTCGATATCCATCGGGAGTTTTCCTTCCAAAGAGAGGAGACGGACCACGCGGGAAAATTCGATAAGCTCGCAAGAGTTGGCTCTCATTTTATCGGTTCTATTCCCGGTTGGGCCTCCTCTACAGAGGCTGTTTTGGCCTCTCCCTGTCACCCTTGGGAAGAGTGTTTCAATAAAATTCATATTTAGGGTGGTCTCGCTTTTTATTGCCTAATCGGTTACTCTTTTAAGTGAAATAAATAGGAGGTATCCTATGTCACATGCTCTTTCATATCCTTCAGAATCTAAAGGAGTGAGTCTCCTTAAGGATGTTTTAATTGTTCTCGGGGCAAGTTTGCTCATTGGACTCGCAGCGAGAATTGTGATTCCTCTCCCTTTCACTCCTGTCCCTATTATTTTTTCGGTTCAGGCTGTGATCTTTTTCTCTGTTTACCTTGGTAAGCGGGGATTTCTAGCAACGCTCGCTTATCTAGCGCAAGGAGCAATGGGTGCCCCTGTGTTTGCAGGCGGGGGAAGCGGTATTCCCTATTTGTTGGGACCAACCGGCGGCTATCTCGTGGGGTTTGCAGTCCTCTCTTTTACCATCGCTCTTTTCTCTGAGCAACTAAAGGAAAAGACCCCTCTGAAGATCTTTGCGATCATGTTGCTGGGTAATGCCCTAGATTATGTCTTTGGGGTGCCGCATCTGGCTCTTTTTGTGGGGGCAAAGAAGGCCCTGATGATGGGGTGCTATCCTTTTGTCGTTGGGGATCTGTTTAAGCTTGGTATTGTCTTTTATACCCTTCGGAAGCTGAACTACTTCAGATAAAATAAAAAGACCCACCTAAAGAGGCGGGTCTTTTTTTATGCTCAAACAAGTTTAGCCGAATAGTGTGGCTATTTTAGCTGAAGCTTCTAGATCTGGAGCTCCACTAGAAAACCTACTCTCTGTTGGTGAATACCGATAGAGAACCGTTTTTTCTGCTACAGCTCGTGTCATTTCGACACTTCGATTCAGTTCTGCTGATTTGGGAGTTGGTTCTCTGTCTGGCAAAGGACCGGGTCTCCCCGCTTCTGTTATCCGTACCATATCTCATCTCCTTATGGTTCGTTCTACAATTCCGATCATTCGCATCGTCGCATTTTTATACAAACAAAAAGTTTGCTTAATGAGAAATTAATCTTTTTTTCGTCTTTTGTTCACTTGGGAGCGGAGCATTTTGGCAATCTGTTCGATTTTGTTGGCGCTACTTAAAGGGGGATCTTTAGTGACTTTTCTTTTTTTGGGAGAGGGGGTTTTTGTGGCAAGGCGCAGGGTCTTTGCTACCCTCTGTGCGAACGCCTTCATGGAGGAATAGGGTCTGGGTTTCTGCGAGTCTACCATAAGGAACAGTTAGTCCTTTGTAGATATTAAGTCAATCAAGCGGTAAGATGGAGCGCTATGAAATTTTTGCGCCAGTTGGGCCTTCAGCTCTTTTACATTGTCTTACGATGTTTGCTATCTTTGCGTTACAAGATAGAAGTGAAGGGCTTATCAAATATCCCCAAATCGATGAAGGGGATCCTCTTTCTTCCAAACCATCCTGCTGAAATGGACCCGCAGATCATGATGCAGATTTTTTGGCCCTCGTTTCGGCCGAGGCCACTCGCTGTTGAGCACTTCTATTATCAGAAAGGCTTGCGTTTTTTTATGGATATGGTCCGTGCGCTTCCTCTGCCGACGATGGATTTTGCCAATAAGTGGAAGGTGAGGCGGATTGAAAAGCTCAAACAGAAACTCATTGAGGAGCTCGATCAGGGGGAGAACTTTTTGATCTACCCGGCTGGGAAACTGAAGAGAACACCCGATGAGAGGATCGGGGGTGCTTCTTTAATCCCCGATCTATTGAAGGAACGGCCCGAAGTCAATATTGTGCTTGTACGGACGACAGGACTATGGGGAAGTATGTTCTCCTGCGCCCTCACTGGCATGTCTCCCGATTTTGGCAAGTCGCTCCGGAAAGGGTTCAAGACGATCCTGAAAAATGGGATTTTTTTCTCGCCGAGGCGAAAAGTTACCGTTGAAATCGAGCTGGCAGGGGAGACCTTTCCGAGGAAAGGGACAAGGGCTGAGATCAACAAGTGGCTGGAAAAGTGGTACAATAAGGATGGCCCGGAACCATTGAAGTTGGTCTCCTATTCATTGTGGAAGGAGGAGCTTGCTGTCCAACAAACTCCTGCGCAAGCGGGTTTTCTAGAAGAGGTCGTCGTTCCAGAGGAGATCAAAGAGCAGGTTCTAGCCTCTCTTTCTAAGATGACCCGTCGCAAGCCAGAAGACCTTACCCCTTTGCTCCATCTTTCTCATGATCTCGGACTCGACTCTCTCGATGTCTCTCAACTTTATATTGTGCTCGAGGAGCGCTACGATGTCGAGGGACTTGCTTTCGGGCAGCTGCAGACGGTGGGCGATCTTCTTCAGGCAGCCGCGGGGGCAAAGAAAGAACTTACCCCTGCTGTTCAGCGTAAGAAAAAATCGAAGTGGCCGAAAGAGGGAAAAAGAAAAAGTCCTCTTATTCCAGAAGCGCAGACGCTTGCTGAGGCTTTTCTGATCACTTGCGAGCGGATGGGCAAGGCAACTGCCTGCGCAGATAATATGGCTGGCGTTCTCTCTTACCAAAAAATCAAACGATCGGCCCTTGTTCTCTCGAGGAAGATTCAAGAGATGCCAGGAGATCATATTGGTATTCTCCTTCCTGCTTCGACAACTGCCTATGTTGTGATCTTAGGAGTGATGCTAGCGGGTAAGGTCCCCGTCATGCTCAACTGGACAGCAGGCCCGAGGAGCTTGGAGCATTCAGCCAATGTGACCGGTCTTAAGGTAGTCCTTAGCTCTTTTCGGTTTTTGAGCCGTTTGGAGAGCGGCGATTTAGGAGAGGTCGATGACCTTCTTGTTTTACTTGAAGAGTTCCGAAGAGAGATTTCTTTAGGGGATAAGCTCAAAGGGCTCTTTTTAAGTTTTTTGGGAAAAAAGAAGCTCCTCTCTAAGCTTAAACTTAGCCAGAATGAAAATGATACGGCGGTGGTCATCTTTACCAGTGGGACAGAATCGCTTCCCAAAGGAGTTCCTTTAACGCATCGGAACATTCTCTATAATTTAAGAGCTGCCCTCTCGGCGGTGAATATCCTTCCGAGCGATACTCTCTACGGGGTCCTTCCTCCTTTCCACTCCTTTGGCTTTTCAGTGACGGGGTTCTTTCCCCTGATCGGAGGGATACGGGTCTGCTACGCTCCCGATCCGACTGATAGCCGCGCTCTTGCCAATGACATTGAGCACTTCAAGCCCACTATTTTTTGCTGCGCACCGAGCTTTGTGCAGGGGCTTTTGCGCGTTGCAAGCGAAGAGCAGCTCGAAAGCCTGCGCATGATCGTCACCGGTGCAGAGAAAGCTCCCGCAGATCTCTATGGCGCGATGGAGGGACGGATCTTCTTGGAGGGGTATGGAATCACCGAATGCAGTCCAATCGTCACTATGGAACGGGAAGGGGAGTCGAATCGGGGCGTGGGACGACCTATTCCAGGTGTCGAGCTTATGGTGATCGATCCGGAGACGGGGAGTCTTGCCGATGAGGGAGAGATCTGTATCTACGGTCCGAATATCTTTGCCGGGTATCTTGGTGAGGATAGAAACCCCTTCATAGAGATGGATGGGAAACGGTGGTACCGCTCAGGTGATCGGGGCTATATTGATCGAGATGGGACCCTCATATTGACGGGAAGGCTCAAGCGCTTCGTCAAAATTGGAGGGGAGATGGTGAGTCTTGGCGGGATCGAAGATGACTTGCGGGCCATTAGTCAAGAGATGGGATGGGCTCCGAAAAAGCCCGCTGGCCCCTACCTTGCTGTGGTTGCTCGGGGTATTGAAAGTGAGAAGCCGGAAATTCTTCTTTACACCTCTTTGGATCTTGTTAGGGAGCTAGTCAACTCAGCACTCAAAAAGAAGGGAGTTGGGCGCCTTGTCAAAATTGCAGAAGTGAAAAGACTTGAGGAAATCCCCTTGACGGGTACTGGAAAAACTCACTATCGTCTACTTGATGAGCTATAGGTCTTTGTATGACACTGCCTGCCCTTACCTTATATAACACTGAATCGCGGCAAAAGGAGGAAGTGATTCCCCAAGAGGGAAATCACATCAAACTCTATACCTGCGGCCCTACTGTCTATAATTTTGCCCATATCGGGAATTTCCGCACATATGTGTTTGAGGATCTTCTGCGACGGAGTTTGAAGTTTCTGGGATTTTCTCTTACCCATGTGATGAACCTGACCGATGTTGATGATAAGACGATCCTAGGAGCTATCCGCGAGAAGAAAACACTCGATGCTTTTACAAAGCCCTACATCGATGCCTTTTTTGAAGATCTCGATACCCTAAATGTTGAGCGGGCTGAGCACTACCCCAGAGCAACTGAGTATTTCCCAAAGATGATTGCGATCATCGAGGATCTCATTGATAAAGGCATTGCTTATAAGGGAACCGATGGGAGCATCTACTACTCGATTGCTAAGTTCCCCACGTATGGGAGACTCTCCCACTTGAAGCTCGATGAGCTCAAAGCGGGAGCTTCTGACCGGGTAGGCACCGATGAGTACGATAAAGAAAATGTCTCCGACTTCGTCCTCTGGAAAGCGTACGATACCGAAAGAGATGGAGAGATCTACTGGGAGAGTCCCTTTGGGAAGGGACGTCCCGGCTGGCACATCGAGTGTTCGGCTATGTCGATGAGCCTTCTCGGTGAGCGGATCGATATCCATGTTGGCGGTGTCGACAATATCTTTCCCCATCACGAAAACGAGATTGCCCAGTCGGAAGGGTGTACGGGAGAGCACTTTGTCAATCTCTGGCTCCACTCTGAGCACTTACTTGTCGATAACAAAAAAATGTCGAAGAGCCTTGGCAATTTCTACACTCTTCGTGACCTTCTCGAGAAGGGATATACAGGCCAAGAGGTGCGGGTGATGCTCATCAGCACCCACTATCGAACGCAGCTTAACTTCACGATGCAGGGGCTCGAGGCTGCTAGAGCTACTCTTGAGCGACTGGGGGATTTTGTGGATCGGTTGCAGAAGGTCGAAGGAGAGGGGGAGAGTGTCTCCTCTCTTCTGGAAGAGGCGAAGGAAGCGTTTATCAAACCCCTTGCCGATGATCTCAACATCGCAGAGGCTCTTGCCGCTTTATTTGAGCTTGTCCGGAAGGTCAATTCCCTGTGTGATGAGAAAAAGATAGGAAAAGAAGAGGCAATCGCTGTTCTGGACCTATTGCGGGAGTTTGATGCAGTGCTTGGGTTCATTCCCTTTGAAAGGGAAGAGCTCGATATCCCCCAGCAGCTCATCGACGCGCTTGCGAAAAGAGAAGAGGCTCGCAAGGGCAAGAACTGGGCTGAAGCGGATAAGCAGCGGGATCTGATCACTTCCAGTGGTTATCTGATCGAAGATACCCCATCGGGGCCTCGTTTGAAGAAGGGGAGTTCATGAGTCAGAGGAAGAAGAGCAAGGAAGAGCTCTACCTCCTCAAACTCTTCAAGCTATCAAAGAGCAGCGCAATGGATCGATATAAGCTTGGGAATGCTCTTGGCTATCACACGAAGAGTGTCGACACGATTGTACAAACTCTCACCAAGAACAACTTTCTGAAGAAGGATGGGGACGAGGTCTATCTCACAGAGCTGGGGCTTTCCCTTGCTCGTTCCCTTCTGCATGATTGAGACTATTGTGGATCTTGATGGGCGTGGGAGGTACAAAAGCTGACCACGCTTCGGATTAAGACTTCTGATTTTGGAGCTTAAGACTCTGAATCTTTTAGTAAGAACATGGGTAGTAAATGATGATATTGCGCTGACATAGGACGGGGGTCTGGGCCATTTAGTGGGCCAAGATCTAAATTCTCTCTATCAACACTATAGCCAATTTCAGGTATAAATGAGTTTCGACCCCTAGTTGCATCCACTCTGACAATTATCTGATCAAGATAAATATCTTTTCGTATCTGATTCCTCTGAATATCATCAGAATAGTTCGCGGCATTCATCCAGTAGCAGTTCTCCCTGCCTAGATGGTCGTAACTTTGGCATGCCGTTTCTACAAGAGCTTCAGAATCTATTTTACCAAGATTTGTAAATGCCTGAGTGGCGATGTGAGCGATTCGTAAGACCATATTTGTAATGTTTTCTGAATGACCAGGATTTTCAATATTTAGTTCAGAGCGCTTAGACTTTCGATACCCGAGGGCCAGTTCAAAAACAAGCAAGTATTCTGCAAGATAATTTGCAAAAAGGAGAGTTTTTAGATTTGTGAATAACGCTTTACCGCTTTTGTAAAATAAATTTTTATGGGATACTTTGATTCTAGGATGATCTACTGAGGTCGCCTCAAAGATGGTTCCACTATCACCAAAATCAGCAATTCCTGAGCGGCGGATATTTAGATATTCTACAGCTTTTCTGAAACCATTGATTCGTCCTGGCCCACTTATGCTAGAGCCATATCTTAAAAGACCTACCAATGGGATATAAACACCAGAGTCATCTCTGTTACTCCGGTTTTCTGTCAGAGTGTGAAAAAGATCTGCAAGAGCAGTCCAGACAAGTCCATGCTTGGCCAAAACAAAAAGGTCGTGATAGGCCCTTTCGCATGCATCCATAAATTCTTCTTCAGAAAGCTCTTTATCATGCACATATTGAAAATAGCTGTCATCTAGGCAGGTATACATATACGCAACTTCTTGATTAGTTTCTATTCCATCATCAATGTTTCTCTTGTGTTGATTGGGAAGAGAAATCCCGTTTTGATAGATCCCATGAGGGATTGGTAAGGCACTCTTTAATCCGAGCTCATCTTTTTTCCTTGTCAAGAAAATTAGGGTTCTTAATTCACGGTTAAACAGAGACAGATCTTCATTCTTCTTGAGCCATTTTAAAGCTAAGTAAGTGCCACCCGTTTGGTGTTTGAAAATCTGAGTTCTACCTTGCCATCTTTCAAATATGTATGATTTTTTTTCTAAAATACTGATGATATTTGCACCTTCTACGACAATTGGTTCATCATTTAAGTGATCAAGTACCTCAGATTTGTAGTCTTGTAGGAAAGGGGAGGTCCTATCTATAATTTTTTCTAAGTCCATGTCTCTAAAAAAAGTTCTGGAAAAAGCAGTAAATCGTTCTTGAATCCCTCCACCATCGGCGAGTGTAATATTTTCTACTCCCGCTTGGGCTTCTAATATCTTTTTCGAAATGTTCGGATGTTTAATCATCAGATCTAAGTAGAAGGATCTTTGTTCAGGATTTAAATTCTTTGGATGTTTGATGCTTCCGAAATAAATAGCCGCAACGATTTTATTTATTTGAGCTTGCTTTTCATCATCATGGCTGTTGTCTAGGGAAAGGCTGAGGATTTCATCAACTTGTTCTTTATTTTTTATGTATAAGGACAACCATTCTGCATGGAAAAAAAAGTCGGGGATACAGTCTTCTGGTAATTCTTTTACACTACTCGGAAGTAGAGGAGGATCCGCATTGTTATAAAGTTTTACGATGGTTTCTGAGCTTAAATCAGTGATCCCTCTTCTAGGGAATAAGACATTAAGGATAGCAACAATTCTACCCTCAAAGGTTTTCTCAGAAAAATCTAGGTTTAAGATTTCATCATTTTTTTCGTGTGATGAGCCATAAGCATAACAACAATTCGTCATGAACTCAAAATGCTTAAACTCCAATATCTGATCCGAATCCAAAGAGTCTAAAATATGGAGAGCGACTTCTGTACTAATGTCATTCCCACTTTCATAGGAACGTTTTATATTTTGAACTAGTATGTGGTAGTCTTTAACTGAAGAAAAGTCCTCCTTTTTCATTACAAAAAGCTTGTGGCAAAGAACTTTGAGGAGTTTCCCTTCGGTTACTTTCTGAACTGCATAATATGCCGTGAAAAAATGGTTAATGGTTTGCTGATCTGGATCCCGATAGTCTTTAAAGTATTGGCTGACAAACTGTATTCCCTTCTCGTTTTTAAGGTAGAGAAAATAATTTAAGCCAAATAGAGTGTTATAGGAGAGAGTGTCATTTATAACGAGTGTTTCAAAATATTTAAGCAATTGAATTGGGTTTACTTTAGTAAATTTAACACTGCGATTAAATCCACGCAAAAAAACAGCAAAACCAGCAAATATATTTGAAGAGGGTAGGATTAGCTGTGACAACGGCCGATTCAGCATATTAGCAAGAGCTTCTGCATCTGATTGTTCAAGAGTGTGGATTTCTCCTAAAACTTCTGCTATAGTGTTGAGATCATTAGCCAGAGTGGTAGGATCGCATCCGATAAAAGTTATAACCAGTTTTAGTTGATCGAAAGAATTCTTCCAGTTTTTGGAGCTGTTTATAAATTCAAGAAGTTCATATAGGTCATAAGAAAAAAACCTCGAAGCTGATAAATATATAAAAAATTGGCTTAGTTTATTGATAATATCCGGTATTTCTTCTTCAGTAATTTCTTTGAATTTGCGAATGCAGCAAGGGTAACTAAAGTGTAGTCTTTGGATCTTAAATTCGCTAATAAAGTTCAAGATCTTGCATTGGTTTTTTTCTTTGAAATTGGTTTCTTCGATCCTTTTTTCAAGTGTCTTCCGGGATATGTCAATATCTGGAAATTTCTCTAGGAGATCATCTATGGCTTTACTCAGTTTCGTGCCCGACTCTTCAAGTCTTTGTGAGGTCAAGCTTGATGGAGATCGAGCCATTGAAGTACTAGCAATACTCATAAATAATTGTCTTTTTGTTTATTAATAAATTATAGCTTATTATAGCAATTATTTTCAAGGATGAAATCGCGGTTGTTTCTGGTTATAAGTCTTTTGAAAACAGGATATTATCTCTGGATAGTTCAAGGGCTTTTACAAGATGGTGGAGATGGGCTTAGTACTGGGTGATTAGGCCTGTTGATTCGAAGCCCTAAAGGAGGTCTCCTTTTTCAAAGGAAGGTACAATGGAAAATTAAGCGCTTCAGCTCTCATGCTCAGAGCGCATGAGGGGGAAGTAGAGGACATCGCGGATCGATTCTACTTTTGTGAAGAGCATCACCATCCGATCGATGCCAATTCCAATGCCTGAGGCAGGGGGCATCCCCTGACAGATCGCTTCGATGAACTCTTCATCGAGGGGATTGGCCTCTTCATCTCCGGCTTGTTTTTGGGCTGCTTGGTCTTCGAGGAGCTTGCGTTGCAAGACCGGATCGTTGAGCTCTGTATAGGCGTTGCAGAACTCTCCCCCTAGGATAAAGCTCTCGAAGCGCTCGACGATGCCCATCTTTGCTTGGGAAGGATCCCTGTGGAGCTTGCAGAGGGGAGTGGTCTCAATGGGGTGATCGATGATGTGGTGAGGCTGGATCAAGTGGTGCTCCACGAGCTCTTCAAAGAGCATGGCGATCCGTTTGCCTCTGGTGGCTTTTTTGATTTCATCGGGGGCGAGGTTGCCGGTCTCTGTGAGGATTTTGGCGAGCTCTTCGTCCGAGGTGTTGTCAACGTCGATGTGGGCATACGTTTGGATGCTCTCTTTCATGGTGAGACGCTTCCAGGGGGCTTTTACGTCGATCTCGTGTGTTGTCCCATCTCTTTCAATGGAGAGGGTTGTCGTTTTGAAAAGGGTGAGGGCGATGGTCTCAAAGAGTTTTTCCATTGCCTCCATCATGTCGTTGTAATCCCAGTAGGCTGCATAGGCTTCTAGTTCGGTGAATTCGGGATTGTGGGTTTTGTCGATCCCTTCGTTGCGAAAAACCTTACTGATTTCAAAGACTTTGTCAATGCCGCCGACGAGGAGTTTTTTTAGTGGGATCTCAAGGGAGATGCGCAAGAACATCTCTTGGTGATCGAGAGCGTTGAGGGTGGTTTTAAAGGGGCGTGCAGCGGCTCCTCCGTAGACATTTTGTAAGATGGGGGTTTCCACTTCGAGGAATCCCAAGTCTTCAAAATACTTGCGGGAGATTTGTACGATGAATGAGCGGAGGAGGAGGATCTTTTTCGATTCTTCGTTGGAGATGAGATCGAGCCAGCGCTTGCGGTAGCGAACTCCTTTATCGGTAAGGCCGCTGTGTTTATCGGGGAGAGGAAGGAGGGTTTTACAGAGGAGGGTCACCTCTTTGGCAAAAATCGTGAGCTCACCCTTTTGTGTGAGGAAGAGGTTTCCCTTGATTCCGATGATGTCTCCGAGATCGAGCTTTTTTTCAATGAACTTGAGGGGGCGGATTTCTGCTTCTTCAGAGAGGCCGGTGACTTTTGTCAGATCCCGGTTGAACATGATTTGGATCCGTCCAGAGGAGTCTTGAATGTGGCCAAAGGCGTTTTTACCCATGGCGCGGAAGAGGACCAGTCGTCCGGCAACAGTGGTCTCTGGGGTTTCTCCGTTGCCTGCTTCTTCAGAGTGGCCGAGGGACTTTTCAGCAAAGGTTTCTTTGAGTTCTTCTGCTAAATCGGTTGGGGTGAATTTCGCTGGGTAGGGGTCAATGTCGAGGGTTAGGATCTCGTCTAATTTTTTCCGTCTGAGCTGAAATTCCTCATGGGAATGATAATCTGGGGAAGCTGTTTCCATAGGAGATGAGGATAGAGAAAATCCCATTAATCCACAATGCCAGAGACCTGCAAGGCATGGTAGTGGGTGGGATTTTTTCGTGAGAGGAATTCAATGAGTTTGGGTTTGACTTTTTTTTCGGTATTGATCCCTATGTACTTAAGAAATTCTTCGAGGGATTCCTCGGCTTGTGGGATTTTACTCTCACTGCTCACCATGAGTTCTACTTCAGCGATTCGGTAAATGAAGTCATCGAAATAGGCGAGATCGAGGTCAAGGGTGAACGCATCGATTTGGTATTTGCGCCTAATGGTTTGAAAACTCGCGTAAGGGAAAATTTGTGCTTTGGGCAGAGCTTGTGAAAGGTCTTTTTCTCTATCGAGTCCGAGTTTCTGAAGGATAGGTCTTTCTTCGACCACCTCTTCATATCGGTCGAAGGTTCCGCTGAGCCCTCGGACGCCTACTTTGAGTTCATACCTCGCTTCTCTTTCTCGCAGCCAAATGTCGCTTGTTGTATACCGAAAGTCAGGCGTATCGAAATAGGTATCGGTGATGATCGAGGCTCCGAGATAGGTTCCCATCTGCTCAATTTTTGAAAGGTCTTCTTCTTCAAGTGAGACTTTTTTCTCTACTTCGATCATATCCACCTCCTTTGAGGAGAAAGGATAACAAGAAAAGGGATTTTTCCTTGAAGGAAAATTTAGAGTGGGAGTAAAATTTATCGCGAATAAGGATTAAAAAAGGAGAAATACGATGAGTCTTAACGTAGTTTCAGATGACGGTATTCGAGTGCCGGGGGGAATTCCTCCGCAGGCTCCCTATTACCCAACAGAGTTTCATCAGATTGTGAAGGAATTCCCAGGGGATATTGCCCATCTTGTGCAGAAGTACCCAGTCGTCGCTCTCGTTTCAATGGTTGTTCTTGGTATGCTCGGTTTTTCTGCTATCTTTCACTTTTCTATCTCTGCAATTGTTACGGGACTTACCTCAGTGGCAATTGCCTTTGCAGTCGGGAATTGCATTTACAATCAACCAGGTGCTTACTGGAATAGTCTTGTGGCAGGGGTCTCGAAGCTCCTGATTACGCAGCAGGCTCCTTCAGGTAACTAAAAATAGGTCGACTGGGGATCCACTTCTATGGAGAGGCGGACCCCGCCTCTTCTTCCAAATGCCGCTTTTGCTTTTTCTGCGACGGGTAGGATTCTGAAGATCTTTTTGCCTTTCACTAGACATTGGTAGCGGTACTTTCTCTTGATTTTTGCATAGCCGCAGGGGACTACGGGTAGGATCTCTTCTTCCTTTGAAAGGTGAGCGACGAGGAAAGAGCGGATCTCTTTTCCCACTTCTTCACATTGCCCCGGATCTTCTCCAGAAAAGGAGAATTTGACCAGGTGGGTGAAAGGGGGAAAGGCAAAGAGATCTCTCGTCTCGATTTCTTCTGTATAGAACCCTTCAAAGTCTTGGCTTGAGGCGAGTCGAAGGATCGGATTTTCTGGAAGGCGGGTCTGTATGATCACTGTTCCTGGGAGGTCTCCTCTTCCCGCACGCCCTGCAACCTGGGTGAGGAGTTGGAAGACGTTTTCACTAGCGCGGAAGTCGGGGATGTTGAGGCTTCCATCGGCGTTGATCACACCGACAAGGGTCACTAGGGGAAAATGGAGCCCCTTTGCAATCATCTGCGTTCCAATCAAGACATCGGCTTTGCCTGAGCGAAAAGAGCGGAAGATTTTATCGTGGGCACCCTTATGACGTGTGGTGTCAGCATCGAGGCGTAAAGATCGGATGGTAGGAAAGAGGGCGTGGAGAGCTTTCTCGACCATCTCTGTGCCGACCCCTTTGAATTTGAGGGGTCCCTCTTTATTGCACTCGGGGCAGCTCCTCGGCGGTGGGATCCGATAGTCGCAGAGATGGCAGGCCAGCGTGGATTCTCCTCGGTGATAGGTGAGGGTGAGTTCGCAGTCGGGGCATTTGACGACATAGGGACAGACGGTGCACGATGCAGAGGTGTGATAGCCCCGTCGATTGAGGAAAAGAAGGACCTGCTCTCCCTTTTCTAGTCTGGTTTTGATCCCTTGCAGAAGGGGATCTGAGAAGAGGGTGAACCCCTTTGCCTTCTCAAATTCTGGTACCATATCGATGATTTTTACGTTGGGTAACTTTGCATTTCCATGTCTATTTTTAAGAATATGGAGTTCGTATTTTCCCTTAAGGGCATTGGTGTAGCTCTCAAGAGAGGGGGTGGCGCTCCCGAGAAGAATTGGGCAGCTAGCCAGTTTGCTTCTCATGACGGCGACATCGCGGGCGTGGTATTTAGGCGCTTCATCACTTTGCTTGTAAGCTGACTCGTGCTCCTCATCGACAACGATGAGTCCCAAGTTTGGCACGGGGCTAAAGATGGCGGACCTCGCTCCAATGGCGATTTTTGCGGCGCCGGAGCGGATCTTGTGCCACGTGTCGTACCGCTCTCCATCTGAGAGGCGGTGGTGGAGAATAGCGATGTTTTCTCCGCCGAATCGTCCTTTGAATCGTTCGATGGTCTGCGAGGTCAGGGCGATCTCGGGAACGAGGTAGATCACTCCCTTCCCTTCTTTGAGAACGCTATCGATCGCCTGGAGGTAGATCTCGGTCTTACCGCTACCTGTGACGCCGTAGATGAGGTGGGGTTGGAAGCGTCCCAGACTTTTAAGGATCTGCTCCAGGCAATTTTTTTGCTCGGGGCTGAGTATTTTTGGTTTGGTGGGAAAGAACTCATACTTGAAAATGGGGGAGCGGTCGATCTGGATTTCTTGCAGAGAGAGGATTTCTTTCTTGGCGAGGGTTTTAATGGGGCTTACTGAGACGGCGGCTTTTTCTAGGATTTCGCTGAGGAGAAGCCCCTTTGGTGCTTGCAAAAGCTGATCGAGAATCTTGGCCTGCGCGGGGTGTTTTTTTCTTAGCTCTTCACATAGGGTGCGCAGCTTCTCTTTGGATTGAAGGGGTTTGACAAAGCTCTGCATTTTGTGGCGCCCTTTCTCATTGCGCAGAGGGGGCGGGAGAATCGACTTAAGGACTTTTGTCAGAGGAGCCAAATAGTATTTGGAGATCCAGTCAGCGAGAGTAAAAAGTTCGGGAGAGATGAGAGGCTCATCACTTAATGCTTTTTCGATGAAGCGCAAATTGGGGTACTTACTGGCCCTTTTCAAAGCGAGGATGGTTCCTTTGGCTGAGCGCTTTTGCAGGGGAACTTGCACACGCGTTCCCATCTGAAGCCCGAGAAGCTCTTCGGGAATCGCGTAGTCTAGAGGGCGGTCGAGGGCGTCATCTAAGATGACGAGTGCGACTGTTGGGGAACCTGTTGGCATAGGGCTTTCCAGAGCATTTTTTTCTCTTGCGGATTGTTCTGATAGGTAGTGGCCTGAGCGAGGAAAATTTTGGGGAGAGATGAGAGGGGTGCGGGGAGCTCTTCTCTTTGGGTCAAGAGGAGAGAAATCCTCTCGTCACTCTGAAGTTTTTCCCAGCTATTTTCCTTTTCGAGTTTTTCTCCGTCGAAGATTTGCACAGGGCAAAGGTGGGTTTGGATCGCATTGGCGAGCTTCTTGATGAAGGGGAGGTCTTCAGGGTGGAAGAGAAGGATTGCGATCCCTTGTTGGATAGGAGGGAGGGGGATCTCTTCGATGAGTTTGATGTGAGGAAGGTGCTTTTTCACCATTGCAAAGATGGGCTCATTTTTTTCTGTGGAGGGCTTGGGAGGCAGGGAAGGCTTCTCTATAAGAGGAGGTGGGGGTTCTTCGCGCGCTACTGGTGCTTTGACAGGTTCTATCTTGGGGAGAGGAAGAGATAGCTTTGGTATTTCTTTTGTTTTGATCACGGGGATCTTTTCTTTGATGAGCGCTAAGGTATCGCTGACAAGAGCGTGGTAGAGTTCTTTAGGAGTGTTAGACATGTTCGCCGAGGATCTCATCGATTTCTTCACAAAGGGCGGTGAAGCCCCGGTTCTTATACTCTCTGCAGATGATAGTAGCGAGAGATTCGATCCCCTTGGGGAGCATCCGAGCAATGAGCGAAGAGAGGTTCTCTGGAGAGGCAAGGGCATCGATCTTCTCTCTATTTAGCAAAAGAAACAAAAGGAGCGTTTCACTTTTGCAGCAGGAGAGTAGAAAAGGATCGAGCTGGATGTAGAGCTTTCGGAATTCATTTGTCATTTCTTCTTTTGTTAATAGATCTTCGCCAGAGATTTTCTCTTCCAGTTGTAGAACTGAATGAATGAAAGAGAGAGCATTCTCTTCTTGTTTTGGGAATGCAAAAGAAAGGAGTTTTGCATGCTCTTCGATTTTATTTAGTGAGCCGATCGATCGAGACCAGGCGAAGGGAAAGAGCAAAACTGGCTCTGAGAAGATTTTTTCTTGGGGCTCATCCCGATTAATGGCTCCTACAGCAGATAATATCTCTGCTAAGAGGAACTGGAGAAGAAGAGAACGATTCTGACTCTCACTCACGGTTTTGCTTGTGAAAGGGGAATGGAGAGAAATTTCTACCTGCTGCATGATGGTTTTTAGTCTAGCACATTGGCAGAAGTTCCTGCAAATAGACAATTTTTTTTGCTTTGGAAAAACCCCTGACTATGAATACTTGTGGTATGCAAAAAATCCTCTTCCTTTTTCTTTTCTTCTCTTGTTTTTTCCTAACGGCAGATGAGGAGGTCCTCTCTGTTGCAGTGATTGGAGCTGGACCTGCGGGTTTGGGCAGCGCGCTTGTAACGGGAAGGGAGCAGATAGAGACGCACATCTTCCAAGGGGGAAAACTCGGTGGCCCCTTGAATGCCTACACCTGTCTTGGGAACTGGCCAGCGTCAGTTCCCGGTAAGGGGGAAGTGGTGATAGAAAGACTCATCGAGCAAGTGAAAAAGTTTGGCTGTCATTTTCATGAGGAAGCGATCACAGCGATTGATTTTTCCGATTGGCCCTACCGCATCAGTACGGATGTGGGAAAGGAGTACTATGCAAAGGCGGTGATCCTGGCGATGGGGTCTTCTCAGAAACGGCTCAAGGTGAAGGGAGAAAATGCCTACATGGGAAAAGGGGTTGAGATGTATGTCTATGCGACAAGTGCCGATCGCTTCTCTGGGAAAAGAGTGGTTGTCGTCGGAGCGGGTCTCGATGCGGTTAAGAAGGCTTGCATCCTAGCGAAAACTGCCGAGAGAGTGACCCTAGTTGTCCGGGGCAATCAGCTGCAAAAGCCTTTCTTCAATGTGAAGATTGCAAAGAAGAGGATGGGGAAGATTGACGTCCTTTACCACGCGGAAGTTCAGGAAATTTGCGGCGATGCTGAAAGAGTGACGCACATTATTCTTAATGGACCGTACGGGAGGAGGGTGATCTCCGCTGATGCCCTTGTTCTAGGGATTGGGATTGTGCCCAATACAGCTCTGGTCGAGGGGCAGGTTCCTGTAGACGGCAGAGGATATATTCTTCTGGAGGGAAGATCGCAAAAGACCCCTCTTTTTGGAGTCTTTGCCGCAGGCAATGTCTCTGATCCCCGCTACCATCAGGCAGCGATCTCAGCAGGAGATGGGATGAAGGCAGGTTACGATGCAATTGCCTTTTTCAATGCTCTTCCTTCTGAAGAGTGATTCGGTTTTGGTCTAGGATCATATTGCCTTGTGTGACTGCTTTGTCAAGAGCTTCTTTTGCCGTGAGAGCTCCTTCAAAGGCCTCTTCGAGACAGTCGATGATCTTCTCTCTAACTTCTAAGTATCCAGGGAGGTGGATTCCTCTCGTATAGGGAGTGGGTGGTTTCGATAGAACTTCCAAAACGGCGATTTCTGCGGCTTGGTGGTCTTCATAGAACTTCTTTTTCTTTGTCAGGTGGTAAGCCGCATCGGTAATGGGAAGGTAGCCCGTTTGCTGATGCCAGTAAGCCTGTACAACTGTAGAGGAGAGGTAGTCAAAAAACTGGACGATTCCTCTATACTCCTTATCGGAGAACCCTTTAATAACCCAGAAAGAGCTTCCTCCAATGGGAAGATTATAGGGTTTTGCGACGAGGTAGGCCCAGTAGGGCATATACCCCACACCGATGGGGAAATTCGCTTTCCTCTTGATGAGGGGGAGGCGATTTCCACTTTGCAAAAGAATTGCGCACTTTCCTTCAGTAAACAGGGCTTCTGGTTCTTCTTTCTCCCGCCCTGCATAGGCGAAGTACCCTTTCTTCTTCCACTCGGCCACTTTGGAGATATGTTTTGTCTGTACAGGGCCATTGAAAATGAGCTTCGCTTCTCCGTTTTCGAATCCATTCCCATGCGTTGCAAAGGCGAGGTTGTGCCAGGCGGAAAAGAGCTCTAGGTGATAGCCAGCGGGCCATGCCGTTGTGAAGCCGATGTACCCAGCGTCTTTGAGAGCTTCGCTGCACGATTCGAGTTTCTCCCAGGTCTCTGGGGGTTTTTCTGGATGGAGGCCCGCCTGAGAGAAAGCGAGTTTGTTGTAGAAGAGAATTCCAGTTGAAGCGTTCCAGGGAAGAGACATCATCATCCCCGAAGGACTCGTATAAAAGGCCCGCACGGCATCGATGTAGACATCGGGATCGAAGCGCTTGTTGTAGGAGGACATGAGGTCTTCAAGGGGGATGAACATCCCTTTCTTCTCCATAGCCGTTAGAGTTGCTACCTCATAGACCTGCAGAATGTGTGGAGGATTGCCCTTTTCAAAGGCATCGAGCCCCTGCTGAAAAACCTCGTTGTAGTTACCGATCATTTTGGGCGAGATGAAGTAGGTTTCCGACTGGTAGTTAAAGTCGGAAATGATCTCTTCAAATACCTCTTTGAGACATCCATCAAAGGCATGCCAAAGGGTGATCTGAGTGGGTTTTTCACTGCAAAAAACCGAGGTAGTGACGAGAAGGAATAAAACTAGAATTTTACGCATACATTACCTTCCTTGGAAGAGAGCTTCCATATAGGCTTTTTTGTCGAAGGGCATCAGATCGTCGATCTGCTCTCCTACCCCAACCCATTCGACGGGGATTCCCAACTTCTGATAAATGCTCATGACGATGCCCCCTTTCGCGGATCCGTCCAACTTTGCGAGGATGATGCCCGTCAAGGGAGTGAACGAGTGGAACACCTCTGCCTGATCGACGGCATTTTGTCCTGTGGTAGCATCGAGAACGAGGAGGATCTCATGGGGGGCATCGGGGATCACTTTTTGGATGACCCGGGTGATTTTTTCGAGCTCGCGCATGAGGTCGGTCTTATTTTGGAGTCTTCCCGCGGTATCGATAAGGAGGGTGTTTATCCCCCGCGCTTTTGCTGCTGTCACCGCATCAAAGGCAACAGCCGCTGGATCTCCACCCGGTGTTGAGGAGATGATGGGGAGGTCTAATCTCTTAGCCCAGGTGGTCAGTTGGTCGATTGCCGCGGCGCGGAAGGTATCTCCCGCTGCGAGGAGGACCTTTTCTCCTTCATTTTTGAGGTGGCTTGCATACTTAGCGATGCTTGTGGTTTTTCCACTTCCATTGACTCCGACAATCAAGATGACACGGGGGTCCCCTTCCTGCGGGGATTTGGCGGCAACGCGGGGAGGGAGATCGAGCATCTCCAGGCTCTTTTGTTCTAAAAAGTTAAGGACTTCATCCAGCCCTGCTTCTCGATTTTTTTTCAGAAAGTCCCGAGTGGCATCGATCAGCTCGCTCACGCAGGCCGCTCCGAGGTCCGCTTCAAAGAGAATCTGTTCCAGCTGATCAAAACTCTCTTCTTCCCATGGGCCTTGGAAAAGTGAACGGATCCTCCCGCTGATAGCGTCCCTTGTTTTTGACAGGGCCTTTTTGATCTTAGAAAATCGCTCATAAAAGAATTTTAGTACCATCATACCCCTTGATTGAAAAGAGATTCTAGCACATATAGTGAATCAAAAGGAAGTATCTAATGAATATCCACGAGTACCAAGCGAAAGAAGTCTTAAAGAAATATGGCATTCCAATGCCTGACTTCCGAGTCGCCTCTAACGAGGCAGAGGTGCGCCGCGGCATTGAGCAGCTGCAGCTGAAAGAGGCCGTGATCAAAATTCAGGTCCATGCTGGAGGAAGGGGAAAGGCCGGTGGTGTCAAATTCGCCAAGAGTCCAGAAGAGATTCTTTCGCTCTCTAAAGAGCTCCTCGGAATGAAGATGGTCAATAATCAGACCGGCCCTCAAGGGGTGATTGCCCATAAGGTAATGATCTCTCCTCCTGTCCAAATTGAAAAAGAGTATTACGTCGGTGCCATTATCGATCGGGCAAAGGCTCGCCCTGTGTTGATCGCCTCACCCGAAGGGGGGATGGAGATCGAAGAGATCGCTGAGAAATCCCCAGAAAAGATCCTCACGCTTCCCATCGGGCTCGATGGCTCATTGAAACCTTACCATGCCTTACGTCTCACCAACTTCATGGGTTGGAAGAAAGACCTTGCGAAGCTCGGAAGGAAAGTAGCTACAGGACTTGCAAAAGCCTTCATCGAGAGCGATGCTTCGCTGCTGGAAATCAACCCTCTGGTGTTAACTCCTGCGGGAGAGATCCTCGCTCTGGATGCCAAGCTCAGCATCGATGACAACGCTCTCTTTCGTCAGCCCGAGATCTCCCGTTTCTATGACCCAACACAGCAATCAGAAAGTGAGAGGGCTGCTAAGCAGTTTGATCTCGCATACATCGCCCTTGATGGGAACATCGGTTGCATGGTCAATGGTGCGGGACTGGCTATGGCGACGATGGACATCATCCACTACCACGGCGGGAAGCCAGCGAACTTCCTCGACGTGGGAGGGGGCGCTTCAAAAGAAAAAGTCGCTGAAGGATTTAAGATCATCCTCTCTGATCCCAATGTCCAGGCGATCCTCGTCAATATTTTTGGGGGGATCATGAACTGCGCTGTCCTTGCAGAGGGGATCATCGCCGCAGCGAAGGACTATTCTATTGGAGTTCCTCTCATCGTTCGGATGGAGGGGACCAATGTCGATCAGGGGAAGAAACTCCTCAAAGAGTCGGGCCTTGCGATCGTTGCAGCCGATAGCTTATCCGAGGCTGCTGAAAAGGCGGTCTCAGTACTCTAAGGAAAAAAATGGCGATATTAATTGGAAAAAAGACCAAAATCATCACGCAGGGACTCACCGGTCAGGCGGGGCGATTTCATACTGAGCAGGGGATTGCCTATGGCTCCCACTATGTCGGAGGGGTGACCCCAGGCAAAGGGGGAGATAGCGTTCTCGACCTCCCCATCTTCGATACCGTTTATGAAGCAAAAATAGTGACTGGGTGCAACGCTTCTTTGGTCTTTGTCCCGCCTCCTTTTGCTGCTGATGCCATTCTCGAAGCAGAGGACGCAGGAGTGGAGATCATCGTCTGCATCACCGAAGGGATCCCTATTCGAGATATGCTCGAAGTGAGCCGGGTGCTGAAAATGAGCACCACTTCTCGCCTAATTGGTCCCAACTGCCCAGGGGTGATCACCGTAGGAGAGACTAAAATGGGAATCATGCCTGGCTACATCCACAAACGGGGGAAAGTGGGCATTGTCTCCAAGTCGGGAACCCTCACTTATGAGGCGGTCTGGCAGACGACCCAGATGGGTTTGGGGCAGACTACCTGCGTAGGAATTGGTGGAGACCCCCTCAATGGGACCGACTTCATCGATGTTCTCGAGCTTTTTGAGAAGGACCCTGAAACGAAAGGGATCCTCTTGATCGGGGAGATCGGGGGAAACGCAGAAGAGGAAGCCGCGGAGTGGATCAAAAAGCACTCAAGCAAGCCTGTCGCTGCGTTCATTGCCGGAGTAACAGCTCCTCCTGGCAGGAGGATGGGTCATGCAGGAGCGATAGTCTCAGGAGGACAGGGGACCGCAAAAGGAAAAATGGAAGCTCTTAAGAAGGCTGGTGTCGTTGTCGCTGAGACTCCCGCTGATATGGGACTTGCAATGCAAGAGGCATTTAAGAAAAGAAAATGATCACGATACCGGGGAAAATCCCCATCACCATCCGTCCCTTTTTTTGGATCACCGCTGCGCTCATCGGATTTCTCAACAGTGGCAGCCTCATCGGAACCCTCGTTTGGATTTTTGTGATTCTCATTTCAGTGATCATCCACGAGTTAGGTCACGGGATCACTGCCAAGCTTTTTGGTTTGCAGCCCCGCATTGAGCTCGTCGCTCTCGGTGGTTTGACCTATCACCAAGGGGATAAGCTCCCTTTTTGGAAACAGTTCATCATCGTTTTGAATGGACCCATCTTCGGGTTTTGTCTCTTTTTGGTCGCCTATGGCCTTTTAAAGGTTCCCTCTCTTGCCGCTGGTTTTATGGGTAGCGTTCTTACCCTTTTTTACTGGGTCAATTTGATTTGGACGATTTTGAATCTCGTACCCGTTATGCCACTTGATGGGGGGCAGCTCCTTCGCATTGCCCTCGAGTCCTTTTTTGGTGCGAAAGGGATGCGGTATGCGCTCGTCATTGGAATGGTGATCTCGGGGGGATTAAGTCTCTTTTTCTTCCTCTATCAAAACTTCCTTATCGGTGCCATCTTTTTCCTCTTTGCCTTCCAGAGCTTTGATATGTATCGCCGCCTTAAGAATCTCGCTGAAGGGGACACCAGTCACCATCTCAAGGAGGCTCTTAGACAGGCGGAGCTCGATCTTCAGCAGGGACGAAAAGATCAGGCTCTCTTTGCCTTTGAGAAGGTCCGCAATGAAGCGGGGAAGGGGATGATCTTCTTGACGGCTACCCAGCACCTCGCCTTTCTCAAGTATGATCTTGGAAAAGAGCACGAGGTTTATGAGCTGCTTGTACCTCATCGCTCTCACCTCTCTTCCGACGCGCTTTGCCTTCTGCACAAAGTCGCTTACGAAGAAAAGGACTTTCCCCTAGTGGAAGAGATCGGGGGGAGTTGTTTTCAGGAGATGCCGAATAAGGATGTTGCCTTGCGCAATGCCTATGCTTGCGCTGCGCTGTCTAAAGATAAGCCTGCAGTTGGGTGGTTAGAAGCAGCTTTTCAGGAGGGGCTGGAGGATCTCACTCAGGTGCTGAAAGGGGCGGAGTTTGATCCAATACGGCAGAGTGAGGCTTATAAGAAGTTCTTGGAGCTTCATTCTGAAGGGTGAACGGCCATCTCTTTAGGCCCTCCCGCGGCCCGGTTTCACCTTCATAAAATTAACAAATTTGTTAATTCTAGAAGTTGAAACTGTCAGCTCGTTTTTTCTCTCTTCACTTCAGCTCGCATGTTGTTGTCGGACATCTCTATTCAAAAAAGCTCTGTGGGCTCCTAAGATTCCACCCACTAGGGCAAGTCCCGCCATAAACGTGCTTTGGCTAACGGTCACTTTGAGAAATGAAAAGTTCATTGGCTCCAATGGAGCAACTACACAACCAAGCAACTTTGCAAAACTTCCATTGACTACTCCTCCCATCCAAATTTTGACTCTTTCTTCCAAGGGACTCTTAGAAGTAGCTAAATCTTTTTTTGTCACCTCGGAGTCGTACTGGAATGTACCGAAACAAGAGAGAAGTGCAAATGCAGAAACCAAAACTCCTCCACAAAGAAGGGGAGTTTGACATTTCTCGAAAGAAGAAAAAAGAAGATCGACTTTTTGAATATGCCAGTCACTGGGAATGTCCATGGCGGTTGCAACATATGGAATCAAGTATTTTGCAAATACCCATCCCATGTAGTTGCCTGCAAGGTTTGTCAAGCTGTCCTTTATGAATCGTGTATGATCAAAAGCTACCTGGTTTGTGGCAGGAGTTAGTGGGGTTGTTGCTGTTGTCATGTCTTCTCCTTAATTGATGAATAAATGTATTTTTCAGCTTGTGCGAGTGCTCTTAAGATCTCCCTTCATAAAGCCGAAATAGGCTCCCATGAAACCGCTTACCAAGCAAGCTCCTTGAAAAAAGGTGCTTTGAGCAATTCTTCCGTTGGCGATTGAGAAGAACAAAGGAGTTGCTAGATGACCAAGAGCTCTTGCATAGATTCCATTGACTAAACCGATAGTAAAATGGTTCTTGGTAACTGGATCGGAGTGTGTTTGTATCGCTCTCTTTGTTAATTTGTAGGTGGTAAATCCTGCGATAATTGCTGAGAAAATCAAAGCGACTTTTAAGATCTCATCAGGGGGGCAATTCTCGCAAAAAGGAACAATGAGGGCACTTAGTTTTTGGAGATGCCAGTCGTTTGGTACTTGCTCTGCATTCAAGAAATGCTTAATTCCGTAGTTTGCAATTGCCCATCCCAAGGAGTTGCTTGCAACACTTATAACATTGTGCCTTAGCAATCTAGTATAACAATGTTCTACGAGAGTATATCTATATTCTGCGAAAGTTGCAGCCGATCCTGCTTGGTTTTGTACCCCTGTTGCCATAGCTTTCCCCTGTTTTTCCCTGAAAGTCTACCCACTCGAAAAAATAAGGCAAAGCGATTTTTCGTTTTCATTTGAGAGAAACAGTTAGCAATTCATCCCAATGGGTAGTGAAGCGCCTAGAGGTGTGGGAGCTCTTCATCTTCCAAGGCTTATCGATCCCTTCAG
Source organism: Chlamydiota bacterium (assembly GCA_011064965.1). GTDB lineage: Bacteria > Chlamydiota > Chlamydiia > Chlamydiales > Rhabdochlamydiaceae > Sacchariniichlamydia. The sequence continues at coordinate 32,174 of JAAKFS010000005.1, forward strand.
CGGCAAATTGCAAGGCGGATTTGCCCAGTTTGGCATTGATCTTATCCATGGCGTCGATTGCCGGGGTTGGAAAAAGAGGAGCAAAGAAGTCCCTTTGGACCGCCTTTTTTGAAGAGAGGTCGCTGAAGATCACTCCTACTTTTTTGTAAGAGTACCCGGGGCGAAAAATGGGACGGAGGGCCTGTTTGCTTTTGGTGATGAGTGCAGGCGTGTAGTCAGTGGGTACTGAGAGGGAGGCGGAGGCGCTATTGGAGTAAGGGGTCTGAATGAAAGGAGAAGTGGTGAGAAAAACGGTCAGGTGCTTGGCGAGGAGGTCTTGTGTGCGGAGCTTTTTTGCTGCGGTGGCTACGAAGTGGGAGAGGGCCTCTTCGAGCGCCTCTAGGCGAGCTACTGGTTTGCCAAAGGAACGAGAGCGGGTGATCGATTTGGCAGGGGATGGAGCCTCACTTAAGGGCAAGCAGGAGGTCCCTTGCAATTCGAGTACTGTCTTTGAGACGGTGACTGAAAAGCGTCTTTGAATCAAAACCGGGTCCGCTTGTTGTAGATCGCGGGCGGTGAGGAGGCCGATCTGGTGCATTCGTTTGGTGAGGCGTCTGCCGATTCCCCAAACATCTTCAATGGGAAATGTAGTCAACGCTTCGAGGCTGTCTTCGAGTGAGAAGACGCCGCGGTGTTTGGGTTCTTTTTTGGCGATGTGGTTGGCTATTTTAGCGAGGGTTTTGGTTGGGCCGATCCCTACTGATACGGGGATCCCTGTCCATCGCCAGACTTTTCTTCGGATCTCTTTTGCGAGATCGATGAGGTTATCTTGCTTTGTGGTTAAAAAGGCCTCGTCGATTGAGTAGATCTCGAGCTCGGGAGAGAAGTGGGAGAGGACTTGCATGACCCGGTGGGAGAGGTCTCCGTAGAGGGTGTAGTTCGAAGAGTATACGTGGACTTTGTGAACCTCGAAGAAATTGTGGTACTTGAAGGCGGGTGCTCCCATGGGAATGCCGAGTTTTTTGGCCTCAGTGGAGCGGGCCACAACGCAGCCATCGTTGTTTGAGAGGACAACGACCGGTTTGCCCCAAAGCTTTGGATTAAAGACTCGCTCACATGAGACGAAAAAGGAGTTGCAGTCGACGAGGAAGAATTGTTTAGCTCGCTTTGTGGATGACATAGGTGATCACTCCCCAAATTTTGAAGTCGGTCTCACTAGTGATTTCAATTGGGCTAAAGGAGGAGTTTTCGGGAGCGAGGAAGAGTTTTTTTTCTTTTTTGAGGAGGCGTTTGACTGTGAACTCGGCGTTGATGACTGCTAGAACGATGCTTCTGTTTTGCGGTTCTATTGAGCGATCGACGACGAGGACATCTCCGGGGAGGATCCCCGCTTGATTCATTGACTCGCCCATTACGCGGACAAAGAAGGTCGCTGTTGGGTGGGCAATGAGAAGTTGATTGAGATCGATTGTCTCATCGAGGTACCCTTCAGCGGGCGAGGGGAAGCCCGCTTCGACTGTATGGGAGAACAGTGGAAGGGGGAGTCCCGGAATATGGTGAGCTTTGCAGATTTGTAGTTTCATGGGCTTTTCATCTATTCTAGTATAAGCTAAAGAGTAGTGGTAGAGGTAAAAATCATTTAAATAGGGGACATGTCATGATCAAATACCCACTTCATTTTCGAGTCGAGGCTTCAAGTCCTAGTGGGATCTCTACTCCACTAGAGGGAAAAGGGGAAGATTTTCCATCTATACATTGTGCAATTCCTAAAGAGTTCAATGGCCCAGGAGGGGGATATAGTCCAGAGGAGCTTTTTGCTCTGGCGGGTGTTACCTGTATCATGGCGACATTCAAGGTGTTTGCTGAGAGAGGCAAACTCTCCTATGCATCGATTGCTGGAGAGGCAAAACTGACTATCGACCGGAATGAAGAAGGAGTGGCAGCTCTGCAAAAACTCGAGATGACATTTACCTTTTCAGGAGTTGCTGATGAGGAGAAGGCTAAGGTTCTTCTCGCTGAATCTCAGAAGTACTGCCTTGTCTGTAACGCGATCAAATGCGTAAAGAGTTTCACTACTCAATTCATTCCAGCTTGAGGGAGTAAAAGCGGGTGACATTCCCTTGTTTTGCGAGGATGAGGATCCGGTTTTTCTCGGTCGATTTTTCTAGAGCTTTATTGAACTCTTCGACAGAGGTCACTTTCTGGTGGTTGATCGCCATGATGAGGAAGCCAGGGCGGATCCCAGCGATTGCTGCTGTGGAGGCGGGCTTCACTTTGGTCACGATGACACCCTCTTCTCCATTGGTATAGCCGAGTTTGGTTGCGATATCAGGGGTAAGGGGCTCGACTTCCATGCCGAGTTTCTTGATGAAGCTACTTCCCCCGCTGTGATCATTGTGGGATCCGAGAACAGGCTGGAAGGAGAGCTCTTTCCCATTGCGATTCACTTTGAGGGTGATCTTTTTCCCTGGTTTGATCATTGAAATTTCATTGCGGAGCGTACCGATGGTCTTCACGGGCTCTTTGTTGAATGCGACGATGATGTCGCCCTGCTTGAGGCCCGCTTTTTCTGCTGGGGAGCCTTTGATTACCTCTGCGATCAGAGCTCCTTCGGGTTTCTTCAGACCAAAGGCATCAGCCATGTCTTGGTCGATCGGCTGGAGGACAACGCCGAGGAAGCCTCGGACGACGGAGCCGTTCTCGATGAGCTGGTTCATGATGTGTTTGGCCATATTGCTAGGGATGGCGAAACCGATGCCGATATAGCCTCCGCTTTTGGAGACGATTGCCGTGTTGATCCCAATCACTTCCGCTTCGAGGTTGAGTAAGGGGCCACCCGAGTTGCCTGGGTTAATGGCCGCATCAGTTTGGAGGAAGTCTTCGAAGTCGGTGATTCGGAGGTTTTGTCTCCCTTTGGCGCTGATCACGCCGACGGTGACAGATGCTTGGAGTTGGAAAGGACTTCCAATAGCGACAACCCATGCACCTACTTCCATGTCATCGGAGTTGCCGAGCTCAACGAAGGGGAAGTCTTTTCCTTCAACTTTGATGATACCGATGTCGGTGCTGGCATCTATTCCAATTACGGTGGCAGGGATTTTTCTGCCGTCATTCATGACGACTGTGATTTTGGATGCCCCCTTGATTACATGGGCATTGGTCATGATGTGGCCATCGGAGTTGACAAAGAAGCCTGAGCCTTGGGAGACGGGGGCTCTTTTAGGCATTTTTTGGTTGGGTCTGCCGAAGAAGCGGTTAAAAAAATCGTCACCGAACGGATCCTGGGGATTTTGCATCCTGTTGGGGTCAAGGTCATCATCATCGTCGGAGACCTCTGCTTTGATGTAGACCACTGCAGGTGTCGCTTTTTTTGCTACGGCGGTAAAAAACTTAGAGATTTGCTTTGGAGTGCATGTGCATTCTGGCTGAGCGGCAAAGAGGGTTGAAGAGAGAAGAAGTGCGGAAAAAAGGATCAAAAAACGTTTCATGGTGCTTCCTAGTAAGATGAGTTTACACATAGCATTTTGTACGATTTATCTTCAAAAGACAACTCAGATTTTTTCGGATCTCAGCCCACAATTGCAATGTTGCTACCCATCTGTCCTCTATGCTGGCTACACTATTTATCTTGTATCTAAATAGCTCACTAGCGCGTAGAGAAAAGGGGGTAGCAACGTAGTTAGGTTTATACTCCAGCTGGCTGTTGGCCTAATAAGCTTTGATAAGTTCAAAAAACCTTGGAATATGAAAGGCTCGAAACTGGTCTATGGTTGCAGAAGCATCCTCCTCTGGCCAATGGCTATAACAGCTACCCTGTATCCCGCAGATTACGCATCCAAGATAGGTGCATTTAATTTCACGTGGTCGTAAGTACTCGCAAGGCCAATGAGTAATGCTTGTTTTTCCAGGCTCCCCTTTCTTTAGATTTCTTTGAAAATGCTCGTCAACCTTTTCATCCGATACGTTTCTAACAACCTGATAACGAATGTTTTCTCGTGTTCCTTCGACTAAGGAATACCCTTCGATAGCTCCTAAAAAATCATCTTGTCGAATTGAAATACCAATTGAAGATTCGGCATCCATTTGCTTAAGAGTTTTTGCATATTCATCTAAAAAATCTCTTTTTTCTTCAAGAATTTTGAGTCTATTTTTCATTGTATCTGATTCTTTCCCAGTCCAAAACTGCATTGGATGCCAGGTCCCTTCTTTACTGAGAGACCACATAATAGGCACGCAGTCGCAAGTTTCCTTTTCAATTACGTGAGTAACCAGTGAATTATTTTCGGCATCAAGCGTTGTTACTATTTGCTCGTTTTCATTGATGTCAAAATGGCGATGGGTACGCCAAACAGCAAGCTCGTTTTCTAATCCATGAGACTGGATAGTTTCGAGCAATACCCTGACTTCTCGATCTATATCCTTATCCAAAATACCATTATGGACATGAGGGAGACTGTTTACTTTTTGAGGATCATATGATCTTAAATCATTAGAGGCAGTAATGCCATAATGAAAAGGTTCATAAAGTAATGCGCTAGCGCCTGTTAAATGTAAAGGTTGTGTAGCCATAATAACTCCTTAATGTTTGGCAATCTTAAATAATAGTAGGGTTAGAGTGGATAGCTTAAATCAAAGCCTAGTGGTTAACGCCAACTGGGCATATTCAGGAAAACCCAGGAAAGAATATTTACTTGAATAAGTTAATAGTCAAGCAACTTTGCTCTGACACTTGAATTTTTCAGGCCTTTTGCTGAGAAGATTCTTAAGAGATCTCTTCTCGGTAAAATGCTGTTTGAAAGGAAGAGCTATCTTAGAAATCAATTTCTCGAAGTGATTTTGTTGAAAAAATTACCTGTCTGCTGCGAATTTTCTCTGTATACCCAACCAACTTTTGAAGTTGTTTAGGTATAAAATGCCAAATTCTTTTATTCTTTATCATCCAATTGGACTCGATAGGCTTGTCGAGGATGAGCAGGCTGCGCTGGATAACAATACATAAGCTCTTTATTTTTAATCATTTTAGATAAATAGTGATCATGAAGATGAGTGGGAGTTCGGTCCAAAATGTTAGCAAGTTCTTTTCGCGAAAGCGGTTGAAGTGAACACAGTCTCTTAATTAGTGCTTTTACTTCTTGAGAACTGGGACCTCGTTCTCCTAAATTAAGAATTTCTTGCCTAAGATCCTCCGGAAGTTCTGGGAAACCTAGCGGCAAAGCCTTCAAGCCCTTAGCTTGAAAATTACCCTCCTTATCTGTAGGGCTTATCTGTAGGGTTAGTCCCTTATCTGGGGCGAATGTGTTGGAGCCTCTACTCATACCATCCATTTTCTTTATAGACATCATCCGGCGCAATGACATCTTTGTGTTTTGCTAGCACTTTCTGAATGGATTAGCGAGATTTTTTTCCAATTGCTAAAAGGCGGCTTGCTTGGTCATCCGCATTGCAGAATATTGCTTAATCGCCAAGTTTTTGCAATAAATTTGACCTGTCGTCTCGACTTTGTGCCGGAGTCGCTAGTTGGGAGCGACTAAGAGATCGATTGGATCTCGAGGGATTTGTCCTCGATGAGGGGGAGCTCTTTTTCAAAGAGCTCTTTCCCAGCAAAGGTGACGATGACTCCATCGTCAAAAGGGGCTTGGAGGTGGGTGGCAACCGCCTCTTGGACGTCTTGCATGGTGAGGGAGAGAAGCTGATCACGGAAATCCTGCCTCATCTGTCTTGTTTTTCCATCGCGGAGCCAGGTGTAGGAGATAAGGGCCCTACCTCCAGGAGAGACGGGGGTATCGAAGTGTTGGATGATGCCGAGTTTAGCCTCTTCGAGGTCATTGGCATCGAAATCTCCAGCGGCAATGGCATCCACACTACTTTGGAAGGTGCGCAAGGTTCGGGCGATATGAGGATCGCGGTAGGCGTAGAAGTAAAACGTTCCCCAAAGGGAGTTGTAGTTGGCCCCCGAGCCATAGGCTCCTCCTTGTTCTCGGATCCGATGGTGGAGAACTTTGTTCTCGAGGAGGAGAGTGGCCACTTGAAGGGCCGGTGCATCTTTATGTGTATAGCCAACAGTCCGGTGTCCTTGTGCTGTGAAGGCGACAGGGGAGGCGATGTCGTAGGCCTGGTGTTTGGGGGAAGGGAGGGAGAAGTCTCCTGCCCAATCGGGATTTTGCTTAGTGGGGAGCTTCTGCAGATCGAAAAAGCCCTTCTTATCAATTGTCTTGAAAAGGGGCGCGTCGCAAGAGAGAACGAGGTCTGCCGATCCATTGCAGAGGAGTTTGTTGCTAAGAGCTGAAAGGTTCTCGACTACTTTTTTAATGTCGATGTCATTTGCTAGGCTTTGGATGTATTTGTAGAAGCTGAGTCCATGCCAGAGCTCATTGATATGTGTTGGCAGGGAGAAGCTCGCGAGAGAAAGTTGGGATGCGTAGCGCATAGCGCTTCTAGGCAATCTGTTTTGCATGGAGACGGCTAATTTTTTGATCAGATCTTCGATCCTTTCCTCTTCATCAAAGCGGGGTCTTGTAACGAGCTCTTCAAAGAGGGGGAAGAGATAGTCGATTTTTCGCTCGAGAACCTTGCCGTGGAGCTCTAGAGTAGGAGTGATGAGCGTTGAGTCGGAGGCTTGGACGTGGAGGGAGGCATGGCCGCCTATTCCTCCTGTATGGGCATGGACGAACTCGAGGGTGTCGAGGTAACTCTTCTCGCCAACGCCGAGTTCGGTCCAGAGAGTAGTGAAGAGCTGGACATCGAAGAGTTCTTTCTCTTCTAGGGAAGGGAGGGGAAAAATGAGATCAGCATAGGCGATGTGGTTGGTGAAGGTGTCGTGGTGCAGTATCTCGAGTTCTTCTCGCTTGTAGATGTCGAGGGAGAAATCGCGAGTCTCGGCGGGGACATCGGCTAGGCCTACTTTGGGAAGGCAGTCGAGCTGCTGCTCTTCAGTTGACTCGTGGAACTTTTCGAGTTTGTCGGTCTCTTCTAAGATCTTGGCGATCTGTTTTTCATTGAGGCTCTCTTTGACTTTTACAAGGTTTTTTTCTTCTTCTTTTGCCTCCTTAACGATGAGCTCGGGGTCTGGAGCGAAGCTGATCTGGACAAAATGGGGATTTTGGAGGATGTATTTTTCAATGAGGGGAGTGAAAAAGAAGGGGTCTTTGGCTTTTTCTAGGAGCTTGTTGAATAAGGTATGGAGCGAGAGGGCAGCCTCAGGATTGCATCCATGCTGTTTGGCAAGGGCTGAGCGCATAAAGAGGGTGAGGCCAAATGGGGAGTGATCTCCGAGGATCTCGATGCGGGAGAATTCGAGCTGGTGGATCGATGCTTCAACTAGGGGAAAGGGGATTCCCTCCTCAGCGATGGTGCGAAGGGTATCGAAGAGGATTTCTTTGAGGGGCTTTCCATCTTCTTCTTTGCAGCCGCGACAGATGATGGTTAGAGGGACCTCGGTCATTTCGGTGTCGATATAACAATCGGCATGAATGCATAGTTTGCTATCGAGAAGGGGCTTTTTTAACAATGAGGCATCGGTGTCCATTAGAATTGAATCGAGAATGGTCAAAGCAAGAACTTCTTCTTGGTCTAGCAAGGGGGTAGTCAGCCAGCCAAAAGTGTGGATGTGTTTGGTTTCTAGATTTTCTGTCTCATTGGTGGGGTAGGTCTTTTGAAGGGTGATGGGAGAAGAGAAACGCTTTTGGTGGCCAATCCCATCGAGGGGGGAGGCTTTGGTGACATTCTTCAGGGCATTTTCAGCTATGAAATCGAGGTGTTTTTTCAATGGAAAGTTGCCGTAAAAAAAGAAGAGACATCGGCTTGGGTGGTAGAAGGTCTCGTGAAATTCGACGAGCTGGGCGTAGGTGAGGTTGGGGATCTCTTTTGGGTCACCGCCTGAGTTGTGTGCATAGGTGAGATCGGGGACGAGCGCGGATATGAGGGAGTGCCAGATCCGGCTGTCAGCAGAAGAGAGGGCCCCTTTCATTTCATTGTAGACGATGCCTTTGTATTCGAGGGGACTCTTTGGGTTTTGGGGCTGGGCAAACTCGAGGCGATGCCCCTCTTGCAAAAAGCTTAAGTGTTTGAGCTCCGGGTGGAAAACCGCATCGAGGTAGACCTCGAGGAGGTTGTAGAAGTCTTTCTCCACTTGCGAAGCAGCTGGGTAGCAGGTGAAGTCGCTTCCCGTTAGGGCGTTCATGTACGTATTGAGAGATCGCCTATTCATTGCGAAGAAGGGGTCTTTGACGGGAAACTTCCTCGATCCGCAGAGGACGGTATGCTCTAAAATGTGAGGGGCTCCATCGGAAGAGCTGGGCAGTGTTTTGAAGGAGAGACAGAAGACATTCTCCGGGTCCTCATTCTCGAGGTGCATCACTTGCGCCCCTGTCGGGAGATGGATGATCTCCCTAAGGTGGGTCTGTAGCTCGTCGATGTAGTGGCTAGTCACAAGGGAAAAGTCGCCGTACTTTTCTCCCTCTTTTTTTAAAAATTCTTCGCTCATAGATGAAACATAAGATAATGCAGTGAAAATTTTTTGCCTAGTGATTGCTTTTTTTAGGGAAGAAAAACTACAATTTTTCTTCAAAAAGGAGACTCTCATGCGTGTAGAAACCAATCAATCACAGCCAGTCAATTTTTCCTTTACTCCTGCGGCGCAATCGCCCAGGTCTTTTTCCTCTTCTCTGAGCACATGTAGAGAGGATAAAAAAGGGAGCTGGATGGAGAGTGTGCAAAGGATCTTCTCTTCGATCTGGTCTTTTCTTAAAATGGTTTTTTGTTGTGGCTGTTATAGGAAAAAAGAAGCGCCTCCGATCCCTTCTTCCCCAGGGGCTCCTGTCCCTTACGTGAAGAGGGAGGAAGCGGGGCAGACAGTGTTCGAGGTGGAGCATGAGGATTTATCCTGGTCGATTGTTTTAGTGAGGGAAGAGGAAGAAGGACCTCCGGTGATGGGGGTTCAGCATGATCTTCCTTCAGCTATCGAAGCTGCTGTGGCAGCATCGATTGTCAGGCATGAAGCAATTGAAGAGGTGAAAGTATCTGACTTTGTTCTCGCAAAAGCCCTGGTTGATGAGGGTTTTGAGATCGATGGCGACATTATTGTCGATTCGTTTGGGGGTGATTCTTTCAAGACCTTTGTCACCAGTCAGATCGTCTTTGCAGAGAAAAGAAGGGAAGAAATGTCGGAGACGCAGAAAAAAGCACTGGAGAAGCTCATCGAAATCAAGGATACGGGCTTCAAAGACCCGGCACTCACTGGGAGCACCTGTCTTGTTGCGAGTTACCCTCTTGCCCTATTCTTGAAAGTGATTACTTCTGAGGATGCTGAAGAGGCAAGAAGATGTCAGTACACCTTAAGAGAGGCGACATTCTCCCTGCCAGAAAATAAACAGCTCGATTAGCAATCACCAAGTGAGATTTCCCGAGGACTGGTACTCAGTGACCCTCGTTTCAAAGAAGTTTTTCTCTTTGCCTAGGTCAATTGTCTCACTCATCCATGGGAATGGGTTGCGGGCTCCCTTGTAGATGGGCTCGAGGCCAATTCTTTCAAGGCGGCGATTCGCGATGAACTGCACGTATTCGCGGAACATGGCGGCAGTGAGGCCTAAGATGCCGCGGGGAAGGCAATCTTCAGCGTAGCGTATTTCGAGCTCTACCGATTTTTTAATCAGATCATAGATGTGGGCTTGGAAATCAGAAGACCAGAGCTTCGGATTTTCCTCTTTGATCCCGTTGATGAGGTCAATGCCAAAATTGAGGTGGATGGTCTCATCGCGCAGGATGTATTGAAACTGCTCTCCGATGCCGGTCATTTTGTTTTGTCTGTGGAAGGAGAGGATCATCACAAAACCGCTATAGAAGAAAATACCCTCCATGATGATGTAGAACCCGATGAGGTTCTCTAGGAATTTCTGTGCTCCTTCGGTTGTGGCTGTAGAGAAGCCATCTTGCATGATCGCTTCTGTGAGCTGCATCTCGAAGTGGTCCTTATCATGGATCGAGTTGATCTCATTGTACATGTTGAAGATCTCCCCTTCATCGAGGGCAAGAGACTCAACGATGTAGTGGAAGGTGTGGGTATGGATCGCCTCTTCGAAGGCTTGGCGCAGGAGATATTGACGCGCTTCAGGGTTGGTGACATGTTTGAAGATTGCGAGGACGATGTTATTACCAACAAGGCTTTCCGCTGTGCTAAAGAAGCCAAGGTTGCGAATGATCACCCGCCGCTCATCGGCGCTTAAGTCATTGGACTTCCATAGTTCGATGTCCTTGGCCATGGAGACCTCGGTGGGCATCCAGTGATTGGCGCATCCATTGAGGTAGTGTTCCCAGGCCCAGTTGTACTTGAGGGGCATGAGCTGGTTGACATCGACCGCTTTGCAGTTGATGAGCCGTTTTTTGTCGACCTCGACTCTTTTAGTGGAACTGGCTTCTTCTTCTAGGAGGGCTTGTTTTCCTTTTGGCTTGTCATCAAAATCTAACATTGTTCTCTCCTTTTAAAGTTTGGTGGTCTACTGGCAGCTTTCGCAGCCTTCATCCATATTGCATACGACGGGTTTTTCTTTATCGCTGCGCTCAACGTCAATATTACTGGAGGCTGACTTGCTTTTCATCCAGCGGGGTTGCAAACCTCTTTTGTTGATATCGGTGGTAGACTTTTCGATCTGCGTTGCGGCGAGTGTGCGCATATAGTAGCACGTCTTGAGTCCTTTGTTCCAGGCCTGCATGTACATTTGATGCATTTTCTTACCACTGGGCTCTGAGAGATAGAGGTTGAGAGACTCTCCCATATCGAGCCATTTTTGTCTGCGGCTCGCGCACTCGATGAGCCATTCGGGGTCGATCTCAAAGGCTGTGGGGAAGATCTGCTTCACATCATCTGGAATCCTCTCGATCTCACTGATGATCCCGTCAAAGTATTTGAGGTCGTCGACCATCTGCTCATCCCAGAGGCCGAGTTCTTTGAGTTTTTCAACAAGGGCGAAGTTGAGGAGGATGAACTCTCCTGAGAGGTTGGACTTCACAAAGAGGTGGCGGTACATCGGCTCGATCGATTGGGTGATCCCGGTGATGTTGGAGATGGTTGCTGTTGGCGCGATTGCCATTGTGTTGCTATTGCGCATCCCATGGGCTTTGACTGATTCCCGTACGGGGGTCCAATCAAGGGCACAATTTGTATCGACATCGACTTTTTGTCCCCGTTCCTTAGCAAGGAGGGCGATGGTGTCAATGGGGAGAAGTCCGCGATCCCATTTAGACCCTTTGTAGCTCTCGTAGGTTCCTCTCTCTTGTGCGAGCTTGCTGGAGGCCAAGATGGCGTGGTAGGAGATGAACTCCATGCTCTCGTCAGCAAATTGGACCGCTTCATGGCTGGCGTAGCTGATCTCTTGGATGTAGAGGGCGTCTTGGAAGCCCATCATCCCAAGACCCACTGGTCGGTGGCGCATATTGGCGTTTTTGGCTTCTGCAATAGGGTAGAAGTTGATGTCGATCACGTTGTCTAGCATCCGGATCGCTGTGTAGATGGTGGAGGCGAGCTTTTCTTTATCGAGCCCTTGGGGCGTTGTGTGAGCGGCTAAGTTGATCGAGCCGAGGTTGCAAACGGCGGTCTCATCTTTTGAGGTGTTCAGGAGGATCTCTGTGCAGAGGTTGGAGCTGTGAACCACTCCCTTGTGATCTTGGGTGGAGCGGATGTTTGAGGGATCTTTGAAGGTGATCCAAGGGTGACCCGTTTCGAAGAGCATGCTGAGCATCTTTCGCCAGAGCTGAACCGCTTCGATTTTTTTGAAGAGGGCGATTTTCCCTTCTTCGGCCATCTTTTCATATTCATTATATCGCTTCTCAAATGCCGCTCCATAGAGATCGTGGAGATCGGGCACATCGCTTGGGCTGAAGAGGGTCCAACTTTTGTTTGATTCGACCCGTTTCATGAAAAGATCGGGGATCCAGTTGGCGGTATTCATATCGTGGGTGCGGCGCCGCTCATCTCCCGTGTTTTTGCGCAGCTCGACGAAGTCCTCGATATCGAGGTGCCAGGTCTCGAGGTAGCAGCAGAGAGCTCCCTTTCTTTTTCCTCCTTGGTTGACAGCGACTGCAGTGTCATTCGCGACCTTGAGGAAGGGGATCACCCCTTGAGAGCGGCCGTTGGTCCCTTTGATGCGAGAGCCGGTGGCGCGGACGTTCGACCAGTCATTGCCAAGACCTCCAGCCCACTTGGAGAGTTTCGCATCGTCTGAGACGATCTTAAAAATGTGTTCGAGATCGTCCATCACGGTAGAGAGGTAGCAGGAGCTTAGTTGAGGTGTACAGGTCCCTGAGTTGAAGAGGGTAGGGGTTGCTGATGTGTAGTGGAAGGTGGAGAGGACGTTGTAGAACTCAATAGCTCTCTCATTTTTCTCAGCCCCTTCGTTGATCGAAAGGCCCATCGCCACGCGCATCCAGAAGATCTGGGGTGTTTCTAGGCGACGGTCATTTTCATGGATGAAGTAGCGGTCATAGAGGTTTTGTAGGCCTAGGAGGTAGAATTTGTCATCACGCTCGAGATCCATCACATCAGCGAGGCGCTCGAGATCAAAGTCTTCGAGCTCCTTTGAGATCCGATCGATGGAGATCGCATGCTTGATGTACTCTTTGAAGTACTGTGCATGCTGCTTTTTTAGTTTCTTATCGCTTGCAACAAGGCCCATTGTCTCGCGGTATAAGACATCGAGGAGAAGGCGTGAGGCGGCCTTTGAGTAGGCGGGGTTCTTCTCGATTTGTGAGCGCGCAGCCATGATCACAGCGAGGTCGACCTCTTTCTCTTTCATCCCTTCATAGAAATTGAGGATGCAGAGGTCGAGAAGATCTTTGATAGAGACCTCTTTTTCTAGGCCGCGGCAAGCAAATGCGATCCGCTTTTTTAGCTCTTTATCAGTGATCGTTTTTTTCTGTTTTTTTTCTGTGATGAAGGTGAATTTACGGGCATTGGGATCGGACTCTTCTTCTTCCTTCTCTGAGGTGGGCGTAATGACATCTGCTCTCGCAAGGATCATCTCTTTGGCGACTTTGAAAAATCCCTCTCGCATTAGCTGGTTTTCGAGTTCGTCTTGCAGAAGCTCTGTGGTGAGGGGAATCCCCTTTTTGTGGAGGTGGACCGTGCGTGAGATCATCTTCTGAGTGAGTAGGTTGATCGCATCGATCACCTCCTGCGGAGAGGGGCCTTGGAGGTTACGGCTGACCCGAAAGGCTGCCTCAATTGTGGCGGAGATCTTCATCGGATTGAAACGGGCTTGGCTCCCGTCCCTGCGCTCTACTTTAAGGTTTTGTGGGGCATCTTCACGAAAGAGTTTGTGCTGGTCTCGGTAAATGATGTAGTCGCGCGCTACATCGTGATGACCGAGATCCATGAGTGTCACTTCGACCATGTCTTGGATCCCTTCCACTGAGAGGGAGGTCCCATTTGAAGCGAATAGGGAGAGTTTTTCGACAACCAGCTTGGTTGTCTCTCCGACCACTTCGGCGATCTCTTCAGAGAGGGCTTCGTTTTTTTTGACTTGTTTTGTGTCTCGGAATGCTGCTTCGACAGCGTGATAGATGCGCTTCTCCCTAAATGGAACGAGAATTCCATTGCGTTTGACGACTGTGAACGAACTCAAGTCAGTAGGCTGGTCTAACGTTGCTTGACTGTCTGAAGAAGGATTCTTTGTCATATTGCGCACTCCTTAAAGTATTGATCGTTAGTAGCCCGACTACCAGATGTGGTAGCTTATTGTTTCTATTAACACTATATATAGTAGTAGTCCCGTTTTCGTCCACAAAAAATTTCTCCCTATAGAGAGGAAATTTAGAGGTATAAGAAGAGAATATAAGAGAGGTAGGAGAAGAGCAAAATCCCTCCGTCGAGGCGAGAAAGTCGGTCTTTGCCGAGGACCATTAACACCCATAGCAAAAGGGTAAAAACGACCATTAGAGGAAAGTCGATGAAGAGCATCTGCGGGGAAAAACGGATCGGCTTAACGATTGTTGCACAAGGGAGGACGAAAAGAGGGTTGAAGATATTGCTTCCGATCACTGTTCCAACGATGATCTCCGGCTCTTTCCGAAAAGCGGCAACGATGGCTGTGGCGGTCTCAGGTAGAGAGGTGCCAAAGGCGATGATGGAGATGGCCACCACCCTCTCGGATAAGCCAAAATAGGCTGCGACCTGGAGCACTCCCCTAATCATTAGGTTTGCGCCGAGGAGGAGAAGAGCAGCGCTGGCGATGATTCCAATTACTTGGAGGAAACGGCTGACCCGCCGTCCCTTTTTTTCTTTGTGGATCTCGATTTCCTCTTCCAGTTCAGCTTTCTTCGGGGGGATATAGAACTGGAGAAAAATATAAAAGAGGAGAACTAGAAAAAGGAAAGCCCCTTCGATTCGGTTGATCACTCCTCCGAGCATCACCAGAAAGAGGAGGAGGTAGACAAAGAAAAGCAGGGGCATTTTCTGCCATTTTAAGGTATGGGTGACATTACAGGGGCGAAAGAGCAAGTAGATACCGAGAACGAGCCCCATATTGGTGATGTTTGAGCCGAGGACATCACCCATTGCAATGTCTCCGCTCTGACCGTAAATCTGCCCTAAGGTACTTGAAACAACCTCGGGAGCTGAGGTAGCAAAAGCAAAAATTGTGAGTCCAATCACTAGGCGAGAGAGTTTTAAGTCCAGGGCCAGCTGGACAGCGGAGCGGACGAGCAGTTCTGCTCCTAGATAGAGGAGGGTCATTCCGATGAAGATGATGACAAATGAGTATCCCATAACCTCCTCATAGTAAGACTTCTTTTACGAATTGTCTATACCTGTGCATGACAAAGTTCTCATTTTCCCAATTGATAAGGGGGAAGAGGCATTGCAAATTGCTAGCATTTGGGGTACTATTGAGAGTATGAGACGGATCTATCTAGTACCCAATGTCATCACCGCATTTAGCCTTGTAGCGGGTCTTTTTGTCATCTTCAAGGTCAATATGATCGAGCCGGGGATGGGGACCTACAAGTTGCTTCTGACCTCCTCGATCCTTTTGCTTTTAGCGGCATGTGCAGACCTCGTCGATGGGGCAATCGCTCGGGTGATGCATGCGGAAAGTGAATTTGGTGTTCTATTCGACTCTCTTGCCGATGCAGTGACCTTCGGGGTAGCTCCCTCTGTCCTCATGTTGAAGAGCCTCTCTCTTGAGCAGGGGACCCCCCTTTCGTTTTTCGCTGTGGTGGGAGCGATGGTCTTCTCTGTCTGCGGGATCCTCCGGCTCGTTCGTTTCAATGTAAAGCACGCAATGCTCAAAGAAACGAGTGAAGAGGAGAAAAAGAAGCACCAACATTTTACCGGCCTTCCGATTCCAGCAGCAGCTCTGGCGGTTGTTGGGAGCAATCTCCTTATGGCCTACCCTCGCTTTGAAGAGTGGGCTGGATTGAGTGAGCCTTTGCAGACGATCATTCTCGGTAGTATTTCGATTGTCCTCGGCTATTTTATGATTAGTCGTTTCAAGTTTCCCAGTTCGAAAGTGCTCCATTTTCGCGTGCCCTCATTTCAGCTGGTCTTTTTTGCGGTCGTTCTCGGCTTTTTTGTCCTCTATGGAATTCTCTACTTTTTCCCCGTTACCCTATTTGCGGCGATTTGGTTTTACATCCTACTCGGTTGGGTTCTCGGCCTCATCCGCATCATCGCAGGGAAGAAATCGAAAACCCTCGTTGAATTTGAGCCAGATCATGATGAGTGAGTGGCTCCTCATCTCACTTGTCGGAGCGTCCCTCCTCTGTTTCTATCTTATATTCAGAGTCCAGAAGTGGAAAATGCGCTGCGCACTCCTAAATGAGAAGCTCGAGTTTGCGCAGAAGAACCAAGAGGAGCTCAAAGAGTCTTTTAAGGCCCTCTCCTATGATGCATTGGAGAAGAACAATCAATCTTTTCTCAATCTAGCCAAGGCGAGTCTGGAGAAATTCCAAGAAGGGGCAAAAGGAGATCTCGAGAAGAGGCAAGAGTCGATTTCCCAGCTTTTTAAGCCAGTGAAAGAAACCTTAAATAAACTCGATGATGGGCTCCGTCAACTCGAAAAGGAGAGAAAGGATGATCACTCCGTACTGAAGACTCAAGTCAGTTCGCTGATGGAGGCTAAAAAAGAGCTGGCCAAAGAGACAGGAAACTTAGTCAAAGCACTGAGAACCCCACTCGCACGGGGGCGATGGGGGGAGATCCAACTCAGGCGGGTGGTCGAACTAGCCGGGATGCTTAACCAGTGTGACTTTTTCGAGCAGACGAGTCAGAGGACAGCAGACGATAACACATTGCGCCCCGACCTCATCGTGAAACTTCCAGGAGGAAGGCAAGTAATCATCGATGCAAAAGTTCCTCTCGAGTCTTACCTGGATGGGGTTCAATCAGAAACGGAAGAAATTCGAGAGGCAAAATACAGAGATCATGCACGCCTCGTGCGGAAGCATGTCGCCGCTCTTGGAAAAAAGAGCTATCATCAACACTTCTCTCCCACTCCAGAATTTGTCGTTCTCTTTCTTCCATCGGAAAGCTTTTTCAGCGCTGCTCTCCAGTTTGACCCAACTCTCATTGAGGCGGGCGTTGATCAAGGGGTGATCATTGCAACTCCAACAACGCTGATCGCCCTTCTGCGGGCTGTTGCTTACGGCTGGAAGCAGGAGAGCCTCTCACTGCATGCCAAGACGGTGAGTGACTTGGGGCATGAGCTCTATAAACGAATCGCCGATATGTCGGACCACTTCTCAAAGATGGGCCGTTCTCTTTCCTCGACAGTGGAGGCCTATAATCGAGGGGTTGGCTCTCTAGAGACACGTGTTCTTGTCACAGCTCGAAAATTCAAAGAGTTAGGAGCTGCAGCGAGTCAACTTGAGATCGATCCTGTCGAAGCGGTAGAAAAGAGCCCTCGTCAGATAGAGCTCAATACTGTAGAAAAGAGCTGATCCATTCGTCAGAGACGCCGGCTTTTTTTCTATTCTCCTCATGGAACTGATGCCCTTGAGCTCTTTTTGGGGAGAGGATTTTAGGGAGAGCAGTTTCCCATGCTTCCCATTCAGAGAGGGATGGATCTTTGAGCTTTTTTAGCCAGTTCCATCCAAAGCCGACATGAGCAATCTCATCCTTTAGAATCCGCTCCATCAGGGCAGCTGCCGCTAAATCCCCATGTTTTTGGAAAGAAGCGCCATAGGTAGGGGCAAAATCGAGGTTGGCCATCTCGAAGGTGAGACTCATCACACTCACATATTCTTCTGGGGTGCGGAGGTAGGGAGTATAGGCCCAAAAGTGTTTGTATAGAGGGAGGTCGCCGAAGTCGAGGCCCATGGCTTGAAGCCTTGATTGGTAGAGGCGGACATGCTCTTGCTCTTCCTTTAACGTATTGGCAACCCCTCGACGAAAGTGTTTGGGTGCGGATGGAAAGGCGAGAAGAGCATAGGCCATGATTTCAACTGCGAGAAGTTCGTGACCAGCAAAACGGTGGAGACAAATTGCTCTCTTGTCAGATGTGTGATGTTCGTGGAAGGAGGGGAGTTTATCTTTTCTCGTGTGCTTTTGGAATCCCATCCCAGGAGGACGCGAAGGGGTGTCCCAAAAGAGGGGGGAACCAGGATCGTGATCGGTGAGCGTCCCCGGATCCAGCAGCTTTTCTTCTAGAGAAGATCCGCCTAAGATGCGGGTAGCCCACTCTCGCATTTCCATAGCTTTAGAGTCTATTCTACAGTGTGGATGTAGTAGGCAGGGAAAGCGAAGCTGTTATTGGATCTTGGAGACCCGACCATTTTCACTTTTTTCCCTACGTACTCACCGAGGTCTACACATGTGCTATAGACGTATGCAACCGGTAGGTTTTTATCCTTTATGATAAAATCTCCGGGCTTATTTCTAACGGGAGAGTTGTAAGCCTCGAGAACTCCTGCAACGGCAACACCAACGAGTTTTTGTTCTTCATAGAATGTTTCCATTTCCCTGTTGTCGTTAAGTTCAGCCCAGCTTGCGTAGAGTCCTTGCTCGACATTCTCCCACATATGGAGAAGGCCTGAAGCCAACTTTGCAGGGGAGTTTTGCAAAAGTGCTTTCTGATCAGGAGTAGAGACCAGAGCTGCTTTCTCTTCCAAATAGGCGATTCTTTTTTGGAGATAGATCTCTTGGACAGCGGCGAGTGTTTCTTTTGCTTGTCCAGCTTGCTTAGGGAAGTCGCTGTATTCATTGATGATTGTCAGGAATCCATTTTTGACCATTTCAAAGTCGATCTCTTCGAATTCCTTTTCCATCTCAGATTGTGAGTGGAGAGTGGCTGCTTGGAGAATCTCCGAGACACTATCTTTTCTTCGATCCATTTTTGCTTTAAGCTCAGGGCCGCCAGCGAACTCGAGAAACTCCTTTGCAACATAGAACTGCGTATTTTGAGGAGTGTCGATTTCTAGCCACTTTTTATTGATCAAGCTTATGTGTCCATTGACACGATCCCCAGAATTGAGATGGCCAATGATCGGAGCTTCTAGATCAGGGGATAGCCGTACATTCACTCGATTTCCTTCGACGATGCCATCGAGAACAAAGCTGCGGAAGACATAGGCTTTAATTGAGCTAGGTGGGGTGATTGAATAAAATCCCTCTTCTTGATCGACAATCGAGAGGTATTCATTGCTACCAAGCTCGCGGATGATGAAACTATCGAGATCTGGATGAAGCCGGACGCGGACTTTATTGGCAACGACCTTCCCTGTGAAAGGGGCAAACGCTGTTTTAACAATCGGAGATTTGCGGACAGGTTTCTTCTCAGCAAGAGAATTCAGTGGAACTTCTTTTGAGCTGAGAGGGGAATCCTGAGCCGTAAGGATTGTCGATGCACAGATGAGAGCAAGCGTAATAGAATGAAACTTAAACATTGAGACAACTCCTCTTTCCTCTTTTGATATGCTTGAGTCTTGCTAGTGCAAGGAATGCACATTCTAGGAACTTAGAGTTTTTAACACCAACCTTTTTTCGTGAAGCTCTGGTAGAGACTGGTTCTTTTAGCTATTTAAGACTGAGCGGATATGCTCACAATTGCTTTGGCCGCATGTGCATCCAAGCGGAGATCCCAAGAAGACATTGTAGTGTTCTTCCTTATTCAGAGGGTTGGTTATCTTGTAGAGTTTTTCTCCTTTGTTCTCGATGTCCCATTCGCGAAAGGAGAGTTCTTCGTCAGAGACCAACTCCTCATGATGCTCTTTTTCTTTTTTCCTTTCCTCCTGGTGGATCTCCCGCATGATTTGGCAATGCATGCAATTGCAATGGGGTTCAGCCTTGGGAAACTTATCGCCATCTTCGAGACCGATCGATTTAGAAAGAGTGGCAATTTTATCGAGGATTTCTGTGGGAAGATCGGGAGTATCTGAAGCCTCCGAGTTATGTTGAAAAACACCGCCAATTGCACCATCGGGCCCAAAGTTCATAGGGAGACTGAGTAGAGCAGAGACCTCTCCGGGAAATGGTCCTGGCATCATAGGACCTGTGATAGCTCCTTTATCCACTACTGGATTCTCAATTTCATTTTCGAGGTGTTTTTCGTGCGCAGCAAAGACAGACTCAAGAACGGGCTTTTCGAGATGGGGGACCTCGATTGTCGAGCCATTGACTAAGGTGATCATTAGGGTCAAACTCTCTTGGGTTTCCTTCTTATGGAGGGAAACCACGTTCTTCCAAGAAGTAGAGATGTAGGGAGGGATGCTCAAGATTTTTCGATTGATTTTCATGAATGATCCATTCTGTATTTCTTATACGCTTTCCATTGTACTTTAGTTTTGATTGTGTGTCAACCGATTTAGCACTTTCTCTTCTTGTCTGCTGAAAGGATTTCATAAATCGCAGATGTAGAGCAAGATACAATATACCAAAAAAATCATTGTCACAACAACCCTTTGGCGCTATGCTGCGAAATAAGAACCCCTCTGACAAAAATTCCTTACCAACCAAGGAGTGACTACCCGTGACGAGAAATACCTATGTCATCGATACCAATGTTCTATTGCACGATTCCAATGCGCTCAATACCTTTAAAGAGAGTGATATTGTCATTCCTCTTCCCGTCTTAGAAGAGCTAGATGATCTCAAGAGAATGAATGATGAGCGGGGGAAAAATGCCCGTCATGTAATCCGCTTCATCGACTCCTTGAAGCTGCGACAGGCAGGGAGCTTGAATCAAGGAGTTGAGGGAAAAAATGGAAATATAATTCGCGTACATTCATCGATAGAAAAAGGGACCTTCCCACTTCCCATGGAGCGGACGAATCACAAACTGCTCATGGCTTATCAGATTGCTCAAAATAACCCAAATGTCATATTCATTTCAAAAGACCTCGTTATGAGGGTCAAAGCTGAGGCTGTAGGTCTCAAATCCCAGGACTATGAAAATCTCAAATTCTCCTATGACGGACTCTACCAAGGGTATCGAAAAATCGAAGTGCCAAAAAGTGAGATCGATCTATTTTTCAAAGATGGGTCTATGGCCTTTGAAGGAAAGGATATTCAGCCCAATGAGTATTGCTTGATGACCTCTCCAGAAAAATCTTCCGCTGTGGCCCGTTACAATGCGAAAGAGAAACGGCTCGAGCCCCTTCTTAAGGTGAATCAAGACATCTGGGGGATTTTACCACTCAATCTCGAGCAAAAGTGTGCTCTCGATCTTCTTTTGCGTGATGAGATCAAGCTCGTCACGCTTGTCGGTCCAGCTGGGACAGGGAAGACGCTTCTTACCATTGCGGCTGGTCTGAGAAAAGTCTTTGACGAGGGGCTGTACTCTCGTATTCTCGTCAGCCGGCCGATTGTCCCTCTTGGTAAAGACATCGGATATCTACCCGGGACGAAAGAGGAGAAACTCCTCCACTGGATGCAGCCGATCTATGACAACCTCGAATTTCTCTGTTCCTCTTCAACGGGAAATGGAAATAACGAGACGAAGGATTACATCATGGAGAGTGGTAAAATCGAAATGGAGGCCGTTACCTATATTCGAGGACGCTCTCTTCCTAAGATATTCATCATTGTCGATGAAGCGCAAAACCTCACTCCCCACGAAGTGAAGACAATCATTTCTCGAGCTGGGCGAGGGACAAAAGTGGTGCTCACAGGGGACCCAACCCAAATTGACAATCCCTATCTCGATAAAGACTCCAATGGTCTCACATTCACAGTTGGCAAGTTCTCTAATGAGAAGATCGCTGGACATATGAGTCTTGAAAAGACCGAACGATCAGAGCTTGCCGCTGTCGCCGTAGAAGTGATGTAGTTTCAGGCTGAATCGGTATTTCGATAGGCAGTGATATCAGTTTTCCCATCATCAAAATTCCGTACAATCCGAAGTGCAACTTCGGATTGTACGGGTATTGTCCAAAATGCGATTAGTTGGCTTTTTTCGTAAGCTATTCAATATGAGCTAACCACCTCCAATATGAATTTTCACATGCAAAAAGCCCCCTCAGTGGCCCATATTTTCGTCTAACACTCCTCGGCAAACCAATTGGTATGTCTTCGTCTTGTTAGCAAAAATCTATAGCCTCCGAGAGGGCTTTTTGCTGTGTGATAATTAATGTTGGAGGTGGAGAGACGCGTTCAGAACTATTGATTGGCTGAGCCTGCATTCGAATATGTCCAAATTACACCTTCGGATAAAAACTCAGGGAAATGTCCGAATAACCTACATGGGCTGAGCTTTTAGCGTATTTCTTCTGAAAAAGTTCATGTTTCTTGCGAATAATAGACAACGAAACAGCGTGGTGCCAACAATACTGTCAAATCGAGAGCCTGCTAAAATTTCCGAGGGGTTGGTTCAAGAAAAGAGATGGGAGTGAACAACAGGAGAAAATATGAAGGGGAATAGCTGAATTTACAGAGAACGCTTGCTTTATCGTCAATAATGCGGAAGAATGATTATGGTCAGATTTTTCTTCTCACCTAAACACGGGAACATCATGATTAAAATTGGAATTATTGGGACATCAAAAAAAGAAAACGAACGTCGGGTACCTATACATCCGGACCACCTAAAGCGTCTTCCTGAACAGGTACGTCGCCAATTGGTATTTGAACGAGGTTACGGTGAGCCGTTTGGCACCACAGATGATGAAATTGCCCAACTATCTAGTGGCAGTACGATGGAACGAGATAAATTATTATCAGAAATTGGCAATGTTATCATTGCCAAGCCTGTACTATCAGATCTAGAGACTCTGCGGGAGGGAGGAATGTTGTGGGGATACCCACATTGTACTCAACAACGCTCAATCACCCAAGTGGCGATCGACCGAAAGCTTACACTTATTGCATTTGAAGAGATGTTTGTTTGGGGGCCTCAAGGAAATATTGGACGCCACACATTTTACAAAAACAACGAACTAGCTGGCTACTGCGCAATACTGCATGCATTGCAGTTAAAAGGAATTGATGGCCACTATGGCGACCAACGGAAAATTCTCATTTTTAGTTTTGGGGCAGTAAGTAGAGGGGCCATTTACGCACTCAAGGCCCGAGGATTCCGGGATATTACAATCTGTATTCAAAGACCTGATCATGAGGTTCGAGAGGAAATTCTGGACTGTCACTATATCCGGATTCAAGATGGTGTAGACAATGAATCTAGATTGGTTGCTGTCGAACATGATGGAAATAGGCGACCATTTATCGAGTTGATCAGCGAAGCAGATATAATCGTAAACGGAAGTTTTCAAAATCCTGATTGTCCATATATGTTTGTTACTTCCGAAGAAATATCTTACCTCAAGCCGCACAGTCTTATCGTTGATATAAGTTGCGATGAAGGTATGGGCTTTCCTTTTGCAAAACCAACAACATTCGACGAGCCAATGTTTAAAGTTGGCAGTGTTGACTACTATGGCGTAGACCATACACCATCTTACTTATGGGAAAGCGCATCTCGCTCAATATCAGCCGCCCTAATTGTATATTTAAAAACGGTTCTTGAAGGCCGTGAGAGCTGGAGCAAAAATGAAACAATTAGGCGCGCATTGGTAATAGATAAAGGGGTGATTCAACATTCTCAAATCTTATCTTTTCAGAGTCGACAGGCCGATTATCCTCACAAATTCATGGTCGGTGTAGAAATATAGAAATGTGTAAGATTCAAAGGAGCCCATCTTTCGCCTGATTCTTAAGTCCATCAGAAAACCCGGCTTCTGTCGGGTCTTTTTGATGGAGGTTACCACCTCTAAATAAAAAAGGACCGGATATAAATCCGGTCCATTTGGAGGTGGAGAGAATCGAACTCTCGTCCTTAGCCAACTCTGCATTAATGTCTACATGCTTATCGCCTCCGAAATTAGCGGTCACTCCTGATGGAAGGCGCCCCACTAGGGGAGCAACCCGCCCTTTATAATCTCGAATTTCTTACTCAAAAGGCCGAAAGTAAGGATTCATACCAGGAAAAATAACAGCGAATCTAGAGAGCCTGGTACGCTCTAAACCGCCGAGGTACTAAGACTGTTAGGTCTTAAGCAGCCATTAGGAGATCTTCTTCGTGGTCACCCACGAATTCGAAATCCAATTCATCATCCTTTTTAATAAAGACAATTATCGTTTTGCCAGTTTTTTTGAGAGGCCAACTGACGTCCTCTGCATGCCACTAATGGTTCATTGCCAAGTCGAAACCTGTTCACCCCCAATAGTTATCTTAACAAAATTTTGATTTTTTGGCAAGTCCTGCCAAATTCTTCTTTCCTCTTAAAAGAGGCCATACTATACTCCTGCTCACTATTTTGCAATAGGTTAGGTCTATATGTCGAGTGAAGTTAGCTCCAGGGTATTCGCTGGTTTTATCAGTGAAATTCAAGAAGAAACCGAAAAGTACTTGCCGGAGTCCTCTGAGACTGTGGAGTTTATGATTGGATCATCAGCGATGGTCCAGGCCTCTCTGGCAACTGTGAAGAGCCTTTCTTATGTTTTTTTGAATAAAGAGTTCGGGGTCAATGACATAAAGGCTTTTTTCTCCTCTAGGCTCCTTTATGTAGAGACTGCTCTTATCTCTTTTTCCTGTATGATCCACAACTTCGTCATGGCTCTGATCTATAGTGGGGTATTGCTTGTGACCTCCGGTCTGTCTCAAAGCTTGAATCGCTCTTGCCGTCGCCATTGGTCCCATTTTGGCTATGGTGTGGCGGCATTTGGGATTGCGGTTTTAGGAGTGGTGAGTCCCTATCTTGGAGTCGGGGTCTATTATCAAGTCATGCGCTCGAGTCTCTACTCCTTCAAGAGAAGCTACTGGAGCGATGTCAATCGATTTGAGAAAGTATTGATCGGCAGTGTGCAGAAAACAATAGATAAACGGCTAGAGGATCTGAAAAAGTATTTTAAAACATTTAAGGAAGATCGTTATCAAAATGTATTCGAGCCATCTCTCGATCATATTAAACTTCGGGTCGATCGCCTTAAAACGATGGACAACCTGCTTGAATTGATTGGAGATATATGGAAGAAGTTTCCCCATATGGGTAAAGCAGAGCAAACTTTGCAACCATTAGATGAATCAATCTTGAGTTCATCTGCAAGACATGATCATCATGACAGGACCCCTACATAATGTTTAAGTTTGATCAGAAAGAATCATTCTCTAAAAGAGAAGAGCGCGTATTAGATCTCTGGGAAAGTAAAGAGATCTTTCGCCAATCTGTAGAGGGAAGAAAAGAGCTTCCTCTCTTCTCTACATATGATGGACCTCCCTTTGCAACTGGGCTTCCCCATTATGGTCATCTACTCGCTGGTACCATCAAGGATGTGATTCCTCGCTATAAGACGATGCAAGGCTATTATGTCCCTCGCCGATTCGGCTGGGACTGTCACGGTCTGCCGGTGGAAAATGAAATCGAAAAGGCGAAACAGCTTTCCGGTGCCCCTGAAATTGAAAAGTTTGGAATTGCAGCTTTTAATGAGGAGTGCCGCAAGATCGTCCTTCGTTATACGGAGGAGTGGAAAAGCACGGTCAATCGGATGGGAAGATGGGTTGACTTTGAGCAGACGTATCGCACGATGGACCCTTCATTTATGGAATCGGTTTGGTGGGCCTTCTCTCAGCTTTATGCCAAAGGGCTAGTGTATGAGGGCTTCAAAGTGATGCCCTTCTCGGCAAAACTGGGAACGCCTCTTTCGAATTTCGAAGCAAATCTTAATTATCGGGATGTCGATGATCCATCTCTTACGGTGACTTTTCCTCTGGTCTCGGATCCGAATACCCTTCTTATTGCATGGACCACGACACCATGGACTCTTCCTTCGAACTTGGCTGTTGCTGTTGGGGCAGAGATCGACTATGTGAAGGTCAAACCAAAGGATCAAGACCGCTATTATATCTTGGCAAAAGAACGCCTCTCTATCTATTTCCAAGATGAGGAGGGGTATGAGATCGTAGAGACTATGAAGGGAGAACGTTTGAAGGGGATGCCCTATGAGCCTCTCTTTCCTTATTTTGCTGAGGCTCGAAAGGGAAAGGCCTTCCATGTTCTTGTCGATGAGTTTGTTTCTACAGAAGAGGGCACAGGAATTGTTCATATGGCTCCTGCATTTGGGGAGGTTGACTTTTTCGCTTGCAAGAAAGCCGATATCGAATTGGTCTGTCCTATTGATCACAATGGGAAGTTCACAAGTGAGATTCCCGAATTTGAAGGGCTGTTTGTCAAAGACGCTGATAAAGAAGTGATCAAAAAACTCAAAGAGACAGGTCGGGTCTTCCATCACGGTCAGGTTCGTCACCGTTATCCTTTTTGTTGGCGCTCAGATACTCCTCTTATCTACCGAGCTGTTCGTACATGGTTTGTTGCGGTGGAAAAAATCAAAGAGAGGCTCATCGAAAATAACAAGAAGATCCATTGGGTTCCAGATCATCTTAAGGAAGGGCGGTTTGGGAAATGGCTCGAGAATGTCAGAGATTGGGCGATCTCCCGCAACAGGTACTGGGGAACCCCGATCCCAATATGGCGGAGTGATGATGGGGAAGTGATCGTAGTCGGAAGTATTGAAGAGCTGGAAAGACGTACAGGAGCAAAGGTCGAAGATCTTCACCGTCATTTTATCGATGATCTCACTTTTGAAGAAAACGGCAAGATCTTCCGGAGGATTCCCGAGGTCTTTGACTGTTGGTTTGAGTCGGGGTCTATGCCTTATGCACAGAATCACTACCCCTTTGAAAACAAGCAAGAGACGGAAGAGGCATTCCCAGCAGATTTCATTGCCGAAGGGCTCGATCAGACTCGGGGGTGGTTCTACACCCTTAATGTCCTTTCTACAGCTCTTTTCGATAAGCCTGCTTACCACAATGTCATCGTGAATGGGATCATCTTAGCTGAAGATGGGACCAAGATGTCGAAGCGGCTCAAAAACTATCCTGACCCTCAGAAGGTGATTGACGAGTATGGCGCCGATGCCATCCGCCTCTTTTTACTCGGGAGCCCTGCTGTCAATGCCGACGATCTCCGTTTTTCAGAGAAGGGAGTTGAGCAGGTTCTACGCCAGGTGATGATTCCCTTCTGGAATGCCTTTGCGTTTCTTTCTACCTATGCAAAGATCTATGACTGGAAGCCTAGCCTAGAATCCCCTAAATCGGACATCGATCGCTGGATTCTCTCTCGGTTGCAGAATCTCATAGGCGATGTCACGAGCGCAATGGATGGTTATGAGCTCAACCTCGCAACCACCCCTTTTGCCCATTTTATCGATGCCCTCACTAATTGGTACATTCGCCGCTCCAGGACTAGGTTTTGGTCCGATGAAGATAGTCCCGATCGGCGAGAGGCCTTTTCTACCCTTTACACTGTTCTACTCACTCTTACAAAAGTAGCGGCTCCTTTTATCCCTTTTCTGGCGGATGCGATTTATTTGGAGCTCCGAACTGAAGAAGACCCTGAATCAGTCCATCTGTGTTCCTTTCCAAAAGTAGAGAGGAGTCTTCTCGAGCCTGAACTCGAAAGAGAAATGGGAGCTACCCAGGTCGTCGTGAGTAATGCACATGCCCTTCGCAAAGAACATAAGCTAAAAGTGCGTCAGCCTTTACAGAAGGCTCATGTGATTGTCGCGGATAATGACCTTTTAGCAGCTTTGAAAAGACAAGAGAAACTCATATCCGAAGAACTCAATGTCCACGAGATTGTCTTTACCAATGATGAGTCCCAGTTTGTTATCCTCTCTTGTAAACCCAATTTCCGTGTGCTCGGTAAAAAAGTTGGGCCTAAAATGAAAGTGGCCCAGAAAAAGATCGAGCAATTGGATCAAACTGCAATGGTCACTCTGATGGATGGAAATCCCATCGTCATCGATCTCGATGGGGAGTCCTTCTCTCTCTCCCCGGAGGATGTTGCAGTAGAACGTAAAGTTCTCGAAGGCCTTGTCGCTAGAAGCGAATCGGGGATCACCGTTGCTCTTGATACTGCTCTTACCGAAGAGCTTCTTCAAGAGGGGATGGCTAGAGAACTCATCAACAAAATCAACACTATGCGTAGAGAGATGGGACTTCATGTATCCGATCGGATCCATCTCAAAATGGATACGACAGAAAAGGTCAAGAAGGTCTTTGAAATTTATGACAAGACAATCATGGGAGAGGTTTTAGCTCTTTCAATTGCCTTTGAGCCTTGCTCTGGGACGGATTGGGACATCAATGGGGAAAAAGCGATGATCTCACTTCTTATTGCTGAAAAGATTTAGCAATCGCTTCAAAAGAGATTTTCTAAAAAGCTTTTTTTCTAAATGGATTACGCCTGGATTATGGGGCTCGACGCTTTTTGCTCCATAAAAAAACCGGACGGCCTCTTCTCGATCTTTGATAGCGAGATGATAATAGGTCATCATGATCATGAAGCCGCGGAACTCGCTTGTGTGGAAGACTTCCTTCTCAGGACAAATCTCAGAAAGATCGAAACTTGGAAAGAGCTTTGGCAATTTGTCTAGCTTTTTCTGCCTTATGCATTGATCGGCGTAGTTAACCCGTGCAAAGAGATAGTCAGGGTGTTTTTCAAAGGTCTCTTCGATGAGTTTTTCTGCAGCGCCAATTTTCCTGTTTTGAATGTGCGCATAAGTCAGGAGATTGATGACTTCAGGGACATTTCCATGTTTTTTACTGAGTTCTTTCACCTCTTGGTAGGCAGATCGTGGGTTTACCTGCACTTTTTGCAGAAGATCTAAGTAGCTCTTGAGTTCTTTTCCTTTAAGGTCTTCTTTCAATGACTCTGGCATTGCATCAAAAGAAATGCGATAGGTCTTCCCATTAAATTTGATTTCCTTCATGTGCTCAAGGTAACAAAATAGAGCAATTTATTACAGTGTGGAAATGCTGTTCATAAGTTGTAAGAATATCCCTAATAGGGGAAGTTTTCGAGAGTTTTAAAAGAGTGTTAAGGGTTATGTAAAAGTTAGGTAAAGAAGGAGTGTAACTCTCTGAAACCTAACGCGTAAGGAAACTCTCTCTATAGAGCTCATAGAGGGAAATGCGAGTTTTTTCTAGAAGAAAACTTTCGTGTGGGAAGTTTGTTCATAACTCGAGCTTTTACACCTCTTTATAGAGGTGTGAAAGCTCATGTGAAAATCTGTGTTAGAGCAATGGTCGCATGGGTGAGGTGATCCCGCGGCCCGAGTCGACAACGCGGACTTTGAAGGTGTAATGGGGACTTTGCACTTCCATCCAGTAAGGGAAGGGGAAGTCAGGGGTGCCCGCATCGAGGTAGAGCTCGAAGATGCAACCGGCGAGACGGCTTTTATCACTAGGCCACTGGGTTCGTAGGACGTCGAATTTCGCCTTTTTTACTTTTTTGCCCTCTCGGACGATCTGAGGTTTCCAGAGTTTGCGTCGGTCCGTCTCTCCAGCAGGAGGGGCGGGACCGATCCTTTTTCTGTCTTTAGTGCGAGTGGGCCGCAGGTTAAGGGTGAGGAGCTGGGTGAATAGGTGATCGGACTTCTCAATGAAGAGCCATTGGCTTTGGAAGTAGGAGTAGCACTGGTCGAGGGTTCCTTTCTCTAGGTTAATGGAAAGGGCAATCCAGGAGAGGGCACCTGGAGCTTTTTTCTCTACCCAGTTTTCCCAAGAGACTTTATCGAGTTCAACAATCTTTTGAGGGATCGTGATCTCTTCAAGGAGGAGCTCAGGTCCTTTGATGTCGCGGATCATGAGAAGAGAGTAATTCGATCCTTGGGCTGTGACAATGTAGTCTCCCGGACGGGCTTTGGAGAGGCGGTCCTTTAGTGTCGCTGGTTCTGCGAGGGAGAAGAAGCAAAGGAAAAGTAGGGTTAGGAGAGGGGTTTTCATCACATAGATAAATATACTATTGGGGAGGGTCTGGAGGCAAGGGAAATACTTTTTGTTCTATAACGATTTCTTTGCTAGAGTAGGGACTATGATCGTCAAATTGGGGCTTTTTTTAATGACTTTATTGGCTGCTGGGATCCCTTGGCAGGAAGAGGTCACACAGATTGAGAGGGAGATTCTCGTTTTGCGAGATCTCCAAGAGAAGTACCAAGCGAGCGCTTCGAGAAGTTCCAATAATGCGATGCGGTGGCAATTTCAAAGGGAGAATTATCTCGATGCTCGTAGAGCTTGGGATAAGGTCGCCCACGACAAGCAGAAGATCAGAGAACTCCAAGACGAAATTGATGATTTAGAAAAGCATAAAGCAAAGCTTCTTCAAGAACATGGCAAATCAAGCTCTCCTTAAGCGGGTCTATCGCGACTCTTTGGGACTATTGACCGATCTCTACGAATTGACGATGGCCTATGCCTATTGGAAAAATGGCCTCGCTGATCGAGAGGCAGTCTTTCAGCTATTTTTTCGCAAGCATCCCTTTAAGGGGAGTTATGCGATTTGTGCTGGGATCCAGACGGTCATCGAGTACATCGAGAATTTTCACTTCGATTCGGAGGACCTCACCTATCTAGAAGGCTTGAAAACCCCTAAGGGGACTCCTCTATTTGAAAGGGCCTTTCTTGACTATTTGCAGGGCTTGTCTCTCAACCTCGATATCGATGCGATGCAGGAGGGAACACTAGTCTTTCCTTATGAGCCTTTGATCAGGGTGAAGGGACCGATCATCGAGGCGCAGATCATCGAGTCAGCTCTTTTGAATATTGTGAATTTCCAGACGCTCATCGCCACGAAGGCTTCAAGGGTTTGCTTCGCCGCTCAGGGGGATCATATTGTCGAGTTTGGTCTCAGACGGGCGCAAGGGGTCGATGGTGCCATAGCAGCATCGAGAGCTGCTTACATTGGGGGATGTCACTCTACCTCTCATGTACTCGCGGGTAAGCTATTTGGAATTCCGGTGATGGGAACCCATGCGCATAGCTGGGTGATGACTTTTGAGAAAGAGAAAGAGGCTTTTGTCAAGTTTGCGAGAACTTTTCCAGAAAGTTCGATTTTCTTGATCGATACCTATGACACTGTTACAGGTGTCGAGCAGGCGATTGCTGTTGCAAAGGAACTTGAAAAAGAGGAGATCCCACTGATTGCCGTTCGTCTAGACTCAGGGGATCTCTATAAGCTGAGCAATATTGTACGGGATAAGCTCGATGCTGCGGGACTTACTGATACGAAAATTATGGCAACCAATGAGCTGACAGAGCAGATCATCGCCGACCTGAAACACCAAGGAGCGAAGATTACCCTTTGGGGTGTGGGGACCAATTTAGTGACGGCAAAAGATCAACCTGCACTCGATGGGGTCTATAAGCTAAGCGCAGTCGCGGATGAAAAGGGCGCTTGGCACTATCGCTTAAAGATCTCCGATCAAGTGATCAAAACGACCAATCCTGGGATCTCTCAGGTCCGCCGTTATTTTGATAAGGGGAAGGCTGTCGCTGACATGTTGTACGATGTGGAGATGGGCTCAGGGACAGAGGTGATCCACCATGTCGACTTTGCTTCAAAGGTTCAGGTGAATGAAGATTGGGACTATGAGGATCTTTTGGTTCCGATGCTGAGAAAGGGAAAGAGTGTCTACTCCCATCCGAGTATTGTGGAGATGAGAGAAAACACCTACGCAGAGTTGGAGCGATTTGATCCGAGCATTCGGCGGTTTTTGAACCCTGGACAGTTTTTTTCGGGGATCGAGCGAAAGCTCTTTGATCGCAAACTGAAAATGATAGACGAGATCCAAAAGAGATGAAAGCACTACTCATTGTCGATATGCAAAAGGATTTTATGCCAGGAGGGCCTCTGGAGACGAAAGGAGCTGATGCCCTTGTCCCTTTGATCAATCAGCTGATGGGGGAGTTTTCTCTTATAGTAGCCACGAAGGACTGGCACCCGAAGGATCACTTGAGCTTTGTTTCGTCCCATCCTGGCAAGAAGGTAGGGGAGTCGATTCTCTTGGGAGAAGTGATCCAAACGCTCTGGCCAGTGCACTGTGTGCAAGAGAGTCCAGGTTCCGAGTTTGCGAGAGGGCTTGATGCCGAGAAGATCGACCATATCTGCTACAAGGGAGTGGATAAGGAGGTTGATAGCTATAGCGCTTTTTTTGACAATGGGCGGCTGAAGAAGACGGGACTCGAGGAATACTTGCGTAAAAAGGGGGTTACAGAACTTGTCGTCGTAGGTGTGGCAACTGACTACTGCGTCCTCTTCACCGTTCTCGATGCTCTTGAGCTTGGGTTTTCTGTGACTGTTTTAAAAGAAGGGTGTCGCGGAATCAACTTGCATCCAGATGATGAAAAGCGGGCCTTTGTGAAGATGGAAGAAAATGGTGCTAGGATGGTTTCCAGATGATGTTTTTGGAAATTGAGTTACCTGCTATCCTCTCTTCTGAGGTGGCTGCAGCGACCCCTTTTCGGATCCTCACCCTTCTCATTTTTGCTGCTGCGGTCATTCATACGCTCATGGCCAACCACTTCACTTCTTTGGCAAAGAAGGTGGACTCTGCCCATGCCCGCAAAGAGCGGGGGAGAAAGGGGCCTAAAAAGGTGAGCTTTTTTGCAGAGACTCTCTATTTTTTGGGAGAAGTTGAAATCATCTTTGCCCTCTGGGTGGTCCCTCTTGTCATAGTAATCACTTCCTTTTATGGATGGGATGATGTGATTCAATACCTCAATTCGAGGATCTACGTCGAGCCCTTTTTTATTGTGGTGGTGATGAGTCTCGCTTCAACTCGCCCGATCATCAAGATGGCGGAAAAGGGGATGAAAGCAGTTGCCAACCTCTTTGGGGGATCGACAAAGGCTTGGTGGCTCGCCTTGCTCACCATCGGTCCCATTTTGGGATCGCTGATCACCGAAGCTGCCGCGATGACGATCACGGCTCTTCTCTTCAAAGAAAAACTCTTTGAGCAAAGTCCATCGAAGAGACTTGCTTACGCCACTCTTGGAGTGATGTTTGTTCATTTCTCTGTAGGGGGCCTCCTCACTAATTTCGCCGCTCCTCCCGCCCTCACTCTTTCTCGATGTTGGAACTGGGAGCTTTCTGACTTTTTTAGCCAGTTTGGCATGCGGGTGATCATCGGTATTTTGATTGTCAACGCTCTCTACTTTTTCTTTCTCCGGAAGGACTTTGATCATCTCAAACCTGCTAGGGGGGAGAAAGTGAACGAAGAGCCTCATGGGGCGATCCCTTTTTGGGTGACGGCTGTCCATTTAGTATTGCTCGTATGGATTGTTATGATGGCTCACTACCCACCGGTCTTTTTAGGAAGTTATCTCCTCTTTTTGGGGTTTCATCAGGCGACGCGCCACCATCAGTATGCTCTCAATCTAAAGCGCCCTTTAATGGTTGGCCTCTTCTTGGCAGGCCTTGTCATTCATGGGGGTTTTCAAGGGTGGTGGATCAAGCCTCTTCTTGGCGATCTCGGGTTTGGAGCGATGATGCTCTCAGGGACAATCCTAACAGCGTTCAATGAGAATACAACGGTCGCCTATCTCGCTTGCTTCCTAGATGACCTCTCCCCTCGCTTGCAGTATGCGCTTGTGAGTGGACTCGTAGCTGGCGGAGGACTGACGATCATTGCCCATGCGCCGAACCCGATTGGCCGGGCCCTTCTCCAGCCCTACTTCAAGAAGGGAATCTCACCGTGGAATCTCTTTCTCGGGGCTCTCATCCCTACACTCATTTTCCTTTCGATTTTCTATTTCTTTCCAGCGATTAAGGGGATCAGCTGATGAAGAAACAGGAACTTCGGCAGGTCATCAGTGGATCTCTTTTGATTGCGGGAACGACAGTTGGTGCGGGGATGCTTGGAATCCCCTTGCTGACAGCGCGCGCGGGGTTCTGGCCGGCAATGGTCATCACTCTCTTTGCGTGGGGTCTCATGATGTGGACGGGACTTCTCTTTCTTGAGGTAACTCTCTGGATGCCTGTGGGGAGTAATCTTCTCTCAATGGCTAGGAGATTCTTCGGAAAGAAAGGACAGCTGTTTGCCGGTGTGATGTTTCTCTTTCTCTACTATTGTCTTCTTGTTGCCTACTATGCAGCTGGGGCGCCGATGCTCTCCTATGCCCTCTCAAAGCTCTTTGGTTTGGAGATCTCATCAGTGATGGGCTTTGCTTTTTTTGGTCTTCTCTTTGGAGGGGTGATCTCATTAGGAGCGAAGTGGATTGACCGGACGAACTTGATCCTCGTAACCGGTATGGTGTTGACCTATTTTCTCTTGATTGGGGTTGGGGCACCGGAAGTGGACATGGAGAAGGTTGCCTTTGCCAATTGGCCCGTATCTGTTTTGGCTCTTCCTGTGCTTTTTAGTGCGTTTGGCTATCATAACGTCATTCCCTCTTTGACGACCTATTTTAAAAAGAACAAAGATCCTCTTCGCCTTTCAGTTGTGATTGGGAGCTTCATTCCTCTTTTGATTTATCTAGTGTGGCAGTTACTGGTCATTGGGATTATCCCTCAAGAAGGGATTAGTGAAGCTCTTGCGAAAGGGGTGCCGGTAACCGCTGCTTTGCACGGGGTTACGGGGAACCATTGGATCTTTCGGTTTGGACAGGCATTTGCCTTCTTTGCGATCATCACCTCGCTCTTAGGGGTGGCCTTTTCGATGGTCGACTTTTTGGCTGATGGAATGAAGGTTGAGCGCAAAGGGTGGATGAGAGTGGGTCTCACGCTTCTCACTTTTTTTCCCCCTTTTGTGTTTGTCACACTAAAGCCAGAGGTTTTCGATCAAGCACTCGGAGTGGCTGGGGGGATTGGGGAGGCAATTCTCAATGGACTCATCCCCGTCGCCCTTGTTTGGGTAGGGCGCTACCGTAGGAACATCGAGCCAGTTCTCATGGACCGCGGCTCTTCAAAAGCCGTTCTTGTTCTAATTGCAACCCTGACTCTTTTTGTCATGGTCCTCGAGGTTCTTCACCTCATGGGATTAGCTGGCTAGGATAGAGGAGGCTCTTGCAGTAGCTTCATGAGGGCCCTCAGCTTCCCTTCGATCTTTTTCAACTAAGAGTTCGATGAATTGTTTAAAGACGAGTGGATCCCCTAGGACGTCATAACTGTGAGCATTGCCTGATAAGGGACAGGAGTAGTTGCAGGCAGAGATCTTCTCAAAGGCTCGATCTGCAACAGCTACCAAATTCTCGTGGGAATGGCGGCCAATCGTTGTATCTTGCTCGGTATTGATGATGAAGGCGTAGCCTGATTTCCCTTTGTTTGCAGCTGCTCGGAGTTTTTCAACATTGTCGAAGCCATCTTGCTGAACTCTAGAAGTGACTCTAGGGTCTTCCGATTTGATTGCATCGATCCCATGGGGAGCCAGTCGGTTTGCAGGCCAGATCTGCTGTTTGTAGGTTCCTAAAAGATCTGCAAAGGCATTTTGCGTAGATAGATTGATCCCTTCCTTGTGGTATTTCGCGGCTAGGTGGCAAGCAACTGCACCTCCTAGACAAAAGCCAAAGACCCAGATGTTTTTCCAGTCGTATCCCAAGTCATGATGACCATATTCAACCATTGTTTCTCCAGAGAGGTAATAGGCTCCTTCTGATGGGATCCCTTCACTCCTATTTGATCCTGGATAATCAAAACAGAGGACATCGCCGCGGCAACCGAGTACATGCCGCATGGTGTCTCTTTTTCCCATAGCCATGCATTCTGTGGGAGCGTTGCATCGAACAAAAAGTTGATTGGGGGTTGGACGGATGGGGTTTTTCATTCCACCCCACTCTTTCGCGATGTAGGCTTCTTCCCCCCCTAGCATGACTTTCTTGAGGCCGAGTTTGGAGAGGGTTTCTTTGCAGAATTTTTCCCACTTTTCAGTAGTTTGACCGGGGTTGCGAGTAATTAGGTCGACGTACTGATCGACAGACCCTTCGCTTTTTTTGCAGTAGAGCTTTTCATTTTTCCCCTCATGTTTTTTGCTGACAATCTGCAACGGGAAGCTATCGCAGATCATTCCTCCATTCTCTTCGATTTTTGTTTTCACATCGCGGTAGCGAACGAGCATCGAGTCAAGCTTTGTTCCAGCCTTTGAGCGGATTTCCCTGCGCCTTGCTCCAATGCTTTCGAGAACTCTAAAAGCCCTTTCCAATCTTTTCGGATCGAAACCTGTACGGTTATGGGTGTCGTAGCAACCCCCTCTATAGAACTCCTGGATTTTTCTTTTCACAGCGCTCCGTTGCCTTTCGCCGAAGGGAAAGGTTCCGATCCGACAAAAATACCCGAGAAATCGTTGGAAGAGTTGATAAACCTTACTCGCAACATAGACGATCGGCTTCAGAGCAATTTTTATCGGATTATAGGTATCAAATAGGGAGAGTGCAGGTTTTGTGTTGGGTATTGGATTTGGCAAAATATCCTCTATAAGTATAACATTATTATAAATGGTCAAGCCGAGTCTAGCAACCCCCCAGAGAAACCGTCAAGTTAAAGATTATCTCAGTGTTCACTTTTGTGATGAACCTTTGGCGGTTGCATCTGCAAAAGAGTATTCTGAGGCAGCGGGACTAAAAAACATCCACGTCCCTGAATGTGTGGGGAGGATGCTTTCCTTCTTTGCGCGGATCACAGGTGCAAAACAAGTCCTTGAGATCGGAACACTTGGAGGATACAGCACTCTTTGGCTTGCCTCGGGTCTTGTTCCTGAAGGGAAGATTGTGACGATTGAATCAGAAGAGAGCCATGCAGCCATTGCTCGCGAGAATTTCTCTAGAGCCGGAGAATCAGAGAGAATTGAGGTCCACGTGGGTCTAGCTATCGATCAGCTTCAAACTCTGATCCAACGTGGCGCTGGGCCTTTTGATCTCATCTTCATCGATGCCGATAAAGACAACTATCCCGCTTATTTAGAACCATGTTTAAACCTCTCGCGAAAAGGGACACTCATCCTCAGTGACAATCTCATCCCCAAAAGGGGAGAGATTGGAGGGCCGGATCCTAGAGATAATGAAGCTGTCGGAATCTATACCTTTAACCAGATGATCGCCTCTCACCCGCGTCTCGAATCCCATCTTTTCCCGACCTTAGTCGGGGGATCTGGGCGGATTGATGCTCTTGGTGTATCTATCGTGAAGTGACTATGACGATTGAAAAAGTTTGGCAACAGCTTAAGCAAATCACCACCCTCGAGCTCACCACCATCTGCCGAAAGATCCCCCCTTCCTTCGAGAAGCGTGTGGGAAAAGCCAAAGTGATTATTCAGAGCCAAGGGGATGAAGAGATCACGTTTTTTGAGAAGGGGACTTGGGAGGGGGTTCAGAGTAGAAATAGGACCGCCTTCACAAATGTCTATTGCTGGCAGATCGATCGGGAAAAGGGAGTTCTCTCCTTGAGTAGCTTACGCCTTGGGGTTGAACGTCCCCTCCTCCTCTTTACGCTCACTCCGCTAGAAGCACATTTCTATAAGTCTCTGGGCCCTCATGAGTGCAATGAGGACACCTATGCGGCGACTCTTCAGCATGATGACCATTTCATTGCCCTTGACTGGCATGTCACGGGGCCAAAAAAAAACGAGGCGATCCGCCTCGTTTATTCTTAAGAAGAGAACTGGCCTTTACTCCCTGCTTGGCCCAGCCCTACCCTTGGCAGGCTGATTACCTTTGAGCTCTGGGAACTCTGTGATTTCTTTTTGATATTTTGTAATTTGTGTTGTGATCTCTTGGGGAATTTTTTGGTTGATGTCTGAGAGGAACTTCTCGTATTCTTGCAAGGCTTTCAACATTCCTCCAACAGCATCTTGATAGGTTTGAGAGTCATGGCATTCCTTCAATTGTTTACTATCAGCTCTTGCATCTGCCCAGTAAATACCTACCTGCCAGATGTCAATCCATTGTGTATGAGCTTTGATTCTTTCATCCTGGTTTTCGAAAGTTCCCTTTGAAATCCCACCAGGGTACTTCTTGTTAAACTCACCTCTTTTAGTATTGAAGGCCTTTCCCCAAAACGAAAGGCTCTCCTTTTCTTTTCCTGGGGAATTCGGCATTAGCGATTGAGGGAGAAGTGAGGAAGAAGCTGAGCTAGATCCTGGTGCACTACTTGCAGGGGGCGGAGTCGTTGGAGTCCTAGGGCTGGCTGGAGGAGTTGTAGCGGGCGGCGTGCCTCCTACAATTCTGCTCATGCAGGAGTTGAAGAGAGTTCCTGGACCTGGGAAGGAGCTAGGGATGGATCTGATCAATCCCAAAAAATAGCCATAGACTCTGTAGATGTTCGCCTTTGAAATTCCATGACCCTGTGGGTTTTGCCCGGCAAAAGAGGAGGGAGCATTTTCAGGGTATTTGATCTGTTCTAACTTACTTTGGAATAGGGTGAATATTTCTTCATTTTTGTCTGATTCTTTAAAGACCTTTCTAGCACTGGCTACTATAGAGTCGATACATTCTTCTCCTAGTTTCACTGTTTCCATAGAACTTCCAGAAGCAGTTCCATTGGCTAGTTTTGTCTGTATAGAAGAAAAAGTATTGTAAAGAAGCAAGTATGTGTAGATCCGCGCTGCTGTGCTGATATAGGGCACAGAGTGGAACAAAAATTCAGAGCTAGAACCGAGAACCTGGCATGGCGATTCAGCATACTCTATCCAAGGACCAATCAAAGGGAGAACAGTCAGGGGGGAAATTATCTTAGCTGCAAGAAAGGGCACCTTAGAGAAATTCATGAAGGCCCAGTTGTGGATAGAGAGGGCTACGTAAGTTTTTAGCGCTCCTTTCCCAATGGTTTTTAAGAACTCTCCTGTCTTTGTGGGAGTGGTTACAGAAAGGCTTTCTAGCAGAGGCTTTACCTGCAACTTAAGGATTGCGTTGTTGGCTTCGTCGGTCGGTTCAGTAAACGTGTTATTGATCAATGCTTCGACTTTTTTTTGAAAGTGCATTTGAGCAGGAGGGAGGGGTGCC
Organism: Chlamydiota bacterium; assembly: GCA_011064965.1. Taxonomy (GTDB): domain Bacteria; phylum Chlamydiota; class Chlamydiia; order Chlamydiales; family Rhabdochlamydiaceae; genus Sacchariniichlamydia. Next base: position 70,396 of record JAAKFS010000005.1, read on the forward strand.
ATAGCAGCGTGGGCCTTTTGTGCGAGGCCGATGCTTTGATGGTAGAGGAGGTAGAGCGGAGAAAATGCCCAGTGGTGATTTCTCGGAGGGAGATCTCCCCACCATCGGGTGAGATCTACCGTTGCTGCTTTCAACGATCCTACTCCGGCAATTTCCGTAACGGGTTTATCGAGAAAGGAGGGTTTGCACAGGTGAAACAACGAAGAGATTTTTGCAGCAAGAGGACGGGGACAGTAAGAAGCTACCTTTGAAGTAGTGGCAAATCCTTGATCAACGAGCCAAGCTGCTGTTGGGTAAATCCCATATTGGAATTTGGGCTGGGGAGAAGGGGCTGTAACTTGTGTCATTATCTATTCCTTATGTTATTGACAACCTCATCTACTTCTATTTGTTTCTCCGAGTACGAGGTTAGAAATTTTTAAACGTTTATTTTATCCCCTTTGTACGATCTGTGAATCTCTATAGACATTGGAGAGCCAGTGCGATGAGCTTCTGCTAATCAGAAGCTTGTTTAGGGATTGTTTCTCTTCTAAGTTCAGAAAAAAAACGGCATTAAAATAGGGTAAGAGAAGTCTCTTGTCAAGAGTGAATTTTTCGTACACACCCTCTTAGACACAATCGAGTCGTTTGCGAAGGGCTTTGAGTGCAAAGCCTCCCAGAAGGATGATGAATCCCCAAAGGGAAAAAAATGAGGTCCAAAAGGGGAGATAGCCCTCACCGCCAAGGCAGGCAGCTCGCATCCCCTCAAAGACATAGAGCATCGGGTTGCAGCGGAGGACATACGCGATGTAGGGCGAGAGCTCATAGGCATCTTTCCAGGTAAAAAAGTACCCGCCAAACATGAAGACTGGATTGATGAAGCGTAAGAAAAGGCTTGAGATGCTGTCGATCCTTTTGATCATTGCCGTTAACCACAGACTAAAGGAGCCGAAGAAGAGACAGATAGAGGGGAAGATCAATAAGAGTTTGAACAGATCGATTTGTCTAAGGGAAAAGCCATCCCAGAGGATCAATTTTCCAATGAAAAAGAGGGGAATGCAGAGAAGAAAGTTATGCACTGCCCATTTGATTGCAAGCTGTCCAAAGACGATCCAATAGGGAACGGGCATGGCGAGTTTGAAGGTGATCGTTCGATCCCCTTCAATATCAAAAATCAGCTCACCCACTTGACCTATGGTATCAAAAAGGCCAAAACTTGCGATCGCTCCAACGAGAATGAAGCTTCCATAAGTAGCTGGAACACCCATGAGAGGCATGAAATAACCAAAGACTACGATATTGGTGAAGAATAAAAAACAGGTGTCGAAAAACTTACCCTTATAGAGTCTGCGGAATTGTCGCAGGTCTTTGCGCATGAGTTGCCAAAAGAGAGGAGCGATCATTCGTCCTCCTTATCTTTTTCTTCCATCAAGTGGAGAAAGACATCTTCTAAATTCTCTTTTTTGTAGTGCTTGTTGAGGTTCTCAGGGGTATCGAGGACTTGGATCTCCCCATTGTTGATGAAACAGACTCTGTCGGAAAGGGACTCTGCTTCTTCAAGGTAGTGGGTCGTTAAAAGAGTGGTTACTCCCTCTTCTTTGAGGGTTCGGATGATGGTCCAGAGCTGTTTTCGGATGTGGGGATCGAGTCCAACAGTGGGCTCATCCAAGATCAAAAACATTGGGGAGTGGGCCAGTGACCGAGCGATAAGGAAGCGTTGTTTGTACCCCCCAGAAAGGTGTTTTGCGATCGAATCTTTGTAGCTGTTCAGATCGAGTAGGTCCATCAGGTGAGCCACTCTTTTTTTACTTTCTTTTTCTGATTTGCCATAACACTGCGCGGCAAAGGTGAGGGTCTCTGTAATAGTGAGATCTGGATCGATATTAGGTTTTTGGGGACAAAGGCCGACGATTCTTTTGTAGCGGAGGATGTCTTTGTAGATCGATTTGCCCTTCCAGAGGAGATCGCCACTTGTCGGGGGATGGAGTCCCGCTAAGATTCCCGAGAGGGTTGTTTTCCCGGCGCCGTTAACTCCTAAGAGGCTAAAGATCTCTCCTTCGTAAATGGTAAAGGAGACCCCTTGGACCGCTTTTTTCAGGATCTTCTTCTTTTTGTAATAGGTTTTATGGATCTCTTTGAGTTCCAAAAGGGGCTTTTTCATCGAGGACGGCTTCCTGGGCATTTGGGGCTTAAACTGTGAAGATCTCTTGCAGAGAGCATGGATACTAAATTCATGCTTCGTTTGAGAGACAATTCTAGAGTGTACTTTCTTTTCTTGTCCAAAGCTTTTTTAGTACTCTGTAAACAAAGTTATTCAGAAAATCTGCCCCCATCTTTTCCCGCCAGGCATTGTGCTCGACCTCGCTAACTTTCTGCAAGTTAGCTTCGATCTCCGCCCTTCACCTGACGGAAAAATCTGCGGCCATTTTCTTGTGAAAACTTAATTTACAAAGTACTCATCGTATATTCGACAAGTTTTAGTTAGTTCTATTTTTAATTTTAATACGTCTTGATTTTACTAATTAAATCAAAATAGAGTATAATATTAGGATAATTAATTAATTTTAGATCATGTCAAAAGAATTGGTAGCAGTTATTCCTCACTGTTCAGCGCGCGCTCTCCCATCAATGTTTCATTATGGGGAGAGAAAGGTGGCTATTGATAATGCTGTGCGATGGGGCTTAGCCCCTAAAGGGAATGAGCTCACCTTTCGTGCGGCTAAAGAGGCCATTGAGCAGGTTAGGCTCACAGTACTGGCTGTCCTCATCCTGAAAATCGTGAATATTGTCATTAAAATCTTTAATGCTAATTACAATAAGATTGATGGTCTTCTCAGCGATGATCAGCTCGGCAAACTGCTCATTCAAAAATATGTAGAGATTCTCACCCCTGAGAAGGGAAGGCATACTTCTTTGCGCCAACTCTTAGAGCTGGGTAGCGAGGATATTGCCTCTTTAATCGAGGTAGGGATCTACGAGCTGCAGAGGTACCAGCTCACTCTGTTCCTTGAGAGAATCTCGGCATTTGAAGAGATCTTGAAAAACTCCTATCTCTCAAACAAAGAGGTGATCGATGCTTATTGTGATCTCCCTGAGTATTTAAGAACTCTCATCCTGCACCTCATCCAATCTCAGCGGAGCGAGTCTATCGAGAAAAATCCGAGAATTTTGCTCGAAAAAAATGGGACCGAGCCTTCGATTTTGGACCAGCTTAAGGGGATGTTTTCCACACAGATTGTCAATTATCTCAAAGTAATTGATGGAGGAGGCAAAGAGCAGTCGAAAAGGGCTTTGGCCTCTATCCGAAGGACAGACTGGGCTTTAGAACAGCTTCGAAAAGAGATTGATGGACATGATTTCCACTCTGTCTACGACATCTCTGTGGAGCGGCTTGCAAAAGGCATCCACCCCTCGATTTTGCAGCGCCCAATCACAGTCACAATGGTTGGAGTGGAATATGCCGGATTGATCAAGCAGGGGGGCCTTGCCGAGGCTTTGGAGGGCTTAAGTCGAGGGATCAAAGAGCAGCATCCAGAAAATAAGGTACACTTGGTATTCCCAAAGTATAGTCATCTTCCTAAAGAGGTGGAAGAATCTCTAAAAGACCCGGCGCTGCATGTAAATGGAAAAGGGGAGACTTACCAGGTCTACAAGTATGAAAACCACGGCGTTGTCTGTCATTTTATTGAGCACGTTTCTTTTGAACTAGAGAGTGAGAAACCAAATATTTACGGACCAGACTACGCTTCTCAAGCAAAGAGATTCGCGACATTTTCAGAACTTGCAGCAGACTACATCTACGAAGCCATCGATACCGATCTGATCCACCTGCATGATTGGCATGTATCGGGTGTTGCTCTAAAGCTGAAAAATGATCATGAGAAGCAGTGGAAAGAGGGAGAGATCCCTCCCATCGTATTCACTTTTCACAACAACAGCCGTGCTGCTCAGGGGCGCATCCCCGATGGGCCTTACAGTTATGACCCAGTTGTGAAGGGATATCAAGATGCTGGGATCCTTAGAGGTAACGACAATCTATTCATTAGCACTTTACTTGCCGCTGATGCTGTGACGACCGTCTCGGAGATGTTTGGACGCGAATCACAAGAGCTAGCGCATGGAGAGGGGGCCTCTTTTGCTGTCAGACTAGCGGCTAAGGTAGGGAAATTAACGGGAATCATCAATGGGACAAATCCCTACAGGTGGAACCCCGAAACAGATCCCACATTGAAGGGGTGGAAAGATGTGGAGACGGGACAAAATATTGATCTGAGTTATGGGCCGCAGCATGAGAATCTCATAGGAAAAAAAGGGGAGTGTAAAGCTCAACTCCACAAGTGGACTGAGAAGTACATGCCCAATGCCAATATCGACTTTTCCAAACCCATCGTTACCTACATCGGAAGATTCGACTCCTATCAAAAGGGGCTAGATAAGTTTGAAGAGGCGATCAACGCAACTCTTAAAGCAGGTGGGCAATTCATCTGTATGGGAATAGGAGAGGATGCTAGGGCTACGAGAATTCTCGATCGACTCCAGAAGAAATACAAACAGGGCGTTCTCTTTATTCGGGATTACAAGGATCCCAATGGCCGTTTTCATTATCAACAAGGCAATGAAGAAAGGCCTGGGATCGGGTCTTTAATTCGGGCAGCAACGGACTTTTTGTTCATTCCTTCGAAGTTTGAGCCCTGCGGACTGGTGCAGTTTGAAGGGTGGCTATTTGGCTCTCTAGCGATAGGTTCTCGGACAGGTGGACTAGCTGATACGATCATTCCCCAAGAAGGAAACGCAGAAAGCTATAACGGCTTCCTTTTCGATAGAGAGGGAAACTCTGAAACAAGTGCAGGGGTGGTGATTGAAAAGGCTTTGGGATTTTGGTCAGAGCTTTCCGAGAAAGAGAAAAACGCATCTGTTAAAAGGATTATTGAAGATGGAAGGCAATATGGTTGGACGAGCTCTCCCAGGGGGTTTTCTCCTGCTGAAAAATATCGTTTTACCTATGAGAAAGCGAGACGTTCAGTCCATCAACGGGGCGTTTCACCAGATCATTACAATCGCCTTGAGGCTTTAAAATACCGGTCCCCCACAGGCAAGTCCTCGTCCACTCTTTCTGCAGAAGAGGGCTATCATTATCAGTACTACATGAAAAATCATCAGAGTGCATATTTAGACGGGCTCTTTCAAAAGCTCTCAGAAAAAAAGCGGATCCAAGTTCCAACGCCCTACGGAGTCAATGTCAATTCGAAAAAATATGAGTCGAACGGGGCTTTTGCCTCTTTAGAGGGAACTCTATTCTCTGTGCATGCTCCAAAGGCGAAGAAGGTTGTGCTCGCTCTTTTCGATGAGGATGAGAGCCTTTCTGGAGAATTCCCTATGCAGAGAGGGGCGAATGGAAATTGGGTCATCCAGTTATCTCATGCAAGGCCCGGTCACCTCTATCAACTAAAGATCGATGGGAAAGTGAAAGTCGATCCCTATGGACGACTCCATACCCAGTCAAAAGACCCGAAAAAAGTAGCCCCTTTTTCTGTAGTGACCTCCTCTAGTCATGAGTGGGGCGACGAAGATTGGATGAGAAAACGATTAAAAGATGCGGGAATCTCTAAACCTATGAGCATCTATGAACTCCATCCAACAACCTGGAAAAAGCATGGAGGTGCCCCTCTCAACTATCGAGAGCTTGCTGACAAGTTAGTTAAGCATTGCGAGGACTTAGGATATACGCACGTCGAACTCATGGGAATCCTAGAGCATCCCCATGATCAAACTTGGGGATATCTCCCTCTTGGTTACTTTGCTCCGAATAGTCGCATGGGCTTGGTCGATGACTTTAAATACCTGGTTGAGACCCTTCACCAGAATAAGATTGGCGTGATTCTCGATTGGGTTCCTGCCCATTTTACAAATGATGCTTATGGCCTGAGTAATTTCGATGGAAGCTCTTTATATGAGGCTTCTGGTTTTTGGCACTTCTTTAGCGCTCGCAACCTCTTTTTCAACTATGGGGGCAAACACTTCGATTACAGTAAAAAAGAGGTGCGAGAGTTCCTTATATCGAGTGCAGCCTTCTGGTTGAAGGAAATGCATATTGATGGACTCCGCGTAGACTGTGTGCGAAGCCTGCTCAATAGTGAAGATCTAACAAGTGCTCGGCTGTTTCTTAGAGATTTGAATGCAATCGTTCATAGGGAAGGTGGGGGAGCATTTACCTTTGCTGAGGAGTTTTCAGGGGATCGATCTGTGACGTTGAGTACTTCTAGAGAGGGGCTTGACTTTGATTGGAAGTGGCATAGCGGGTGGATGCACCTCACGATGCAGTACTTTGCAAACGCTCCTCATAAGCGAAAGAATAGCTACGGGACCATTCGCAAGGCAATCGATTGTGACAATTTCCACAAGCAAGTGATGTTTTTCTCCCATGATCAAGTGAAAAAGGGACTAAAAACTCTGATCAATCAGACAAGCGGATTAAAAGACGCTGAACAAAAATATGCAAATGTAAGAGCAATGCTCAGCTTTATGATGTGCTTGCCTGGGAAAAAACTGCAATTCATGGGGATGGAGCGTGGAAATGAGATTCCTTGGGACATCTTTCTTCGAGCTGATGGAGGGGTCATGGACCAGAATTTCTCTGAAAGAGAAAGGCAGGAAGGGCTCATGGCCATGGTCGCGCGGTTCAACTTTCTCTATAAATCCGAAAAGGCTCTTTATGAAGCAGATAATAATGGAAAAGATTTGGAGTGGATCACTGACCCAGAAAAACGTGTGCATGCCTATAGAAGAAAGAGTTCTAATGGGAGCAGCCTCGCCTGTTTCCACAACTTCACTGATAAAGAGGCTACGAAGGTAACCGTCCGATTCAAGGGGGATGAGGGCAAAGAATATTCGCTCACAGAACTCATCAATACGGATGATATCGAGTTTGGAGGAAGCGGAAGAATCAATAAAAACATAACATTCAGCAGGGATGGAGAGGAAATTTGTTACACAATTCAAGTTCCTCCTCTCTCAACTGTTGTGATTAGGGAGCAATGATGAATAGTATATTACCAATAAGCTCTCATACTGTCAGGAATGAAGGTGGAACCTCACTGTGCTGGAAACTGAAAAGCCTTGCAGATAAGGTTGTGAATATTTGCTTAGCGATATTTCGAGCTTTTTTTGATCTGCTGACCTTTCCTCTTCGCTTCGTAGGATCAAAAACGTGGTCGTTTCCTGGAGTGGCTCTTAGATTTCCCTATTTGGTTTTTAAACGAGCTCTTGGCATTGCCTGTGAGAATTCCTTAAAAACTGAATTGTTTGGATCGGGGTATCATTTTCAATTTGAGAAAAAACCGCTAAAGGAAGAGCTGAAAGGCTATCTTCCCTATATAGCTGCTGCTTCATTTATCCATGCCACCAACTCGTTTTGGATCAAGTCTCTTGGTTATCATGTGATTGCACCCCGAGAATTTGAGATTGATGAGAAAGGAGTTGAGGCAAGGAACCTCTGTTTTTTTGATCCGGTTTCGGGGCTTAAAGTGGGGGTGATTGAAAAGGGAGATCACGTCATCGCCATCTTTGGAGCAATAGGATCGAGCGAAAGTGAGTTGGAAAATCCTTCTGAGAGAAAAAAAATTGATCGATGGGGCTATCAGAACGTCACTTGGAATCTATTAGGAGGGATCCCTTCTATCTATCTACAAGCGAGTGATTTCTTCAAAAAAATTCGGCAAAACCCCCGTCTTAACGGAAAGCGTGTGGAGCTAGCCGGGCAATGCTATGGCGGTTCTGTTGCACAATTTCTCTCATTGCAACACAAAGTGAAGGCACTCTGTGTCAATTCGATGGCAATTGGTCCTGGGCTGCAAAAGATCGTTGGGAAGAAATCTCTTATGGCGGCTGACAAATGGGTCAGTCATTTAAGTGTGGAGAGGGATTTTGTCTCTGATTCACGAGGTCTTTGGCCGGTTGATCAACTCATGAGTGGGCTCGGCATAAGAACAGCGGGAAATTTTGGAAGAAGATACGTCATCCCAAGTGGATATTCAAATGCTGCAGATCTTCATAACAATGTGATTGGAAGTGCATTGAAATATATTGGTTATGATTCAAATGAGAAATTAAGTGAAATTCCAGAGATTACTAATATCTACGGTCATATTTCATGATAGGTTTTATATGGTAGAAAACAATAAACTATTACATAGTTTTTGCCCTTCAGCTACTTGTCAAGCCTTTTCTAGAGATGGTTCTTTAGACACAGTTGTGAGCTATCTTCAGGAAGTGAGGGAGTCTTCAGACTGGGTACATATTCTAGAAAAGCTGGACCTTGATCGGTTAGAAGACGCAAATCTCATTGCCCTTTTTCATGTAATCGACGAGCAGGAGAAAGAATACTGCAATCAGGACATACTGAAGTGGGCATCATGTAGAAGAGTGGGGTTTGAAGTAAGAGATTACATTTTGCGTCGGTGCTGCTCTAGCCTGCAGGTTGCTGAGAGTCTTCTCCGGGAATGCGAAACGAGGCAGCTAGATAATCTCACTAGTCAAATCCGTTCACTTCTTTCAGTGAACCCTGTTCTAGTCTTTGAGAAATCCAAGAAGGAAGGAAATGTTTTTGATCACGTCTCAATGGAGCAGATCCCCAAAGGAGCTGAATGTTCTCTCGACCAGGAAAAGCCACGGGTGCTCCATGCCTCTTTGGAATATGTCGGAGCAAAGGTAGGGGGCGTTGGAAGTGTAGCAACGGAACTTCTCAGAGCGATGAATCAAGATGGTCAAGATGCGAGAGTGATTACACCTCTTTATGATTCATATGTTTCAGATTATTATGACCAACTTGAGTTTGTTTGCGTTATTGAACATCCCTATAAAGGAAAGTGGGTGAAGAGCACAGTGTATAAGACAGACACGCAAAATGGCTCTGTCATTCAGTACTTTGTAAAGCCCGATGAGACATATCTTAAGCTTAATGATATTGGGGCCCGAAATAACATTTATGAGGGCAATAGAGATTCATCATTTGTAGAAAGAACTCAGTATTTCACATCAGCAGCGACGGCTTTTGCTGCATCTTATGTAGGTCCCAAACGCAATACTCCCTTTCAAATTTTCCATACTCAGTCGTGGATCCTTTCTTTTGCTGGGCAGTTGATTCACCAATACTACAATCCCTTCCGTGAGAAAGCCGGACTACATGTCCCACTCGCCCACGTGGCTCATATCCATGGAACGGGAAAGAAGGAACAGGGCCGAGGAATGCCACCCACAATTTTTGCAGATTTGGGCTTAAGAGAGCCTGCTGGATTGCGGTATGCACGGGTCAATATGCTAGCACATGCGTATACGTTTTCAAAATGCGATATCCATGTTTCTAACTGGGCTGCTAAAAGCTCTGCAACGCCAAAAGGAGGATATGGACTTGATGCAATCGTCAGAGAAAAGAGAGATCAAGGTCGTTTATTTGGAGTGCGTAATGGAATAGCCAGAGAGAGCTATGACCCCACAAATCGCGAAGTCTATGGAGACTATGCTTTCTCAGTAGAAGAATGTGCTGATTTTTTAAGTCAGAGAGCAAAGGTCAAGAAGAGATTATTCAAGGAAAAACTGATTCCAGACGTTAAGAAGCCCCTTTTCCTTTATGTTGGAAGATTCGATGTGTTGACAAAGGGAATAGATGCTCTTCCATCAATGGTTAAGAAAATCCATGATTTAGGTGGACAATGTGTGATCATGGGAGTTCCTACTGGGGGGTGGGACTCCAATAGAAAGATAAGAGAACTGGAAGGACTTCAGGAAACGCATCCTGAAAGTATTCGGGTCTATACCGATCTACAAAAAGATCAGCTGGCTTATTTAGAAGGAACATCTGTGCAAAAAGGAAAAATGCTTCGACTTGCTTCTGATTTTGTGATGGTTCCCTCCCATAAAGAAGCCGATGGGCTCGTTCCCAAAGAGGCTCTTACAACAGGTGCTATGCTCATCTCTTCAAACGTGGAGGGGCTGACCGATACTGGGAGGGGGCTTGGAGACGTCATTGATGGCGAGAAGATCACAAAAGATACCTTCAATGCCTTTACCTATAAAGATAGCTACTTCTTTTTTCGGAGGAATGCTGCTAATGCAGTAGCAAGAGCAATGGAATTCTATAGAACTACGCCTCGGGAGGAAATGAATGCGATCGTTGGTCGGTTGATTCAAGAATCAGAGCAGTTTGATTGGAAGCGAAGCGTTGCTAAAATTAATGCGGTGTATAAAAAGGCTTTTGAACAAAGAGATCCCAAAGAGCTGAAGGCCCTTCAGAAATTGGAAGACCAGTTTTATCGGAGAAACTTCAGTTTGATTGTCATAGGGAAAACAGCACTGGATTGGTTCTCTACCCAAGCGATTAACGGGCTTATAGGGGTGGTTTCTTCGACTGCCTATGTGATTGCGTGTCTATTTGAGATGTTCGGCTGGGATCCGCTCGGTGATCCAATTGAAGCGCGTGTTTGAGAGGGGGGGTATGTTTGGGAAAAGGGGGAATAAATAATGAGCATAAGTCGGCTTGTCGATTCTGACTATTTCTCTTTTTAAGTTAAAATGATAAACATATTCATACGCCTATGAGAAAAAATTGCAAAACGAGTTTTGAAATTGGAGGCGTCCATGTCAGTCTCTTAGTGGACGACTCAGCGACTGGGGGACGCTTTGAAACTTTCGAGGCATGGTCCGAGCAGGAAGGCGTTGGGCCAGAGATGCATCTCCAACTTCATATGGATGAAATCTTTTATATAGTGGCTGGACAGATGGCCTTCAACATTGACGGGATCGAGCGTATTGCGCAAGCTGGAGATGTGCTTGTCGTGCCCCGAAATACCCCGCACCAATGGAAGACCTATGGTCCAGGTCTCAGCAAATTGCTCTTTACTTTCTCTCCTTCCAAAGGGCGCGTCGAGTACTTTGCAACCCTTGAAGCCATGACCAAGCAAGGGCTTGCTTATCATGATATCCTCAAAGCCACTGAAGACAAATACGACAACATTGTCGTTCGTGCATAGTACCTGCTACACGTTTCCCTCTTAAGAAGATTGAGATACTGTTCAGCTGCGCCCCGAAATATTCCTGTGGTTTTGGTTCTCTTGCGGATAATAAATACTAAGCTAGACAGAAATTACAGTTACAAGGATAATACTTTATCCATCTCTGGTTGAACTTTCTTCCAGTCATTGTAAAATTCATAAGAGGCATTGCAATGTTGAAAATCGAAAACTTAAATAAGACATATCCAGGAAACATCAAGGCTTTGATCAATGTGAGTATATCCATCAGAAAAGGAATTTTTGGGCTCATTGGTCCCAATGGCTCTGGAAAATCTAGCTTGATGCGCACGATCGCAACACTGCAAGAGCCCGATACTGGTTCAATTGAGTTTGATGACCTCAATGTTCTGAAGCAAAAGCATGAAATGCGAAAGGTTTTAGGATATTTACCTCAGGAGTTCGGTGTCTATCCGACGGTAACGGCTGAAAATCTTATGCATCACCTTGCTGTCCTCAAAGGAGTTGTAGATCGCAAACAACGAGAAGAGCATGTGAGTTACTTGCTTGAGCTGACTAATTTATCTGCACATCGAAAAAAAAGACTGGGTGGCTTTTCTGGAGGGATGAAACAGAGATTTGGCATCGCGCAAGCATTATTGGGTAAACCGAGAATCATCATTTTAGATGAACCAACTGCTGGATTAGATCCCCATGAACGAAACCGGTTTCACAATCTCCTAAGCGAGCTTGGCGAAAATATCACAATCATCCTTTCAACACATATCATTGCAGACGTCAAAGAGTTGTGCAATAACATGGCGATCATTAAAAAGGGCAAAATTGTTTTCCAAACAACCCCCAACAGAGCTGTGGACTCTTTTGAGAATAAAATATGGAGTAAAGTCGTCTCTCGGTCCGAGGCTCAACTTTTTTCTGAAAAATTTAACGTCATTTCTTCGAGGCTCCAGTATGGCCAAATACTCCTTAAAATTCTCAGCGATGATCAACCTCCTGGTTTTGATCATGTGAATCCAAACTTAGAAGATGTCTATTTTTCCTACATGGGTGTAGGTAAAGAAACTGCTCAAAGGTGAATTATGCTCCTACATTCTCTATGGTTCGAAATACGAAATAGGCTCTGCAAGATATCATCGGTAGTGTACTTTGCCCTTTTTTTCTCAATGTCTTTCTTATTGGTAATTCTCCTTGGAGATGCATTTCAAGGGATGACAGTGAATTTTGGGTTCTCGAGTAAGCTCGCCGTGAATAGCCCCGTTTTCATTAATTATCTGATCACGATGATTGGGTATTTTGGTGTTCTCATTGCAGCTCCAATCTTTGGGCATTCGATTTGCAAAGATTATGAATTAGAATTTAGCCAGATACTTTTTACAACACCTATTAAAAAGGCCTTTTATTTTTTTATCAGGTTTTTGGCTTCTCTCATTTCAATTCTTGTCATCCTTTCATCTGCAGGATTTGGAATCTGGCTTGCGACTCACATGCCATTTGTGAATCAGTCTCTCCTTATTCAAAATCAATTTTCTTTTTATTTGACTCCCTATCTCACAACCATTCTTCCAAATATGTTTTTTTTGGGGAGCATATTCATTGCAATTGCTTCTTTTTTCAAGAAAATGTCACCAATTTATGTAACGAGCATCGTTTTCCTCGTGGGAAACTTGATTGCTAAAGTACTTTTTTCGGATTTAGATAATCGTTTTTTTTCGGCTATGCTAGATCCTTTCGGATTCATCAGCCTGAATGAAGTTACTCGATATTGGTCTATTGCAGAACAAAATACACGTGTTATTCCCCTTTCAGGAGTTTTTCTATACAATCGGGTTTTTTGGGCCAGTTTTGGATCCCTTATCCTCTTAATGGGGTATTCTCTATTCAATCCGTACGAACTTGTAAAAGAGAAAAAGAAGAATACAGCAACGCCTTGCTATTCTTTTTCTTCAGAACCAGAAATTCATCAGGAGACAAAATCTCTTAGAGGCTTTTTTTTAATCGCTTTTTCTGAATTTCGGCAGGCATTTTTAAATATCCAATTTTTATTGATTCTTCTCTGCGGAATTTTATATTTGGTTTTTGGTAGTTCGTTTGTTGGAAAATTCTGGGGAACGGAAACTCTGCCTGTTACTTATCAAGTCCTTGATGTAACGAAAGACTCATTCCAATTATTTATACTGATTCTCACGGTTTTTTATGCAGGAGAACTGGTTTGGAAGGACAGAGAGAAGTCGTTTTACGAGATAGTGGATTCTAAGCCGGTTTCAAATTTTTACCTCTATTGCACTAAGCTCTTTTCTTTGATTTTTCTACAAATTTTCTTTGCAGCATTAATTCTTGTTACGGGAATATTGATACAAATTTCCAAGGGGTACTATTTTTTCGAGCTAGATGTATATTTCCAGAGTCTTTTTATCTATTTTCTACTGCCTAATTTATTTATTTGTTTTTTTTCTCTGTTTGCTCAAACGATTTCTAAAAGTAAGCCCATTGGGCATTCTATTGTTATTCTTGGCTTTGCCTTTATTTCTTTTATCCCTTCTTTAGGATTTGATCATAAACTTTATCTTTTAGGTGAGCTGCCCATCCCAGAGTATTCGGATATGAATCAATTTGGCTCTTCATTTTATTCTTTTATTATGTTCGCCCTCTATTGGGGGCTATTCTATCTCATGCTTGCGAGTTTGACGATTTTAAGTTGGCTACGAGGAAGTCTAGGCACATGGAAAGATCGGTTAAAAGAATGTAAAAATAGGATTAGACCAACCCACAAAGCAATATTTTCAACTACATGTTGTTGTTGGATTTTATTGGGGGCCTTTATATTTTATAACACAAATATATTAAATGATTATAAAACGAGCTCGGTAGCAACAAAAGAAACTGTTGATTATGAGGTGCTTTATAAAAAATTCGAGAAAGATGTGCATCCTGAAATCATTTCAGCCCGTGTCAATGTAGATATATTTCCAAAAAAACATGGGCTTCGGGCGGATGGTCTTTTTACTTACAAAAATACTTCTGATCAACCCATCAAAACCCTTTTTCTTAATGCAGATAAAGATGTGTCTCTTCACTGGAGTAAAGAGGCAACAGTACAACACAAAGATCAAAGACTCGATGTATCCATTTTTGAGCTAAAGAACCCCTTGCAGCCCGGCGAGGAGATTCAACTTTCCTTTCAAATCGAGGACATGCCCAAAGGCTTTTCTAATTCTCTGGTTCTTAGCAAAGTTTTAGATAACGGAACATTCTTCCATGGGGGCGACTATTTCCCTATAATGGGGTATCTCTCTATTCGTGAATTGGCATCTGATAAAAAGCGTAAGAAATATGGACTTGATGAAAAGCCACGGGCGAATGATATCCAAGATCAAGATGCCTTGCAGAGAACATTTATTTCTCGTGAGGGGTCATGGATTGATTTTGAGGCTGTTGTAAGCACTTCAAAAGATCAAATTGCAATTGCTCCTGGGTATTTAGAGAAGGAATGGGAACAGGACAATCGCCGCTTTTTCCATTATAAAATGGATAAACCGATGTTGAATTTTTATGCTTTTTTGTCTGGGCGATATGAAATTGCCGTTGATCAGTGGAATGATGTAAAAATCGAAGTTTACCATCATCCGCAACACACAACCAATGTTCCTAGGATGATTCATGCGATAAAAAAATCCCTGGATTACTACACTCATCATTTTTCGCCCTATCAGTTCAAACAACTTAGGATAATCGAATTTCCGAGATATTGGAGATTAGCACAATCGTTTCCCAACACAATTCCATTTTCTGAAGGGATTGGATTCATTGCGAAAATTGATGAAGGCAACCCTGAATCCATTGATTATGTGTTTTATGTAACTGCGCATGAAGTGGCACATCAATGGTGGGCGCACCAGGTGATCGGGGGCGATGTTCAGGGAGCTGCAATGCTCTCAGAGTCGCTCGCTCAATACTCTGCTCTCATGGTCCAAGAAAAAGAGTATGGGCCAGAGCAAATGCGGAAATTTTTAAAGTATGAAATGGATAAATACTTATTTCAAAGAGGGCTAGAATCCAAAGAGGAAGACCCCCTGATGCTTAACTGTGGGCAAGACTATATCTGCTACAATAAAGGGAGTTTGGTCTTTTATGCTCTCAAAGATTATCTGGGAGAAGAGACGGTCAATAGAGTACTAAGAGAATATATCAAAGATGTTGCCTATCAAAGCCCTCCATTTACCCGTTCGATCGATTTAGTCGATCGTTTTAGGAAGGCGGCGCCGGAAGACAAAAAATATTTAATCGAAGACCTTTTTGAGACCATTACTTTTTATTCAAATCAAACCCAAAGGGCTCAGGTAACAGAAAAAGATGATGGTCACTTTGAAGTATCGATTACCTCTATGAATAAAAAATTTCGGGCAACTGGCTTAGGAGAGGAGTCCGAAATTCCAATGAATGATTATGTGGAGGTAGGAGTTTTTGATAAGGAGGGGAAAACCCTCTATTTAGAGAAACATAAAATCCAAAGCGGAGAAAATGTTTTCCAAATTCAAGTGGAGGAGATGCCCCATAAAGCTGGGGTGGACCCCATCAATAAGCTGATCGATAAAGATCCCAAAAATCATCTTGTTAAAATCGTTGCAGCAGACTCTCAATTGTAGAATTCTTCAACAACGCGAACCCTTCCCGTTCGCCCATCAGGATTAGGAAATTATGATTGATCGAAAGGTTCATTTTTATTGATCAGGGTAAGCAGGGTTTCTGTTAGTTCATTTTCTGCAGAAATTGCTTCTTCTTTTTTGTGTAAATCTTCAAATTTTGAATATTCAGCATAGAGTCTAACTATTTGAAACGCAACGTGATATAATGGCTCATCAGCGGGCTTTCGTCATCAAATCATTTTGTGTCCAGTACAGCGGTTTTTTACTATTGCGAAAGCGATGTTTCTATTTAACGCTTAATAAAGGAAATATCTTGAAAAATTAATAACAGTTAGTGTATAATCATAAGAAAATTGAGGGAAAAATGTTTTCAAAGATTACACTAGCCAGCTCTTTTCTTTCTCCCACATCTACTTTTTCATATGCATTTGCACCAGAATCCCCCGGAACATTCAATACAAACGATGTAGCTGGGAAGACTGCTAAGGTTATTGCAAATTCTATAACCTGCTTGTTTTCCCCAACTAAAGCTCTACAATCTGCTTTTTCATCAAGAGACATCCTTCACATCAGATGTGCAATTCACCTTCATATCAGATATGCAATTCACCTTAAAGCTGACATCAATGCCCCTAACAACAGAGGGCGGACTGCTCTTCATATTGCTGCTCGGGAAAGGCTGGTTGACATGGTTACTAGGCTCCTCAATCTAGGGGAAGGCATCAAGGTAGCTGAAATCAATGCCGCTGACGACAATGGGGCCACTGCTCTTCATATTGCTGTTTGGCTCGGGTATACTGACGTGGTTGCTGTGCTTCTCAATCCAGGGGAAGACATCCAGGGGGCCGACATCAATGCCGCTGACATAGGTGGGGGGACTGTTCTTCATATTGCTGCTCGGGAAGGGCATGCTGACGTGGTTGCTATGCTTCTCAATCCAGGGGAAGGCATCCAGGGGGCCATCATCAATGCCACTAGCGACGGGGGGAAGACGGCTCTTCATTGTGCTGCTCAAGCAGGGAATGCTAACGTGGTTGCTAGGCTTCTCAATCCAGGGGAAGGCATCCAGGGGGCCAACATCAATGCCACTGACAGAGGTGGGCGGACTGCTCTTCATTATGCTGCTGAGGAGAGACATGCTGACGCTGACCTGGTTGCTATGCTTCTCAATCCAGAGGGAGGCATTGACATCAATGCCCCTGACAACAATGGGGCCACTGCTCTTCATATTGCTGCTCAGCACAGGTATACTGACATGGTTGCTATGCTTCTTAATCCAGGGGGAGGCATCCAGGGAGCTGACATCAATGCCACTGACAACAATGGGGCCACTGCTCTTCATATTGCTGCTGGGAAAAGGCGTACTGACGTGGTTGCTGTGCTTCTTAATCCAGGGGAAGGCATCCAGGGGGCCAACATCAATGCCACTGACAGAGGTGGGAAAACTGCTCTTCATATTGCTGCTCAGCACGGGTATACTCACATGATTGCTATGCTTCTTAATCCAGGGGAAGGCATCCAGGGGGCCAACATCAATGCCACTGACAGAGGTGGGAAAACTGCTCTTCATTGTGCTATGGACGGAGAGCGCTATCGTGTGCAATCAGGTCATTTACTAAGCTTTATTATTCTCTGTGTTGTTGGTAAGGCAGAGATTCGAGCACAAGATGCTGATGGAGAAACCCCTTTAGGCTTAGCTAATGTCTATTTGGATAAAAGAAGACTTCCCCCAGTAAGAATAAGTAGCGAACGGGTGCTTTTGCGAGAACTTGCTGGGTGCATTGAGGAAGAAGAAATAAGGCGACAAGCTCTGCAACTGGTCAGCGACGGATCTTTAGAGTCTTTTGCTGCGCTCCGCACTGCTGATTTACTACTCTCATCAGCTAGTAGCGAACGCCTGAGTCTATTCGGGATATTGCAGGACGAAAAGTCCTCCGAGGGAATTTGTTTTGCAATAATAGACGCTCTTCCTACCCACAGAATCACTGGCGAAGATGGAAATACCTTGCTAAAGATTGCCTCTGAAAAGGGTCTATATGAAGTTGTAATGAATCTTCTCTCTCGAGGAGCTAATAACGATCTCGCTATGGAAAATGAAGAAACCTATCAAAATTTCAGTGAAAAAGTCCGCCTATGCCTTGGAGTCTCTTTGAATCCAGTAAATACAGCTCTAGTCGATGCTTGTGATAAGGGGTGGTATGACATTGCTGAGTTTTTGCTTATGAGTGAGGCACGAAACAGTATAACTTCTAAGGGCATAGATGACACTTTTCAGGATCTTACTCAGGAGGCTCTTA
The DNA here is from genome assembly GCA_011064965.1 of Chlamydiota bacterium. GTDB lineage: Bacteria > Chlamydiota > Chlamydiia > Chlamydiales > Rhabdochlamydiaceae > Sacchariniichlamydia. Next base: position 88,339 of record JAAKFS010000005.1, read on the forward strand.
AGATTCTTTCTGAAAACGAAACGTTAGGTGATCATAATGTCACATTAAGAAATCTTCTTATAAGAAGTCTATTATTGGAGAATTTTCCAATCAAGGAGGGAAGCTCTGCTCTCATCGATGCATATGAGAATGAGTTCTTCGATATTGTACGGTCCTTACTCTTTAAGACCTCTTGGGAAGCACTTCCTACAGAAAAAAAGGATGATGGTATCAAAGAAGCCTTGAGTGAATTTTTCAATCAGATCAGGTTGCCTAAGAATCTTCCTGTCGATAATGAAAGAAGTGCTGTTGTTCTTGTAATCAAAGAAGCTCTCAACACACGTGAAGATTCTATATCAGAAATGCTGAAGGACCATTTAGAGGGCATTCTCGAGCTTTTTGATCCTGAAGCAGGAGCTTCCGCTTCTTAAGTCTTCAAAACAAAAAAGCGCTATCTTAATCGAGAAGGATCTCAGTGGGCAACTCTACGCGCTTGCAAAAAGGCGATGGCATCATAGCCAGCCTTCATCCCATCGCCGACTGAGATTGCCGACTCTTTGGGTCCAACATAAAAACTTGAGCTCTCATCGCAATCATCATCCTTCTCCTCCCCATAGTGAGGCGAATGCTTCAAGCAGCTTGAACTAGACAGCAAAAGTTGCAAAGTCGAGGCTAGGCTTTAAAAGAGAAAAAGAAATATTGCTCGAAGGGGAACCTTTTATTTGTTATCGCTTGATGAATAAAGAAATAATTTGTTGATCTGGAAAAGCTTCAGCAAATTGTATCATTCGACGTAAACTCTTTTCTAAAAATCCCTTGCTATAGTCCTTTGTCAATTGTCGCGACACTGTAGCGACAATCTTTTGCCCATACTCAGCTCGTTCATCAGATAAATGAGGAGCTTAGGGAAATGGGGCAACCTGGACTTGAACCAGGGACCGACGGGTTATGAGTCCGTTGCTCTAACCACTGAGCTATTGCCCCGAATCTATGAACTCAAGTCGCTAGCGCCTATAGAAAAGGAGGTAGCAACTCGAGTCCTATGAGATTCTAAAAAATCCCAAAAGTAGAATCAAGGCTTTTCCTATATTTCTCTCACATGCTATAGAAAAGTTTTGGAGTAAAGACGAATGCACTCTCATAGAAAACTGGTTGGATTGTTTGCCTGCTCTCTTTGTTGCTTTTCTCTCTTGAGTGGGGAGGAAGCCATTGAAGCTCAGGAGTCAGATGAAGTCGCCAATGCAGATCACGTCTTTTTCATGAGCCGGGCCGAGAGCATTCCCGACCAAGATCTCGAAGACAACACCGATCATTATCTAGAAGGGTATATCCAAGCATTGATCGATATGCACTTCTATGAGAATAACGTTGTTGTTCTTGTCGATGATCATGTGGTCTCCCTATATAATCTTCCCAATAATGCTCTTCTTGCCAATTCGATTGTCGCGTTTGTTGAAGATCTTCCATGCGTTTGCTGCGTAGAAGTGAAATGTGAAATGACCGCTGAGGAGTGTGAAAGACGGAAAGGATATGTGGCCCAGCCCTATACCAGTGGGATCTGGTTCCCACAGCAGACAGTTCTCTTTCAACCACTTGTAGCAAGTCCAAGGCAGGTGGTCTACTCGGTTGCCTACCGGGCCGGAGATAAGGTCGTGGGAAGGAAGGCGATCTGTATTGCCCTTGGAGACGATTTCCCGATCTATAGGTGGACCAGTGTTCTTCCATGGTGCGGTGACCTTCAAATTGGAATTGAGGCGGGTATCTGGGTTCCCTTCAATTTCAACAATGTGCCCCATGTGGATGGGACCTGCTGTGAGCTCGTCAATACTGATTATTTATTGGGAATCCCTCTAACTTATGCCTTTGATTGCTGGTCATTTCGCCTGAGGGTCTACCACATTTCGAGCCACTTGGGTGATGAGTTTCTTGTGAATCGTCGTGATTTTCTAGATAAAAGGGTGAACCCTAGTTTTGAAGCGATTGACTTCTTTACTTCTTATCAAGCTTCTAAGTATTTGAGGCTCTACCTTGGCCCGGGTGTGATTCTCCATAGTGACAAGTCATTTAACATGGATCAATTGTACATCCAATATGGGGCTGAATTGAGAGTGTTCCCTTGCCGCTTCATGTACCATCGCCTCTATGGAACGCCTTTTTTAGCCGTCCATATGGAAAATTGGCAGATCCGAGATTGGGGCTTTGACTTTACGATTAAAGGGGGATACGAGATCAGTAAGCTTGCTGGTATCGGCCGAAAAATGCGTCTTTTCGCTTCATATCACCATGGCTACTCTTATGAGGGGCAGTTTTTCAAGGTGCGAACGCACTATGGAGAGTTTGGGTTCTCTTGGGGATTCTAGTATTTCCCGAATGGTTTAAGTTTTGACAATTCACATAGCAGAGTACTAGAGTTTGTGGAAACCCTCTTTTGCTGGAGGGGCTCCTTTCCCAATAGGTAGAGTGCCGGAGAAATATTTCTGGTAAACCTTGAGTGCTTCGGATGCGTTTTGGACGGCATAGAAGCAGTTGCTCACCCATTCTGATCCGGCGATCGTTCCATTTTTCAGATTTACCTGGAATCGCGCAGTGATCTTTTCTCTCCAGAACTCAGTAGGCCCTAGGAGGAGAATCGGTGTGGGCTCGCCAATGCCCACTTTTCGCCTCACTTCTTCGAGAGAGAATTCGAAATCTGTGCCTATCCCGCCCATCATGATGATGGGGAAGTCGAGATTGAACTCCGCTTGTCTCTCAACAAGTTTATCAAGTCGGTAGGTCATCTTAGCATCGATATAGGGGTTTTCGTGCTGCTCGACGGTCTCGCTATGTCTAAAGTCGACGATATTCGCACAGGAAAGGATTTGGAGCTTGCGGGCCACATGGTTCCCTACGGCCATGAGTCCTGGCCCCCCTCCTGTGATGAGGGCTAGAGGAGTCTCCTTACTTAGGAGTGGGTGATGAGTCGACTTTTTCATTTCGAGAATCCCCTCTAAGATAAGAGTGAGCTCTTTTTCGAATCTCAGTTCTAGTAGAGTTGATCCATAGACTCCAAATGAGGTCGACTTCACAAATTGGTCGTAGAGGGGAATGGGGACGAACATACCGGTATCTTTTTCAGGTTTAAGAGCAAACTGGAGGACTTTGCCACAGGTCCGGTCGACCCAGAAAACGGGGATAGCGAACTTAGCAAGATCGAGAAGAAGGGAGCGATCTTCGTGAGAGAAGAAGTTCCCATAGGTTTGAGATGGAGTCTGAAAGTAAATACCCTTAAGGGAGCTTTGCACTAGGTCTCCTAGGAGCATTTTCTTCATGAGAGGGGAGGGGAAGTACTGCGAAAATAGGACCCCTTGTGAGGTGATGATTCCCGATTCAATCGCTTTGAGAAAAGGGTAAGTGGGTTGCTGCTTGATATACTCTTGGACCAATTGCGATTGGAGAGGGATGTCATAGAGACCTGGAAAGGCTTCGGGGTGGACCTTCCTAGTGATCCAGTCCTCTTCGGTGAGGTTTTGCATTTGAGATCCTTTTACGATGAAAACAGAGGAACGGGCCCTTTCTTTCTTTGGGACAGTGTCAAAGGTTTGAAAGATATGACTCGTATTTTCTAGAGAGCTTTGGAGTTGGTCCCTGTCGGTGAAAAAGACGTGCTCTCGGTAAGGCTCCAGGGTGTAGAATTCAAGAGGGAGGTGGGTGAGTTCTTCTTTGGAAGATCCGTAGACTTCGTAGACATCTCCTGATGCCATGGTATCAGGTTGCAAAACATTGGCTGAAGTGTGTTGCATTCCTTGTGGAAGAAGTTCATCGACGACTTTTGCGTAGGCGGTTCGGATATGGAGGGGAAGAGTTTTGATGAGGAGAAGAGGATCTTTCTTGGTGTTACGGACTCCTCCTTCTACCCATCTCTGATTGAGGGAGACGAGCTCTCTGCTCTTGATATTCGGGTGATGCAGAGCTTTTGCAAGGGTAGGAAGAAAATGCTCTGCCTCCTTGTCATAGGTGATCACTCCCTTTTGGAGGCGTAAGGTGGCAATGGTTCTTCCGTCCACTTTTTCTAGATGCAAGCTTCTACTTCCCTGACCTCCGTCAAGCGAGAGGAGGGGAAGGCCATCCCGGTCGGTCCGTCCAAACATCCGAAGGAGGTAGTCGGGGTTTTGTACTTTCCTCCTGGGGTCAGCGGCGAAAAGTTTTCCGATGTAGGCCCCTTCTTTCAGATATTTGATAAAAATAGTCCCTAAGTGATTAAGACCAACTAGTTTGATTCGAGCCTGAGCCGATAGGCTCTTGGGTTGAAGCTCAAGTTCTTGCATGACGGAGTGGACACCAACTTGAGCGAGAGTGCTTTTCAAATTGAAAAAGAGGTGATCCTGGTCGATCGAAAATCCGACAAATGCCGAGGAGATAGTCTCAATTTGGACGTCAACTAGAAGAGAGCTCTTCTCTCGCCTATGGACGTTTGTGATGATTGCGTCGGGAGTGACCAAGTCGAAATAGGGAGCTGAAAGGGCACTTTCCATATCTTTTTCATACCTTCAAAAGGGTTTATAGTCGAAAAAAAATTCAAAAGGGATTATTCTCGCTACTTTTGAGACAGGTAAATGATTCAACGTAGTTTTGGCACCCACGATGGTACTTTTCACGCAGATGAGGTGTGTGCTTGCGCTCTCCTCCTAATTTTTGATCAAATCGATCGGGATAAGATCATCCGTTCACGCGAATCGGTTCTTTTGCAGGATTGTGAATATGTCTGCGACGTCGAAGGGGAGTACAGCTCAGAAAATAAGCGCTTTGATCACCATCAGCTCGAATATAAAGGTGATCTCGCAAGTGCGGGGATGATCTGGCTTTATTTGCGCAGTCAGGGAGTGGTCGATCAAGCTCTCTACGACTATGCAAATCGACGAATCATCATGGGAATTGATGCGCATGACAATGGGAAAGAGATTATGGAAGAGGGAGTGTGTACTTTCTCTCATGTGATCGCCGGCTTTGTTCCACCTGCGTACGATACCCTTCCTAGTGAACAAGATACCGCCTTTTTCGAAGCCCTCGATTTTGTTGCAGGTCATTTTAGGCGTCTTTTTCAGCGTTATCGCTACATTTACTCTTGCAAAGATCAGGTCGCAGCCGCCATGGAGAAAGGGGATAAAGCTCTTTTTTTTGATGAGGCGATGCCCTGGTCTGAGAGTTTTTTCTCTCTGGGGGGAGAGACCCATCCAGCCGAGTTCGTCGTTATGCCAACCGGAGAGCATTGGAAGCTGCGGGGAATTCCTCCTAGCCCTAAAGATAAGATGGGAGTGAGGAAACCCCTACCGAAACAGTGGGCAGGCTTGCGTGATGAAGCCCTTCGAGAGATAACGGGAATCGAAGGGGCAATTTTTTGTCATAAGGGTCTCTTTATCTCTATTTGGGAGACAAAGGAAGATGCATTAAAAGCTCTCGAGCTTGCCTTAAAAAACGAGGATAAGAATCGATGACGACAATTTTTGGAAAGATCATTAAGGGAGAGCTCCCTTGTGAAAAGGTATTTGAAAGTGAGACGATTCTCGCTTTCAAAGATATTGCTCCTAAGGCTCCGGTTCATATTCTGATTGTCCCAAAGAAAGAGATCCACGACTTGCAGTCTCTAAGACCAGAGGATTTCTCGATTCTTGGTGAAGTTGTTCTGGTAGCGCAAAAGCTAGCAGCGGAGTTTGGCATCGAAGAGGGATACCGCCTAGTCACTAATAATGGCCCTGGTTCTGGACAAACCGTATTCCATCTCCATTTTCATCTTATGGGCGGGAGGCGACTATCCGACGATCTTGCCTGAGAATCTCTGCTGTTCTATTCCTTTGTGCTGGGGGTTTTGCTCTTGAGCAGGATGAAGTTGCCGCCAAAAGAGTTCATACCCATTTGCTGATTGATGATGTGAGGGGAGCTGTGCGCGAAGCAAAAAATAAGCTCCAGCACTACCCCGAATCCAAAGCGCTTAGACTCTCTCTCATCAAAGCTCTTTGCCAATCTGGTCAGGAGGTTGAAGCTCTCGAAGAGTGGAGCCGTGTGGTGGAAAACCATGAGGAGCTCCTGAAGGACCGTACTGCTTTGGAGACGCTCGCGTGGGGTGTATTGAATAAGGGGGAGGCTTCGAGTCAACTAGCCATCCGCATCAACTCCCTTATCGGAGCATCGATGACAAGAGATGCTAGGGCAATTCCTTTGATTATCAATGCATTGAAGGGAAGCAACTCCATGCTTCGCTCCGTCGCAGTGGGTCTTGCAGCAGCCTATGGAGATATCCCCTTGCAGGAGGAGATCGCCCGGCTTTTGAAAGAGGAGAAAGTCTGGTATGTGCGCTTGGAACTCATCAAAGCTGCTGGAGCTTTGCGCATGACATCGATCAAGGAGAGACTCATCGAGATCATCGGTGATGCAACGACTCTTGCTGAGGAAAAAGTAGCGGCGATTGTCTCCCTGGTCAATATGTACGAAGCAATTGGTGATCGAGAGCTATCGAATTTGATCCGAAGTGAGAGGGCGGGACTTCGTGAACTCGCTTGTGAGCTCGTCGTCCATCTCGACCTTACAGATAAAGTGGACCTGCTTTTCCCCCTTCTTCACGACTCCAACCCCAATGTTCGTATGGGAGTCCTAAATGCTCTGGCACTCCTCAATGTGAGTGAGATTGATGGACATCGACTGATAAGAGATGAGAGAATTCTAAAATTACAAGGGGATCATATTCCTGAGGTAGCGATTACCGCCTGCTGGCTTAGTCTATTAGGGGGCGATAAAAGGGGAGCTGACAAGCTCCAGAAATGGATTCTTAAAGGAGAAGAGGAGTATGCGAGAGTAGCTGCTGGCGCGCTTGCGATCAGTGGGAAAAGGGGCGCTCCTTTAATGAAGAAAATACTGAAAAAAAGCAAAGACCCCTATGTAAGAACGACTATTGCCTTAGGGCTCATAGGCCAGAGGATAGGAGTTGATACGGCTTGTTTTGCAATCAACGAACATCTCTTATCTAAAGAGATGTGGATGTGGGATACTACCCACAACCCTCTCTTCCGATCTCTTTCTCCTAGTAAAGTAGGCCATACAGATCGAGTTCCGAACTACCCCCTTGTTGTCGATCAACTGACAAGACTAGAGCTCTTGCAGGTTCTTTGTATCATGGGGGATCCGAAGGCAGAAGAGGCTGTGAAGGCTTTTCTAGAGACCAAAACCTGGGGAACAGTGGGTGCAGCTGCTGCCACCCTCCTTCAAGAGGGAGATGATGGGGCGCTTGATGTCGTGCGAAGGCTTCTGAGCGACCCGAATGAGAAAGTGCGGATCCAGGCAGCCCTCATTCTCGCCCTTCACGGTGGAGATAAAGCGGCCGTTGAAGTTCTTAAAACGGCCTATCCCAATGCGAGTCGAGAGATTAAGATTCATATCTTAGAGGCTTTAGCAAAGGTGGGGGATCCAAAGACCATAGAGTTTCTTCTCGAAAGGCTGAACGAGCCTTTTCAGGTTCTTAGGGTTGTGGCTGCGACTGCCATCATCCAATGCCTCTACCACTAAAAAATTAGAAGTTGCTTCGCAGGCCAAAAACCTCTCTTGCAACTTCGAGAACACTCATCGCATTTAGATCATGCACAGAATAGCTCCTTTTCGAGGTTTTGGTTTTGATGAGAGTGAAAGCAGAAGAGTCCCCGGAGTGCTCTGCGATGAGTCTGTTTAAGGGGGGAAGCTTAATTTCTGTTAAGTAGCTTTCCATTCCTATTACTTCAGGGGTTTGAAGAACCTTGAGGAGGTAAGCTTGGTTGATTTTCCACTGCTGCGCTTCGATAGCGTGATTGAGTATCCGGAGCTGACCTTTCTGCAGCTCTTGGAAAATCGCTGCTTGCTTAAACTTCGTGAGGTCCACCTTGTCTACTGCATAATCATCGACCTTAACTTGATGAAGCTCTCCTTTTGTGAAGATTTCTCTCACTTCATTGTTCCCTAATTTCATTGGAAGGGCCAGTTGGGTAGCTTTTTGTTGCAGGCCTTCTAGATGATTATAGCGCGCAACGAGCCATTTTTGCTGCTCTGGCTGCAGAGGAGAGTTTCCGATTGTATCGTCCAAGAACTCCTGGACCTTTACATCGGTGAGCTCCTTCTTTTGTTCTATGATTCCACCAGCAAAGGCAGCTTCAGAGACACAAGCGTTTGACTTCTCCCAGAAATGCCGGAAGACGCTATAGGCAAGGGGAGCAGAGCTCGCACAAAGGATGCATGCCAGCAAGGCGAGATCGGCAGCATAGAAATTCGTATAAATGAGGGCGCCTACTGCTAAGGCAAGGAATGCAACGGTGGAGACAATGGCTGCCACCGTCCAGACTCGGCTCCATCGGATATTTGAAGTTTGTTCACTGACTGCATCGTATTTAAGCAGGGGATTCAGGGTTCTTGGCTGAACCGATTGTTCAGTATTGGTGTCCCGATAGACTGGGCTAAAGGCTATAGCGCTCATGATTTTGCTCCTATTGCAGATATTGTATGGGGAGTAGTTTATCCCAAATCGGAGATAAGTTAAAGAGCGACTAAAAAATTTAGTGCGTCTTTTTGCATCCGCAGATACATGCTAGCAAGTCCATTTGAGCGCCCCGGAGAAAGGGAGGCGTAGATTCCCACTTCTTCTAGGAAGTCAGGCTTGCACTTGAGCAATGCTTCTGGGGGCTCATTATCGTAGAGGGAGATCAGCAGAGCGGCAAGACCTCTAGAAATGAGGGCTTCAGAATAGGCGGTGAATTTAAGGTGTTTTTCATGCAGTTCCGAGTGGAGATAGACAATACTCTGGCAACCCCTGACAATGTTTTCTTCGCATTTATACTCGGGAGCGATAGGCGGGAGCTCCTGACCAAGCGCAATGATTTTTTGATAGGACTCCTGGGGCGACTGGCTTTTTAAAAGCCATTCCTTCATCTCTCTTTGCTTCTGTAAACAGGAAAAAAATTCTTGGTTCATAGCCCTCAAGTATATCCCTTTTTCATCGAGAAGTCAAAAAAACAACTTTTCTGGTTGACAACAATTGAAAAAAACTGTGTTATGGTCTTTTTTTATTACTCTACCTTTCATGCCTAAAGAAGATACGATCAAAATAGACGGTACCGTTGAGGAACTCCTTCCAAATATGACCTTTCGCGTCGTATTAAAAAATGGAATGAATGTTCTTGCCCATCTGTGTGGGAAAATGCGCATGCGGAATATCCGCGTTCTCGTTGGGGATACCGTCACAGTTGAAATGTCTCCTTATGATCTTTCTAAGGCTCGAATCATCTATCGGCAGAGGTGAGAATTTGATAATACGGTCGGAAAAGAATTTTTTTGCCCACCGATCGGGGAAAAAGTTTGATTTTTATTCCTAAGGGGGATTAGACTTATTAGCATTCGCCATGGTGAATGCCCAATTGTTTTTGTAGATGAGAGACGCTTCTCTTAGGGATCTAGGCCCAAATAGCTCAGAGGTAGAGCACTTGCATGGTAAGCAAGCGGTCGTAGGTTCAATTCCTATTTTGGGCAAGAAAACAGTAAAGAATTAAAAGCCAACGGAGGATCAAGATGGCTAAGGAAATATTTCAGCGAACCAAGCCGCACATCAATATTGGAACCATTGGCCACGTCGACCATGGAAAAACTTCACTCACTGCTGCGATTACTAAAGTTCTTGCAGAAACTGGCGGTGGTGCTTTCCGTGATTATGGGTCAATTGATAACGCACCCGAAGAGAAGGCACGTGGAATCACCATTAACTCGTCTCACGTCGAGTATGAAACTGACAAGCGACACTATGCGCACGTTGACTGTCCCGGGCACGCTGATTACGTGAAAAACATGATCACCGGTGCTGCTCAGATGGATGGAGCGATCCTAGTCGTAGCGGCAACAGATGGAGCTATGCCCCAAACGCGTGAGCATATCCTTTTGGCCCACCAAGTTGGTGTCCCTTCAATTATCGTTTTCCTCAATAAAATGGACCAAATCGGAAAAGGAGATGAGGAACTAGTCGAGCTCGTCGAGATGGAGCTCTCCGAACTTCTTGAAGAGAAAGGCTACAAAGATGTTCCAATCATTCGCGGGTCAGCTCTCAAAGCTCTAGAAGGAGATGCTGACTACATAGCGAGTATTAAAGAACTGATGAACGCTGTTGACGAGAAGATCCCTACTCCTAAACGGGAAGTTGAGAAACCATTCTTGATGCCCGTTGAAGACGTCTTCTCGATCTCTGGTCGTGGAACGGTTGCTACAGGGAGAATTGAGAGTGGTATTCTCAAGGTGAACGATAAGATCGAGATCGTTGGGCTTCGCGAAACTCGCGAAACAGTGGCTACTGGAGTCGAAATGTTCAACAAGCTCCTCGATGAAGGTCGAGCTGGTGAGAATGTCGGTATTCTTTTGCGCGGTATTGATAAAAATGATATCGAGCGTGGAATGGTTCTCGCTGCTCCTGGAACTTGCTCTCCTCATACGAAGTTTCAAGGAACAGTTTATATTCTCACAAAAGATGAAGGTGGCCGTCACAAGCCCTTCTTCAATGGGTATCGACCTCAATTTTACCTCCGCACAACTGATGTAACGGGAACTGTAACCCTTCCTGAAGGAACTGAGATGGTCATGCCAGGCGATAATGTCGAACTGACTGGCGAGTTGATTCATCCGGTGGCTATGGAAGAAGGAATGCGCTTTGCCATCCGTGAAGGTGGTAGAACGATTGGCGCGGGAACTGTGACAAAAATCCTCCAGTAGGCAGTTTTCGATAAAGGTGTACATGCAGTTAGATGGGCTCTTCTTCTAACTGTTTTGGGTGTGTAGCTCAGTTGGTAGAGCAGCGATCTCCAAAGTCGCCGGTCGGGGGTTCGAATCCCTCCGCACTCGATTGTGTGGAAGAGGGAATTACCCAATTAGAGAGCGATAAGGGGAATGTTTTGAATACAACGATGCAAGCAAAAATTAAAAAGAATTTGTCCAAGAAGAAAAGAGATCCTCTGACTTTTCTTAGCGAGCTAAAAGATGAGCTCAAGAAGGTCAGCTGGACTACAAAAGCAGAATTGATCTCAGCGACAAAAGTTGTCGTGATTTCGACTTTTTGCTTTGGTTTAGGGATTTATGTTGTCGACCTCGTAATAAAAGGGGTATTGGCACTAATTAAAACCGCTGTTCTTTTCGTTGGATAAGATGACGGCAATAGTAAATTGAGTAGACATGCATAAATGGTACGTTATACAGGCCATCTCTGGTCAAGAGAAAAAGGTGAAGAGGGCACTCGAGGAATATCGAGAGCCCAAAGGGATGCTTGAACTCATCGAAGAGGTTCTTGTCCCCTCTGAAAATGTTGCAGAAGTGAAGGCTGGGCAACAGAAGATTTCTGAGAAGAGGCTATGGCCCGGATATATCATCATTAAGATGACCATTACCGATGATTCATGGATGTATGTGAAAGACACCAATGGTGTCCTCGGCTTTCTTGGCGGAGATCCCCCTACACCCCTTTCTGAAAAGGAAATCGACGAGATTTTGTCTGAGTTGGAAGAAAAGAAAGAGGGGATTGTTCAGAAACACAAAATCAATGTGGGCGATCGGGTGAAAATCACCGATGGGGTTTTTGTTAACTTCATTGGGGATGTTATCGAGGTCTTCCACGATAAAGGGCGCCTCTCTGTGATGGTTTCGATTTTTGGAAGGGAAACCCGAGTTGATGATCTCGAGTTCTGGCAAGTAGAGCTAGTCACTGCTGAATCAGAAATTACGTAGTGTAAGGAACAAACAATGGCAAAAAAGAAGATTGTAAAAACCATTAAGCTGCAGATTCCAGCCGGAAAAGCTAATCCTGCGCCTCCCATTGGCCCAGCTCTTGGTGCAGCTCAGGTCAATATCATGGCTTTTTGTAAAGAATTTAATGCAAAGACCCAGGCACAGGCAGGAGATATTCTTCCTGTGGTGATCTCTGTTTTTTCAGACAAATCTTTTACCTTTATCACTAAGCAACCCCCTATGGCGCAACTCATCTTAAAAGCTCTTGGTATTGAATCTGGGTCAGGGGTACCGAACCGAGATAAAGTAGGAAAGTTGAGTTTAGATCAGGTCCGTGAAATTGCGAATAAGAAGCGTGTAGATCTCAGAGTGAATTCAGAAGAAGCGGCGATGCTAGTTGTTCAAGGGACTGCGCGATCAATGGGCGTAGACGTAGAGTAAGGAAAACATTATGACCAAGTTAAGCAAACGATTGAAAGAAATAGAAGAAATTCGTGGTGTAGAAGAGCTCTTCTCTCTCCAGGAGGCGATTGAGGTCTTGAAAAAGTGCCCACCCGTCAAGTTTGACCAATCTGTAGAGGTCTCGCTGAAATCAGGAATCGATGTCAAGAAATCTGACCAGCAGGTGCGTGGTACCGTCGCTCTTCCTCATGGAATCGGTAAAGAATTGAGAGTCCTCGTCTTTGCTCGCGGAGACAAAGTGAAGGAAGCCGAAGCAGCTGGTGCTGACTTTGTGGGAAATACCGACCTCTTTGAGAAGATAAAAGGGGGATGGACCGATTTCGATGCAGTGGTTGCTACTCCCGACATGATGAGAGATGTGGGTAAACTCGGGAGAGTACTCGGCCCCAGGGGACTGATGCCGACGCCGAAGACTGGGACTGTCACAACTGATGTTACCAAAGCAGTGACTGAGGTGAAGGCTGGAAAGATAGAATTTAAAAATGACAAGAGTGGCATGATCAATAACCTTGTTGGCAAGCTCTCTTTTGACAAGGAAAAACTCGTTGAGAATATCGAAGCTTTTATTTCGGCCGTATCGAAGGCAAAACCCTCTTCAGCGAAGGGACATTTCCTTCAATCATTGGCAATTTCTTCGACGATGGGTCCAGGATTAAAAGTCGATCTGAGTAAGTTCTCAGATATTTAGGGGTATTGATAGCAATGAGACAAGAAAAACAATTATTACTAGACGAAATTAACGATAAAATTGAAGGGTCTTCTTCCTTTGTTTTGACCCGCTATCAGGGCTTGAATCCGGATCTTTCGTCAGATTTCCGTCTCTCTCTTGCAGAGTCGGGAAGCACTTATGCTGCCGTGAAGAAAAGAATTCTCGTCAAAGCAATAGAAGCGAAGGGGATTCAGCTAGACAAGGAGCAACTTGCTGGCCATATTGGCGTGGCATTTGCTTCCTCAGAGCCCATTTCCATGGCAAAGGTCCTGTTTGCCTTCGCTAAGGAGAACAAGGACACCCTAGAGATCATCGGGGGGCACTTTGATGGACGCTTTTGCAGCGCTTCTGAAATGAAAACAATCTCGGAACTTCCATCTAAGGATGAGATGCGAGCAGAGTTCCTCGGACTACTTGAAGCGCCAATGTCGCAGACACTCTCTGTCATGGACGCGCTTCTTACAAGCATTCTCTTTTGCTTAGAAAACAAGAAAGAGCAGGAATAAATTTTTATTAACTTTTGTGAGGTAAAGACGTGAGTACCCAAGAACAAAATCAAGACAAACTTGTAGAGACTTTGAGCCAACTTAGTGTTTTAGATATGTCTAAGTTGAAAGAGGCTCTTGAAGAGAAATGGGGAGTCAAGGCTGCCGCTGCAGCACCAATGATGATGGCTGCTGCTCCAGCTGGCGATGCTGCTGGCGCAGCCGCTGAGGAAGCAACAGACTTCAAAGTGACTCTTTCAGAGGCTCCAGCAGACAAAAAGATCGGAATCATTAAGGCAGTCCGCAACGTGACTGGACTTGGCCTTAAGGAAGCAAAAGATCTTGTCGAAGGAGCTCCAAAGGTCTTAAAAGAGAGCGCTCCAAAGGCAGAAGCGGATGAGATCTCCAAGAAGATATCCGATGCCGGAGGAAAAGTATCTCTCGCAGGTCTTTAAGAAGAACAGACATCAAATTCTATTTCGGAGGGCAGAAGCCTGTTTTTGGCTTCTGCTTGCGTTATTTCAAATTTTTTGCAAGGCGAGAGCTGGTGTAATAGAGCGTTAACCCCTATCTGAGGAGCCAAGTAGATGTTAAAAAGACCACCTAAGCGGGTCAGTTTTCTGGAGAAAGAGGAGATCCTAGCCCTTCCCAATCTCATCGAAATTCAAATCAAATCCTATCGTCAATTTCTGCAGGCTGATGTTCTTTCTCATGAGCGAAAAAGAGTAGGGCTTCAAGAAGTCTACGAAGAAATTTTTCCGATTAAGTCATACGATGAGAAGACCATCCTTGAGTATCTATCCTATCATTTAGGAGTGCCAAAGTATACACCCGAGGAGTGCATCCGAAGGGGTATTAGCTATAACGTTACTTTGAAAGTGAAATTCCGTTTGACAGACGAAACAGGGATCAAGGAGGAAGAAGTTTACATGGGGACCGTTCCCGTCATGACTGATAAGGGAACATTCATCATCAATGGCGCCGAACGGGTCATCGTTTCTCAGCTCCACCGCTCTCCAGGAATCTCTTTTGAACAGGAACGTCATCCTAAGGGCAATATGCTCAATTCCTTCCGGATCATCCCCTATCGTGGGAGTTGGCTCGAGGGGGCATTTGATATCAATGACCTTATTTACATTTACATCGACAGAAAGAAACGGCGTCGTAAGGTTCTAGCAACCTCCTTCATCCGCACACTCGGTTATTCTACAGATGCTGATATCATTGAGGAATTTTTTAGTACTGTTCGCGTGAAAATTCGCTCAGAGAAAGACTTCACCAAACTTGTTGGAAAAATCCTTGCCGAGGATGTTGTCGATGAGGAAACGGGTGTTGTCTTTGGCAGGGCATCGGAAAAGCTCACCACTGCAATGCTCAAACGGATGCTCGATGCTGGTGTTTCTGCAGCACGAATTGCTGAAGATGCCGATGAAACCAATCCGATCATCAAGATGCTTGCTAAGGATCCGACCGACTCGTACGAGTCCGCCTTGAAGGATTTTTATCGAAAAATTCGCCCTGGTGAGCCTGCAACACTTTCCAACGCTCGATCTGCGATCATGCGCCTTTTCTTTGATCCGAAGCGCTACAACCTTGGAAGAGTGGGCCGTTATAAGCTCAATAGAAAGTTGGGTCTTGAACTCACTGCTGAAGAGCTAGCAACAGTCACTCTCAAGAAAGAAGATGTCATCAATGCCCTGAAGTACCTGATCCGGTTAAAATCGGGAGATCCTGATGCAACGACTGACGATATTGATCACCTTGGTAACCGACGGGTTCGTTCTGTCGGGGAACTCATTCAGAACCAGTGTCGCATTGGTCTTGCTAGGATGGAGAAGATCATCCGCGAGCGGATGAACCTCTTTGACTTCTCTTCTGATACTCTTACTCCAGGGAAAATTGTCTCTGCGAAGGGGCTTGCCGGCGTTCTGAAGGACTTCTTTGGTCGCTCTCAGCTTTCCCAGTTCATGGATCAGACCAACCCGATTGCAGAGCTGACGCACAAAAGGCGTCTTTCAGCACTTGGGCCTGGAGGGCTCAACCGGGAGCGAGCGGGATTTGAGGTTCGTGACGTTCACTCAAGCCATTACGGTAGAATTTGTCCCATTGAGACCCCAGAAGGGCCGAATATTGGTTTGATCACCTCCCTCTCCTCATATGCTAAGATCAATGAGTTTGGGTTCATTGAGACTCCTTATCGGATTGTACGAGATGGTGTTGTTACGGAAGAGATCGAGTACATGACTGCAGACCAAGAGGTCAATTATGTCATTGCTCAGGCATCAGCATCCCTGAATGAATTCAACATGTTTGTCGATCCGACCTGTTGGGCTCGCTCCAAGGGAGAGTCTCTGAAGATTGAGACCGAGAAAGTGACTCACATGGATGTCTCTTCAAAGCAGCTTGTTTCGATTGTTGCGGGGCTTATCCCTTTCCTCGAGCATGATGATGCGAACCGGGCCCTCATGGGATCCAATATGCAACGGCAAGGGGTTCCTTTGCTCATAACAGATGCTCCTCTTGTTGGGACTGGATTAGAGAAGAGGGCTGCACGTGACTCAGGCGCTGTCATCATCTCTGAAGAGGATGGAAAGGTCGAATATGTCGATGGATTCAAGATTGTCATCTCAGACAAAAACAACCCGACTCATAAGCGATTATATGAGATGAAGAAATTCATGCGTTCCAATGCAGGGACTAACATCAACCAAACTCCTCTTTGCAATGTGGGTGATGAGGTGAAGCTCGGTGATGTGATCGCCGATGGACCAGCAACCGAAAATGGAGAGATCGCCCTCGGAAAGAATGTCCTTGTCGCTTTCATGCCTTGGTGCGGATATAATTATGAAGATGCGATCATTATCTCCGAAAAGTTAGTCAAAGAGGATGCCTTCACATCGATCTATCTTGAGGAATTTGAGGTAACCGCCCGTGATACAAAACTTGGGAAAGAAGAAATCACTCGTGATATTCCCAATGTTTCTGAGGAGGCTCTTTCTAATCTTGGTGAAGATGGGATTATCCGGATTGGGGCTGAAGTGGAGTCCGGAGATATTCTCGTCGGGAAAATCACGCCGAAGACTGAGACCGAACTTGCTCCAGAGGAAAGACTTCTTAGGGCCATATTCGGAGAAAAGGCAGCAGACGTCAAAGACGCTTCTCTGACAGTCCCTCCAGGGACAGAAGGGGTTGTCATGGATGTCAAAGTATTTAGCCGTCGAGACCGTCTTTCCAAGACTGATGATGAGCTTGTCGTTGAAGCCTCGAGAGTCAAGGATATTCATCAGGAATACAAAAATAAAGAGGCTGAGATTCTGATCCAGTTCCACGAGAAGCTTGGTGCTCTGTTGCTCGGAGAGCCTGCTCCTGGGGCGATCATGCACCGCAAGACAGGCGATGTCCTCATCAAAGAAGAGGATGTAATCTCACAAGATATGCTTGAGATGCTTGAGAGTGAGAAAGCCGAAGATCTCCTCATGTCAGAAAACGACACATATAGTGCCTTAAAAGAGATCTTGCGTGAGTACGATAGAGAGATGCAAGCGCTTCAGTCTGAGCATAAGACCGATGTGGAGTTCACCCGGAAAGGGGATACAGAGCTTGACCCAGGTGTGATCAGGCAAGTGAAAGTCTACATTGCCACGAAGAGGAAACTCGAAGTGGGAGATAAAATGGCCGGGCGCCACGGGAACAAAGGGGTTGTTTCCCAAATTGTCCCTGTGGCCAACATGCCTTATCTCGAAGATGGGACGACCATCGAGATCATCCTCAATCCTCTCGGGGTCCCTTCTCGAATGAATATGGGGCAACTTCTTGAGACGCATCTTGGCTATGCCGCTAAGAAGAAAGGAATCTACGTCAAATCTCCCGTCTTCGAAGGATTCCCTGAGTCGCGGATTTGGGAGATGATGGAAGAACAGAACCTCCCAAGTGATGGGAAGATGTTTCTCTACGATGGTAGAACAGGAGAGCGCTTTGATAACCGAACTGTGGTCGGTTACATCTATATGATGAAGCTCGGTCACCTCGTCGCTGATAAGATCCATGCCCGGTCGATTGGTCCTTACTCGCTTGTGACCCAGCAACCATTGGGTGGAAAGGCGCAGAGGGGTGGTCAGCGGTTCGGTGAGATGGAGGTATGGGCCCTAGAGGCTTATGGGGCTGCCCACCTCTTGCAGGAGATGCTTACAGTTAAATCGGATGATGTTGCTGGTCGAACTCGCATCTACGAGTCGATTGTGAAGGGGGAGAACACCCTCTCGGCTGGCACGCCTGAATCCTTCAATGTACTGGTAAAAGAGATGCAGGGATTGTGTCTCGACGTGCGCGCAGAAAGCGCAACAGAAGAATAACCTTTTTATGGAGCTCACATAGATGTTAGATCAAGAGAGAAAAAAATCTCAGTTTGATAGGTTGGTCATTCAGATTGCGTCGGATGATGTGATCCGAAATGATTGGTCTAGGGGAGAGATAAAGAAGCCCGAGACGATCAACTACCGCACTTTCAAGCCCGAGAAGGGGGGCCTTTTTTGCGAAAAAATCTTTGGGCCCACCCGTGATTGGGAGTGTGCATGCGGAAAGTATAAGAAAATCAAACATAAGGGGATTGTTTGCGACCGCTGTGGTGTCGAGGTCACCCTTTCTAAGGTTCGTCGTGAGCGGATGGCACACATCGATCTTGCCGTGCCCGTTGTCCACATCTGGTTTTTTAAATCGATGCCTTCGCGAATTGGGAATATTTTGGGGATGTCTGCTGGTGACCTCGAGAGAGTGATCTACTATGAAGAATACGTCGTCACCGACGCGGGACGTTCAACATTAGAGCCAAAACAACTTCTCAATGATATCGAGTTCAGAGAGGCCCAAGAAAGATGGGGCCCTGACAGCTTTGTCGCTAAAATGGGTGGAGAGGCGATTGCAGAGATCCTCGAAAAAGAGGACTTGACTCTACTCGTCATGGAGCTCAAAGAGAAACTCCGCAAAACTAAATCGATGCAGGCGCGGATGAAGCTCGCTAAACGCCTAAAAATTGTAGAGAGCTTTGCTTCTTCCCCCAACCGCCCTGATTGGATGGTCATGTCCTGTGTACCTGTCATCCCTCCCGACTTGCGTCCACTTGTCCCTCTGGATGGAGGGCGATTTGCGACCTCAGATCTCAATGACCTCTACCGTCGGGTGATTAACCGGAACAATCGTCTCAAGGCGATCTTACGGCTCAAAACCCCTGATGTGATTATCCGAAACGAAAAGCGGATGCTTCAAGAAGCGGTTGATGCCCTCTTTGATAATGGCCGTCATGGCCATCCTGTAATGGGAGCGGGCAATCGTCCCTTGAAAGCTCTTTCAGAGATGCTAAAAGGAAAAACAGGTCGTTTCCGTCAGAATCTCCTTGGGAAGCGGGTTGACTATTCAGGTCGTAGTGTGATCATCGTCGGACCAGATCTGAAGTTCAACCAGTGTGGGCTTCCAAAGAAAATGGCCCTTGAGCTTTTCGAGCCTTTCATTGTCAAAAGACTGAAAGACCTCGACTATGTTTACACGATTCGATCTGCGAAGAAAATGATCCAAAGGCAAGCCCCTGAAGTGTGGGATGTCTTAGAGGGAATCATTGAAGGACACCCGATCCTTCTCAACCGTGCTCCTACCCTTCATAGACTGGGGATCCAAGCCTTTGAGCCGATCCTCATCGAGGGGAAAGCGATTCGGATTCACCCTCTTGTCTGTTCGGCTTTCAATGCTGACTTTGACGGGGATCAAATGGCGGTTCATATTCCACTTTCCATCGAAGCTCAGATTGAGGCGAAGATTCTGATGATGGCTCCCGACAATATCTTCTTGCCTTCTTCTGGCAAGCCCTCAGCTGTCCCTTCTCAGGATATGATTTTGGGTCTCTATTACATTATGCATGATCCCATCTACGATCCAGCAGAGCATAAGAAGAAAGTCAAGCTCTTCTCAAACCCTGAAGAGGTTCTTTTAGCTCTTCAGGCAGCTGGTAGCTACAACTGGGATGAAAAAAGAGCAGAAGGGGAGCGCATTGATGATCTGGGCCGAGGGCTGCATATCCATGAGAAGATCAAACTCAAACTGGATGAGGGGATTGTCGAAACAACGCCTGGGCGTGTGATCTTCAATACGATTGTCCCCAAAGCACTTGGATTCCAAAACTACGCTCTGCGCAAGAAGAAAATGAGCCAGCTTGTAATGGATACTTACAAGCGGCTTGGACTTGAAGCAACAGTCAAATTCCTCGATGATTTGAAGGACCTCGGGTTTGCTGAAGCGACCAAGTCTGCCCTTTCGATCGGGATTTGTGATGTTCGGATCCCATCAACTAAGCCGAAAATGCTTGCTGAAGCGCATAAACGGATTGCTGTTGTTAATAAACAGTATGGGGATGGAATCATCACTGATGGGGAGCGAAAATCAAAGGTCATCAGCATCTGGACCGAAGTGTCTGATGATATGTCTGAGGAGCTCTTTATCCTCATGAGTCAGCCAAAGGATAACGAACTCAACCCGATTTATTTAATGATGGATTCAGGAGCGAGGGGAACTCGATCACAGGTCAAACAGCTGGGTGCGATGAGGGGGCTTATGGCGAAGCCTTCAGGTGAGATTATCGAATCTCCGATCACTGCGAACTTCCGCGAAGGTCTCAGCGTCCTAGAGTACTCGATCTCAACTCACGGGGCTCGTAAGGGTCTTGCCGATACCGCCTTGAAGACTGCCGATTCTGGGTATTTAACACGTCGCCTCGTCGATGTCTCACAAGATGTGATTGTAACTGAAGAAGACTGCGGAACCCTTAATGGGATTGAAGTCTCAGCGATCAAGCAAGGGCAAGAGGAACTTCTGCCCCTCAAGGATCGCATTTTCGGCCGTACTATCTGCGAAGATATCTACCAGCCAGGAGATCGAACAAAGATCCTTGCAAAAGGGGGAACTGTTCTCACGCTTCCCCAAGCAGAAGCGATCGACGATGCAGGTATTGAGTCAGTGCGGATCCGTTCTGCTCTTAACTGCGAATCGGGAAGAGGGCTCTGTGCTATGTGTTATGGACTCAACCTTGCCAATGGGACAACTGTAGGACTTGGAGAAGCTGTTGGCATCATCGCTGCTCAGTCCATCGGGGAACCGGGAACACAGCTCACGATGAGAACATTCCACCTTGGAGGGATTGCTGCCGCTCACCTGAGCCCAGAACTCGAGGCTGAAAAGGATGGGATTCTCGTCTACATGGATCTGCGCACGGTCCAAAACCAAGAAGGAAACTGGCTTGCTCTCAATAAGAATGGGATGTTGCATGTCGTTCGCGATGAGGACCGGAGCTTAGAGGAGTATAAAAAACTCCTTAGCAGCAAATCGATCGAGCCTCTGCAGAGCTTTAACATCGAACTCGGAACGAAAATCCTTCTCGCGGATGGAGCACCTGTCAAAAAAGAGGTGCAAATCGCCGTCTGGGAGCAACACAATATCCCGATCATTTGCGAGCGTCCTGGTTTTGTCAAATACGAAGATCTCGTTGAAGGGATTTCTACCCAGCGGGAGCTCAATAAAAAGACCGGCCAGACCGAGCTGACTGTCAAACAGCATCGCGGAGAGCTTCATCCGCAGATTGCGATCTATGCTGATACCGATTACGACGAGCTAGTGGGAACCTATGCGATTCCGTCTGGCGCCTTTATCTCTGTTGACGAAGGGGAAAAAGTCGAAGCTGGGATGCTTCTCGCCCGCCTTCCTCGCGGTGCGATCAAAACCAAAGATATCACTGGGGGTCTCCCCCGTGTTGCGGAGCTTTTCGAGGCGCGCAAGCCGAAAGATGCTGCCGAGATCGCTAAGATCGACGGGGTGGTTGACTTCCGCGGTGTGCAAAAGAGCAAGAGGATCGTCGTTGTTCGAGACGAAGATTCTGGGATGGAGGAAGAGCACCTGATCCCTCTGACCAAACACTTGATCGTCCAAAAAGGGGATCCCGTTATCAAGGGGCAGCAGCTCACAGATGGTCTCGTCATTCCGCATGAGATTTTAGATATCTGTGGGGTGCGTGAACTCCAGAAATACCTCGTTAACCAGGTCCAAGAGGTCTATCGACTCCAAGGGGTTGATATCAATGACAAGCACATCGAGATCATCGTTCGTCAGATGCTCCAGAAAGTGCGTATCATGGATCCGGGTGATACCACTTTCTTGTATGGGGAAGATATCGACAAAAAAGAGTTCCACCGTCGCAATCGTGCGATTATGGAAGAAGGGGGAAGGGCGGCTCAAGCAGCTCCTGTTCTCCTTGGAATCACAAAAGCTTCCCTATCGACTGAATCATGGGTCTCAGCTGCTTCCTTCCAGGAGACGACCAGGGTGCTCACTGATGCCGCTTGTGAAGGGAAGATTGACTACTTACTCGACTTCAAATCCAACCTCATAATGGGTCATATGATCCCTGGAGGGACTGGTTTTAACGCGTTTAGTGAGCGGGTTGGGAAGTACATCGAAAGAGAAGGTGGCGAAGAACTCGCCTTCGCATTCTCTGACTAATCGATTTCGTGGGACTCTTAAGAGTCCCACTTGTTCCTTTTTTTTTTCTATAGTATGCTGGCAGGTCAATGCCTATCCTCTCTGTCCGCAATTTGCGCAAAGTTTATCCGGGTAAGAAGCCCTTCCTTGCTGTCGATGGGATCTCCTTTGATCTAAAGAAAGGGGAGATCTTAGGCCTGCTTGGCCCGAATGGCGCCGGGAAAACAACCACGATTCAGATGCTAATGAGTACTCTTCGCCCCAGCTCAGGAGAGATCGTCTACTTTGGGAAAGACTTTGTAAAACATCGCTCGAAGATCTTGAGACATGTCACCTTTGCAAGCACCTATGTCAGCCTCCCTTGGAGCCTCACCATCGAGCAGAACCTAGAGGTCTTTGGGCGTCTCTTCTCCTGCTCTCCGCGCGATTTTCGCAAAAAAAGGGATCAGCTCCTCGATCGATTTGGGATCCTATCAAAAAAGAAGAGGAGGGTCGCTGAGCTCTCTTCGGGACAGATCACACGCCTCATGATTGTTAAAGCCTTTATGGTCGATCCCAAAATCGTCCTACTCGATGAGCCGACCGCTTCACTCGATCCCGATATTGCAAAGGACGTAGTGGAGTTTGTCCTCGAGCAGCGAGAGAAACAGGGGGTTTCCATCCTCTTTACCTCCCATAACATGGGAGAGGTGAGTCTTGTCTGCGATCGGGTCCTCTTCTTGAAAAAGGGAAAAATATTTGCCGATGATCTTCCCAAGAACTTGGCGAAAAGTGCTGCACGTAGCAAATTGGAACTCACGATCTGTGATGGAATGAACCGGGCCATGCAACTCGCCGATGAACTGCAGATGCTTTCAAAAGTGGATCATCGAGTGATGCTTCTAGAGCTCGACGAGTCACAAATTGCCCTTTTTCTCTCGGCACTTGCCGAGAAAAAAGTGATCTATTCTAATATCAATATCATCCAACCCACATTGGAAGACTATTTCATTCAAGTGGCGGGCGATGATGAGGAGACATCATGAGTTTTCCACGGGTCTGGGCTGTTTTCTTGCGCTACTTTTACTTCTTCTCCAGATTTGACAACCTCTCAGAGGTCTTTTACTGGCCTACCATCGATATCTTTCTCTGGGGAATGACCAGTGTATGGATTCAAAAGTCGCAGACGAATATCCCCGATATCGCCCTTGTGATCCTGACGGGACTCGTCTTCTGGCAGCTTCTCTGGCGGGGAAATTATGAGATCACAGTCAATCTTCTCATGGAATTTTGGAATCGGAATCTCGTGAATCTTTTCTCTACCCCCCTTAAGCTCATTGAATGGATGGCCGCCACCATGCTCGTTGGGTTTGTGAAGATTCTGATCACTCTCTTCTTTTCTTCCCTACTCGTCTGGCTTCTTTTTGCCCTCAATATTTTTACTGTGGGCTGGGCGATCTTGCCCTATATCGCGCTGCTCACCCTCTCTGGTTGGATGATGGGATACTTGAGTGGGGCCATCATGATCTATTATGGGCAGCGGTTTCAGATGCTCGCTTGGATGACTCCATTCATCTTTGCGCCATTCAGTGCTATCTTCTATCCCGTTTCAGCACTTCCCAACTGGGGACGAGGGATTGCCTGGTGTCTGCCAACTACTTATGTCTTTGAGGGAATGAGAGGGATTCTTGAAGGAAAGGGCTTTTCCTATCCCATGTTATGGATGAGCCTTGTGCTCAATCTGATCTTCCTCTCCGGCTCCATGGTCTTTTTCAAGGTGATGTTTGAGAAGAGCAGGGTGAAGGGGCTCGCCCGTCTCGAATAGCCGGCATGCACTCTTAGAGTTTCACAGTGCCTGCTTAAGGTGGTTTTCGAGCTTGACGACATCTTTTGCAAAGTTGCGAATCCCTTCCATCAGCTTCTCTACACCCATGGCATCATCGCAAAGCATAAAGCGGAATGTCTTCTCATCGATTTTGATTGGCTCTATGGGCATGGCCTTTGCTTTTTCTGGGTCGAGTTTCCGGGGGACGTCTGCTTCGGTCGTTTCAAGGTCTTGAAGGAGTTTAGGGGCAATCGTTAGGAGGTCACAACCCGCGAGCTCGAGGATCTCCTCTTTGTTACGGAAGGAGGCGCCCATCACTTGAGTTTTGATCCCAAACTTCTTGTAGTAGTTATAGATTTCAGTGACGGAAAGGACACCTGGATCTTCGTGGGCGGGATACCCCTCTTTTCCTTCTGCTTTCTTGTACCAGTCAAAAATCCTTCCGACGAAGGGGGAAATCAAGGTCGCACCTGCATCGGCGCACCCGATGGCTTGAGGCATTGAGAACATGAGAGTCATGTTGCAGTGGATCCCCTCTTTTTCTAGGACCTCAGCTGCTTGAATCCCTTCCCACGTGGAGGCGAGCTTTATGAGAATGCGTTTTCGGTCAATACCAGCTGCTTCATAGAGAGCGATGAGGAATCTAGCCTTCTCTAAACTCCCTGAGAGATCAAATGAGAGACGCGCATCGACCTCGGTTGAAACTCTTCCTGGGACTATTTTAAGGATTTCTATACCGAAATTGACAAAGACTTTATCGAGAGCAAGAGAAAGCTGCTCTTCTTTTGTTTTTCCATTCTTCTTCCCATACTGCAAGGCATCTTGGATCAGAAACTGATACTCAGGAAGGCTAGAGGCTTTAAAGATGAGGGATGGATTAGTTGTCGCATCGGTGGGTGTGTACTTTTTGATCTCCTCGATCTCACCGGTGTCGGCAACAATTGTGGTTAGCTTTTGGAGCTCTTCTAGCTGGCTCATAAATCCTCCTTTTTTTTCATCATATCGATGAAGTCTTTAGAAGAAAAGATGAAAAGGGGATTGAAAAGGGGGATTTCCTAGTTTTTTGAGAATCTTTTTAAAATCTGCTACTTTAAGAGTCTCAGAGCATCCATCTACTTCGATGGTTATGAGCTCTGCATCTTTTAGCAATGCAATGAGCTCTCCTTGCATTTCCTTGGAGAGGCGAATTCGATCTCCTCCTTTGTGAATAGGAAGAGTGAACGAGGTAGTTCCTTGTTTTCCTTTGAAAAGG
Organism: Chlamydiota bacterium; assembly: GCA_011064965.1. Taxonomy (GTDB): domain Bacteria; phylum Chlamydiota; class Chlamydiia; order Chlamydiales; family Rhabdochlamydiaceae; genus Sacchariniichlamydia. Next base: position 113,289 of record JAAKFS010000005.1, read on the forward strand.
ATTTGCGCATCTTCATGTGCAGGGGTGTGCATATGAAGGTAAGTGGCAAGTCCTTTGCTCGTTTGAAGAAACTCTATATCAATACCTAGCACTTCGTCGCTGGACTTATAGATAGCGCGGGTGCAGACGTTCTTTCCCTTTGCTGGAATATTGCAGTAGTTCCATTGGCTATGGGTCTGACATGCAGCCAACAGGAGAAGGGGAAGGAGGAGAAGCCTCATTATTTATTATGACCGACTAGGACGAGGGTGGTGACTCCTAGGATGGTCGATCCAATAGCAATGGTCCAGTTGCGGAGTTGTTCCATTTTTCTGTGATGCTCAAACTCTCCCGAGTCTTTGCCAACCACTTTGCCCTGGCTGAAGAACTCTTCGTCTTCATCGTAATAGAATGTTTCATCTTCGGCATAAATGCCTTGTGATAGGCAGAGGCTCAAGATTGTGGAAATTCCAAGGATGTGTTTTTTCATAATTTTAGCATAAGGGTTTGCCAGACGATCCCAAGGTGCGCACACTCTGCGACCATCTCTTCAAGCTCCTTGGATTCTACGTACTCCTGCTTTTTTTTCCAAGCGCTGGTTAGAGCCGTTCTTTTTTCTTCAGTAACTAGAGAAAAGAGATCCTCGCTTACGCTTAAGGAACGGAGGGTGGTTTCGAATTGTGGGAGGTACTTGCCAAACTGTTTTTTTAGGGCCCCTGCGGTGAGTATATGCGCCACATTATCCTTAAGCAGGATGGCTTGAAGCAGACGAGCTGGCCCAAATCTTGTTTGCACTTCAATTTCGATAAGCTCTGCCATCCCCCCTTTTGTCTCGATCTGACCGAGGTGTTTCCAGCTCCTCTTTCTGGCTTGGCTCTTTTTTTGGACAATTTTCAGATAGGCATCGATAGGGAGTTTTACGATTTCTTTCGTGAGATTGATCGAAGGACAAAACCCTGACTTTTTTGTATGAAGAAAGGCAATAATGGTCCGCTTCGTCACTGATTTGGGATCGGCCTGTTTCCACCCTTCAGGAGGAGTAAAAAGGGCATGAGAGCTCGCAAATCCGAAGAGAGGAAAAAGGATGAGTAAGAAGATAAAACGCATGGTATGCAGTTTGCCACGAAGAAGGGAAGAGGATCAATTAGAATTGCTGTCTGCGTGGGCGTGGGCTGCAGAGCCCTTGCTTTGGTGGACAAGTCCGGTAAGGAGGGCGATACCAGCAAAGAGGCCGACTCCCCAGGCGAACATGGAAGAACTCACAGCGTTGTAAATTCCATCTTCACATCCACATCCTACGCTGTAGAGGTCATTCATCTCGTCGACAGCTGCTTCGAGGCATTCATCTCCTCTCAGGGGCTGTGCGCTTAGAAGGGTAAGGGGAAGGAGGATGAGAAGTATTCGTTTCATATCCTTAGATATGAGTTAAAAAATATTTTAATGCAAGGAAAAAGGGAAGCTTCAGGCGTCAAATAGAAATACCTTCCTTCGACAATAAACAATCTTTTTCCAAAGCATTGATTGCCTTGATTTACGAGGAAGGGTCAAGAAAGGGTTATTCGGCTAATTTTTGCTCGGCTTTGGCATTTTGATTAGAGCTTTCCTCTTCCACAGACGGGGCATCATGCCAAATATCTTCAGGAGAGTCCCACCATATTTCTAGGTCTGGTGCATTTTTTAGAGATTCGGGAATTTCCGTAATGTTGGTGCCGCTGAGATCGAGCGTCTCTAGAAGTGTTAACTGGCCGATCGATTCTGGAAGAGCGGTTAAGTTGTTGCTCTCTAGATAGAGCCCCTTTAGAGATGCTAACTGGCTAATCGATGTTGGAAAAGCCCTTAACTTGTTTCCGGAAAGACCGAGCCCCTTTAGAGAAGTTAAATGGCCAATCCAGTCTGGAAGCTCGCTTAAATTGTTGTTCCTGAGATCGAGCTTCTCTAGAGCTGTTAACTGACCAATCGATGTTGGAAAAGCGCTTAAATTGTTGTTTCTGAGATAGAGCCCCTTTAGAGCTGTTAACTGACCAATCGATGTTGGAAGAGCGCTTAAATTGTTGTAGTTGAGATCGAGCTCCTCTAGAGCTGTTAACTGACCTATCGATGTTGGAAGAGCGATTAAATTGTTGTAGTCGAGATCGAGCCCCTTTAGAGATGTTAACTGACCAATCGATGTTGGAAGAGCGCTTAAATTGTTGTTTCTGAGATAGAGCTCCTCTAGAGCTGTTAACTGACCAATCGATGTTGGAAGAGCGCTTAAATTGTTGTTTCTGAGATAGACAGTCTTTAGAGCTGTTAACTGACCAATCGATGTTGGAAGAGCGCTAATGTTGTTGCCGTAGAGATCGAGAGTCTTTAGAGCTGTTAACTGACCAATCGATGATGGAAGCCCACTTAACGCGTTCCATCTGAGACCGATATTTATAATTCTTTTGAATTTCTCTTTGTTTTCTTCAAACCATTTCTGTAATGTTTCAAGGTCTTTTGCATGATTTGGCGGTTCAATTCCAGCGGCTTCGGCTATTTCTGAATAAACAACGAAGGTGTCTCTGTATTTTACTATTTGTGCTAAATTGCCTATGATATTGCATTCTGTTATTTCATCTATTAACTCCTTTTTGTTAGGAAGGTGTTCTACTGATTCAATACGAGCGATTAATTCATTTCGAATCTTTTCGGTAATTTCAGACGATCCCCCCTTACCAACAGAAATCCCAACAGTCCGAGCAAAAATCTTCAGAAATGTTGAGTCAAAGGCGATTCTACGCCATTCCCTACAAACTGATGGAAGAGGCTTTCTCTCTTCTAGAGATAGAAAACCGAAGATTTGAAGTAAAACTTCTTCTGGGAGGCATCGAATGGTGTGTTGGTCTGGGTTCTCTGTAGAGTGTTGGTCTGGGTTCTCTGTAGAGTGGTTACCCGTACAGACCATTCGTCTATTAGAAACAACTGATACCGACATTTTAAATCCTTTATTTTGTATTAATTATGCCATGAATTTTATAAACTGTTAAGAAATAAAATCTAATTGTAGGCGTCAAATAGAAATATCCCCTTTTCTCAAAGTAGACATGTCTGTCTTTGAGAATGTAAAAATATTTTTACAAAAGGATTCCAAGAGAGGGTGAGTGCTTTCCCTTTGATTCATGATGAGTTATCGCGAATAGAGGTTATGAAAAAGCTTAAACAGCGATCTCTTAATCAGTCGCATTGATTCTCGATCTTTCTCCTGCTGATCGCGTCGCTCCAAGGCTATCCCTATCACTATTCTTATCATCGATGAATAAGGTGCCCGACTCCCACCGATTTACAAGAGATGGCGGAATCTTTTTAATCTGGTTGCCAGTGAGATAAATAGTGAGCAGCGAATTTAACTCTCCGCAAGATAAAGGAAGAGTAGTGAGTCTATTGTGTACGAGGGTTAAGAATTTTAGAGAGCTTAATGTTCCCAAAGACATTGGAAGAGTTGTAAGTCGGTTGAAGCCAAGATCAAGGGTTATTAGATGGTTAAACTGCCCAAAAAAATCTGGAAGACTTGAGAGCTTATTGATGCTGAGACTAAGCCGTCTAAGAGAGCGCAACTTTCCCAAAGACTCAGGAAGAACGGTGAGCTCATTTAGCCCGAGATAAAGTGTTTTTAGAGAGGTTAACTCCCCCAAAAACTCTGGAAGAATGCTGAGTCTATTATCGCTAAGATCGAGCTTTTCTAGAGAGGAGAACTTGTGCAAAAACTTTGGAAGAAGGGTGAGTCCATTAGCGCTAAGATTAAGCTCTTTTAAATCCCTCATCTCTCCTAAAGACTCTGGGAGATAGGTGAGCTGCTTTTTCTCGAGGTTAAGTTTTTCTACTCTTTTTTTTAAGATTACCTTATTGGCTTCAAACCAAACATTCAGCGTTTCTTGATTTTTTGTGTCGGATGATCGAAAGGGTAATTTAGCTTGCTCTGCTAGATTTGAGTAAACAATAAGCGTATGTCTAAATTTATGCATTTTTTCCAAAGCACTAAGTGTCATCGGTTTTTTAAGTCTATCTATAAGCTGAGTTTTCCTGGGTGAATCAGGCATAGAATGAAACCTCCCTCGCACCGCCTTGATGACCATTTTTGGGAATTGTTCTTGGAGTACTTTTTGGCGTGCTTCTGGCGTACTAAGGTTATTTTTTATTACTTTGACTTTCGCGATTCGGATGCCAAGGCTCTTGGCAAAGAGTTTCCATAGAGAATAATCCTTACAGAGACGATACAATTTTGGGAACGCGAGGGCTAAGTTGGCTTGATCCTTAAAAGAGGGTAAGCGTAAGATTATGAGCATCCAAAGCTCGTCTGGAAGGCTGAGAACTCCTTTATCGGCGACAATTTTTTCGTGTCTTGGCAAAACCCTAAGATTTGAGTCGACTTTCTGTGTCATAATTTAATATCCGCTGATTATAATATACGTTTTGAGAATTTTCTGTAGTGGAAATCCGTTTTTGGTTTAAATAAAAATATTCTCATTTGAGAGCAAAGATGCATCTGCCAGAAGTAACGACACTTTGTTGTTTTCATCATAGAGTGATTCCCCTTGAAAAAAACTCCTGTTTTGTCCATAAGGGATCCGTCACGAAATGGGGAACATGCTATGAAACAAGCTGTTGAGACGGGTAAAGACAAAGTCAAAAAGATCTGTGAGGTTCTTCGGAAGGAAACTCTCGAGCCTGCAATGACTGAGGCTCAGGAAATTCTCGATAACGCCAAAGTCAAAGCTGAGCAAATCATCGAAGAAGCGAGGAGCAAAGCCGCAAAAATAAAGGCGGATGCGGAGAAAGAGACAGAAAAAAAACAAAAAATCTTTCAATCCTCTTTGAGTCAGGGAGGGCGCCAGTCCCTCGAATGGTTAAAACAAGAGATCGAACAGCGCTTGCTGAACCAAAACCTCGCAAAATTGATCGATAAGGCCTCAAGCACCCCAGAAGTACTAGCAAAAATGATTGAAGCAGTGATCGGAGCGATAAAAGCTGAGGGACTTGAAGCTGACTTAAGTGCGATCATCCCCGCATCGGTTGAAGCGAGAGCTGTTAATGAACTCCTTGGAAAAGAGCTTCTCGACTCCCTCAAAGAAAAAAGCGTTTTGATTGGGACGATGAAGGGTGGGATTGAGATGAAGCTTCACAAAGAAAATATCACCATCGATATCTCCGACACGGCTCTTCTCGATTTGATGACCCGCTATGTGAGAAAGGATTTTCACAAGTTCTTTTTTGCTAAGTAAACAGGGAAATGGTCTTCGATGAAAAACTACTACTTTGTTGCTCCTTCTTTGCCGACTCTCGTACTCGGGGAGGTCCCCGAGCTGACCTTTGAGGAGGTAATCCACCGGCTTGAGCTCAATTTGAGTCCAGAGGATTTGGAAAAGGTAAAAACCCTCCGACTTGTCATCGACTTGCAGAACATTCGTGCGCTCTACCAAGGGAAGCCCTTAGACCCCCATGGGAATTTGAGTGAGAAAGAGCTCGATGAGGCACTTCTTGTCGAGGCAGATCTTCCTGACTATGTCTTTGACTTTTTGGGTCAGTTTGAAGAGACAAGCGCAGCTGCAGCCCATTTTTTTGGTCTCCTATCACGATATTACGCGGAGGAGATTCCCAGGCAATCGGGTTTTTTGAAGGAGCTCTTGACGTTTCAAAGGGAAATGCGCCTTGTCCTGGCGGCCTATCGGGCAACGAAGCTTAAACGAGACATCGTTGCGGAGCTTCAATTTGAGGACTTTACCGATCCTCTTGTAGCAGAGATTCTCGCTCAGAAGGATATGCCAGAATATGAGCCTCCTGCTGAGTATCGGGATCTTCTTGCCTCTCTTGAAGAGAGCAAGAACGATCCATGGAAACAGTACTCTGTGGTTGTAGTATATGAGTTCGATCGGATCGAGGAGATGACTGGGTACCCTCTATTTTCTCTTGATTGGATATTGGGTTTCGTCGCTCGTCTCATGCTTGTCGAGAAGTGGAATCAGCTCGATGATGAAAGGGGAGAAGAGATCGCGAAGAAATACAAAACAGGATAATGAGATCTATGACTAAAACACTTGCGACAGGAAAAATCGTCCGAGCCTTTGGAAATCTGATTCATGTTGCTTTTGAAGGAGATATCCGCCAAGGAGAAGTGGCGATGGTCCACGTTGGAGGGACGAACCTTAAGGCAGAGGTGATCGAAATTATTGGTCGCGAAGCCAAGTTGCAAGTCTTTGAGGATACCCGGGGGATAAAGTTCGGGACCCATGTTGAGTTCTCTACTCTTTTGCTCGAAGCTGAGCTAGGGCCTGGTCTTCTCACTTCGATTTTTGATGGTCTTCAGAATCCTCTGGAGCAGGTAGCAAATGCAACCGGCCTTTTTCTGACGAGAGGGACCTATCTTCCCGCTCTCGATTACAAAAAGAATTGGGATTACCACCCTGCTGTTAAGGTTGGTGATACTCTTGAGAGAGGTGAGCATTTAGGACATACGATGGAGGGTCGATTTCACCACTACATCATGATCCCCTTCAACTTAAGAGGAAAATACCAGATTTCCTGGGTCGTCAAGTCGGGCTCCTACCCGATCGATACCGTTGTCGCTAAAGCGGTGGATGAGAAGGGAAAAGAGCATGAGTTCACTATGATCCAAAAGTGGCCTGTTAAGAGTCCCCTTTTAGCAGGGGAGAAAGTTCGGGTCGAGGAGATGATGGATACTGGGCTCCGCTCGATCGATACCCAATTTCCTGTGATGAAAGGAGGGTCTTTCTGCGCTCCTGGTCCTTTTGGAGCGGGAAAAACTGTCCTCCAACATCATCTCTCAAAGTACTCCTCGGTTGATATTGTCATTGTCGTCGCCTGTGGAGAGCGGGCAGGAGAGGTCGTCGAGGTTCTCCGGACATTCCCTCACTTAAATGACCCTCATACGGACGAACCTCTGATGGATAGGACGGTCATCATCTGCAATACCTCTTCCATGCCGGTCAGCGCTCGGGAAGCCTCCATCTACATGGGAGCGACGATTGCTGAGTATTATCGGCAGATGGGACTCGATATTCTATTACTCGCCGACTCGACTTCTCGTTGGGCTCAGGCAATGCGGGAGATGTCGGGGCGATTGGAAGAGATTCCTGGGGAGGAGGCTTTCCCAGCCTATCTCGCTTCGCGCATTTCCTCTTTTTACGAACGCTCAGGGGCTGTGATTCTTCCCGATGGGAAAACTGGTACTCTTACAATCGGGGGAACAGTCTCTCCGGCGGGGGGGAACTTTGAAGAGCCTGTCACACAAGCAACCCTTTCCGTTGTAGGAGCCTTTCATGGCCTCTCGCGCGTACGCTCTGATGCCCGCCGATATCCCGCGATCGATCCCTTACTTTCCTGGAGCAAATATGTCGATGCTGTAGGGGAGCAGCTAGGTGAGAAGCTCAAAGGATGGGGGGAGATTGTCAAACTTGCTTTGTCGATCATTCAAGAGGGGGATGACATCGGAAAAAGGATGGAAGTTGTGGGAGAAGAGGGGGTTTCTTTGCGTGACATGGTGGTGCACCTCAAGGCAGAGCTCTACGATTTTGCCTACTTGCAGCAGAATGCCTTCGATACAGAGGATGCCTATTGCCCCTTAGATCGGCAAATTCCTCTTCTTAAATTGATCGGGGAGATTTTTCAAACGGACTTTGTCTTCGATACTCATGATAGCGCACGTGATTTCTTCCTCGAGCTCCAGAATGACATCAAAAACATGAACTTTCTCCCCTTTGGAACCGAAGGGTACCATCAGGCCTATGGAAAGATTGAACAGAAATTAGAAAAACAAGCAGTTAAGCAATGAAAAAAACTTATGATCAAATTGTCGACATGCGGGGAAATCTCTTAAGCGTTCATGCAAAAGATGTGAGCCTCGGAGAGATCGCTAAAGTTGAAAAGCAAAGTGGGGAAAGCACCTATGCTTCTGTTCTCAGCTTCGATAATGAGCTTGTCACACTTCAGTGTTTTGAGAATACAAGGGGTATTTTTACCAATGATCGGGTGACGTTTTTGGGGAAACAGATGCGCGTCACAGTCTCCGAGTCCCTTCTCGGTAGGCGGCTGAGCGGTTCTGGCGTTCCGATCGACCGTGGGCCAAAGATTGAAGGAGATGAGATCGAAATAGGCTCACCTTCATTCAATCCTGTCCGCAGAGTCATCCCGCGCGAAATGGTCCGGACCAATATTCCGATGATCGATGTGTTCAATTGCCTGGTCAAATCGCAAAAGATCCCGATCTTTTCCGTTGCTGGGGAGCCCTATAACCAGCTCCTCATGCGCATTGCCAATCAGACCGATGCCGATGTTGTGGTGATCGGCGGGATGGGCCTTCGCTTCGATGACTATCAGGCCTTCATCGACAATGCAGACAGCGCCGGATCAATGGAAAAAACGGTCATGTTCATCCATAAGGCGACCGATCCTGCTGTGGAGTGTATCCTCGTTCCAGATATGGCCCTTGCTTCTGCGGAGCGATTTGCAATTGAGGGAAAAAATGTTCTCGTCCTCCTCACCGATATGACTGCCTTTGCCGATGCGATTAAAGAGATTATGATCACCATGGACCAGGTTCCCTCGAACCGCGGTTATCCCGGTTCTCTCTACTCTGACCTCGCTGCTCGTTATGAAAAAGCGGTCGATATCGATGGAAGTGGTTCGATCACCATCATCTCAGTGACGACGATGCCAGGGGGTGATGTGACCCACCCGATTCCCGACAATACCGGTTACATCACTGAGGGGCAGTTTTACCTGCATGGGGGAAGAATCGACCCCTTTGGCTCTCTATCGAGGCTCAAGCAGCAGGTCATTGGAAAAGTGACACGGGAAGATCATGGTGATCTTGCCAATACCCAAATTCGCCTTTATGCCGACTCAAAAAAGGCTCGGGAGCGAGAGAGCATGGGTTTCAAACTCTCAAAGTGGGATGAGAAGCTCCTGAATTTTTCCATTCTCTTTGAAGAGAGAATGATGAACTTAGAGGTGAACTACACAGTTGAAGAAGCTCTCGATCTTGGCTGGAAGACCCTTGCCGAGTGCTTCGAGAGACACGAAGTAGGAATCAAAGACTCCCTCCTAGAAAAATACTGGCCCCAAAGCTCGTAAGAGGAAAATGGAACAGATCAAGTACACGAAGATGGAACTTCGCCTGCAGCAGATCAAACTCGGTCAGCTTCAGAAGTATTTGCCCACCCTTCAGCTCAAGAAAGCGATGCTCCAACTCGAGATCAACGAAGTGACCACGTACCTCGAGCACCTCTTTTTGCAGATGGGGGAATATGAGCAAAAGATCGAAGGGTACCAGAAATTATTGACCGACCCCGACGCCGAGCATCTCAAAAATAGCTGCGTCATCGCGGGAGTCAGGAAGCATTACGAGAACATCGCGGGAGTGGAAATTCCTGTATTTGATTCGATCGAGTTCCAGTCACCCACTTACTTTCTCTTCGATACTCCTTTTTGGCTTGAGGATGGAATCAATGGAGTGCAAGATTTGATCACTGTCCGAGAAAGGGTCGAGGTCCTCGAGGAGAAAAAAAGACTTCTAGAAAATGAACTAAAAGCGGTGTCGATCCGCGTCAACCTCTTTGAAAAGAGAATGATCCCAAGAACCGAAGCGAATATCAAAAGGATCAAAATCTTTCTCGGTGATCAACAGCTAGCCGCTGTCTCGCAAGCGAAGGTTTCAAAGCGAAAAATCGAAGAGCGCAAAAAAAAGGCCTACGCATGATCATCAACCTAAAAAAATACCTCTTTATCGGAGTAAAGGAAGATCTGGCCGATTTTTTTATCCGTGCCCAAGATGAGGGGTTCATCGAGTTCATCTCTGATGAAAAAAAGAAAAGAAAAGAGCTTCCAGAGCCCGTTAAACGGATGGCTGATGCGATCAAAATCTTAAGAAAGCAGCCGGTGAAGGAGCCCTATCGAAAAGGGGGAGATGCCGCTTATGCAGAGGAGGTCACCAATCAAGTACTCTCCCTGCAGCAAGAGATCGAGAAACTCGAAGAAGAAAAGCGGTTTCTAGAAGCGGAGATCTCTCGAGTTGCTCCTTTTGGAGACTTTTCCATGGGCGACATCGCATTCTTGGAGAAGAATGGGAAGAAAAAGATCCAGTTCTACTGTGTGAAGACGAGTAAAGCACATGAGGTCGATGTGGAGGCCCCCTTACTCTATGTCGGCACCGATTATGACCTTGACTACTACATTGGGATTCACAAGCGTCTCACTACCTATCCCGGCATGATCGAGATGCAGGTTGAGAAGACCGCTAAAGAGCTTAAAAACCACCTCCTTTTTGTTGAAGAGACCCTCCACCAGGTCGAGGCTGAGCTCAAAGGATTTGCAGGACATATTGAGTTCCTGCGCGATGCCCTCCTCGATGGGCTCGATATTCACATGCTAGAGAAGACCCAAAGAGAGGTCGATTATCCGATCGAAGGATCGGTCTTTTCGATCGAAGGATGGGTTCCGGAAAACCAGGTCGATAAACTTCGCCCCCTCATTGAAGGGAAAGCCCTATTTTTTGAGCCGATTGCAACGGAAGAAGAAGATAAAGTACCCACCTACATGGAGAACGAGAATACAAACCAAATTGGAGAGGACCTCGTCCGGATCTATGACATCCCTGCATCTACTGATAAAGATCCTTCCGGTTGGGTGATCTGGGCCTTTGCCCTTTTCTTTGCACTCATCATTGCGGATGGGGGATATGGCATGCTCTTTCTTGGTCTCGCCTTTTTCTTAAAAAAGAAATTTCCCAATATCAAAGCTGGAGGAAAGAGACTACTCAAGCTTTTCTTTATCTTAGCGAGCAGCTGCATCGTCTGGGGAGTTCTCACTACCTCATTTTTTGGGATACAGTTCAGTCCCAAAGATTCGATTTCGAAGTTCTCTATTCTCAACCATATTGCAGAAAAAAAAGCCGACTTTCATAAAGATAAAAACGATAAAGTCTATAAGTTCTGGGAGAAGAAATACCCGGCAATTGCAAAAGCGAAAACACCGATAGAAGCTTTTTCCATAGCAAAAGTGAAAAAGGGGAAGGTGACTTACTATGAGATGCTCGATGACTTCAGCGACAACATCCTCCTTGAATTTTCCCTTCTGATTGGAGTGATCCATATTTCCCTCTCCCTTTTGCGTTACGCCAGGAGAAACTGGGCCAACATCGGATGGGTTGCCTTTGCTATTGGCGGCTACCTCTACTTCCCCGTTACGTTAAAAGCCACCTCGATGGTTGAATTTTTGGGATGGATCCCTAAGGACATGGCTGCAACAATTGGAATTCAACTCCTTTATGGAGGGATGGGGACCGCTGTCGTTCTTGCTCTATTCCAAAGAAAGCTCAAGGGGCTTGGAGAGATCACCCAGGTGATCCAAATTTTTGCCGATATTCTCTCCTATCTCCGTCTCTACGCTCTGGCTCTTGCTAGCACTATTATGGCCCGCACCTTCAACGAAATGGGCGCAAACATAGGTCTTGTCATCGGCTCAGTGGTGATCATAGCTGGCCACAGTATAAACCTCCTTCTCGGAACTATGGGAGGGGTGATCCACGGCCTACGTCTCAACTTTATCGAGTGGTATCACTATAGCTTTGAAGGAGAGGGGAGACTATTCAATCCACTCAGAAAACTAAAAATGCGTTTAAAAGAGGAGTAAACACACTATGGACTTTGCAATGATCGGTCCAGCCCTTGTTCTCGGGCTTGGATGTATAGGAAGCGCGATCGGATGTGGGATTGCCGGGATGGCCTCCCATGCCGTCATGAGTCGCGTCGAAGAGAATCACGGAAAATTCATCGGGATGTCAGCGATGCCTTCATCCCAGTCGATCTATGGATTTGTTTTGATGATCTTGATGAAAAACAGCTTAGAGGGAGGCTCTCTTTCTCCACTTTCTGGCATTGGGATTGGAGCCTCGGTGGGCATTGCTCTGCTCTTCTCTGCGATGTATCAGGGGATGTGCGCAGCCTCTGGGATCCAAGCTTCTGCAAAACAGCCGGCGATCTTAGGGAAGTGTTTTGCTGCGCTCGGTATTGTCGAGTCGTTTGCCCTCTTTGCCTTCGTGTTTGCTCTGATCCTGATCTAGCGTTTGTTAGGATGCACTCTCTAGGGAAAAGCGTTCATAAAGCTCTATGATAGGGAGATTTTCTTCTTCCTTGGCATAGTCGATAGGGGTTTTACCACTTTCGTTTTCTGGAAAAGGATGAGCCCCAAATCTTAGAAGCATTTCTGCATAGTCGGGATCCGTGAGTTGTACAGCATGGTGAAGTGGAGTCAATGTCCAGTGGTTTGCTCTATTGAGGAGAAAACCTTTTTGCACATCTTCCTTCCTTCCAGTTAGCTCGCGACTGCGCATGGAAACAAGATGGCTTTGGTGTCTTTTTGAAATCCCCATTGTTTGAAGTATCAAATGAAAGATTTCTTTTCTTGCAGACAGGATGGATGCTTTATCTCTTTCTAAAAGTGATGTGATGTATTTGCATGGGGGATCTAATGAAAATAAAAGTCCAAAAATCTTTCCAAGAGAAAAATGCATAGAATTATTAGAAGTCTCTAAAACGCTCTGTTTACAAAGAAGGTGCAAAACGGAGTTGTTATCTCTATCCAGTCCGTAAATATCAGCCCCATTTTTTATATGAAAATGACCCGCGGATTTTTCTGCCCGGTGAAGGAGAGATCGAGCCGCATTGCTTGGCGGGAATAGATGAGGGAAGATTCTCTGAACAACTCTGTTGTTAGCCTAGCGAATTAGAGGCGCTTGAGATCAGCACGGGCTTCCATTATATCGATAACCAAATCTTTTAGTCTGGGAAATCACCAGAAATATCACCCCATATTTCTCTCAGACTTAGCGCCGAACAGAACCATTGAGCCCCTTGCTCAATATTGTTAAGTCGCTTTGCAACAGCTACTTAACAGTCAGCGTTGAAATTTCCAAGAATGTTGAATTGATCCCTGAGAATTAGCTCTTATTTCTTAACATTTTATAAAATTTATGGCATAATTAATAGAAAATAGAGGATTTAAAATGTTGCCATTAACGTTTGGTGCTTCCGATGGAGTTAATATGTGTAGTGGTAACCATCTAACGGAGGAACCAGCCGACCATACCGTTCTATGCCTCCCAGAAGAGCTTTTGCTTAATGTCTTCAGCCGCTTATCACAAGAAGAGAGAAAGCCTCTCTCATCAGTTTGTAGAGATTTCCGTAGAATCGCCTCTGACGAATCATTTTGGAAAATTTTTGCTCGGACTGTTGGGATTTCTATTGATAAGCTGGGACTGTCTGAAATTCCTAACAAGGCTCGGAATGAATTAATAGTTCGTATTGAATCAACAAAAGATCTTCC
>JAAKFS010000006.1 GCA_011064965.1 Chlamydiota bacterium
TGTTTTTACTGACTTAAGAGCTTAAGCTTGTGCCTTTTTGTTTTTCAAGGTTTTACTTGGAATTAGGTGAGCTTCTCTAGAGAGTTATGCAACACACCCTGATCGGTTCATCTTATGGCAGGGATTGATGCAGAGATCGAAACGACTCTCAGCCAGTGCGCTCCTTAATAAAATTGAGATCTCAAGCAAAAGGGCCCTTCCGCTAATTCCCTTCAACCACGCGCGCGCGAAAGCTATTTTGGTAGCCAAAAAAGAGGATGACCCCTATGGCGATCATGGGAATGCTCAAAATCTGTCCCATATGCCACGAACCACTGCTTGACAAGAGAAGGCTCTGCGGCATTTTCAAAAATTCGATAATGAATCGAAAGCCAAACGTTCCCATAAAGAAAAGCCCTGATGTCTTACCTAGGCGGAACATTCTTGGAAGCCTGCTTCTCAGTGTCCATAAGACAATAAAAAAAACAAAATAAAAGAGGGCTTCATACAGTTGTACAGGATGGCGGGCTACAACAGAGCTCCCATCCAATGGATGGCCAAAGATGACTCCCCAAGGCATCTTTGTGGGGACACCAAGAATCTCCTGATTGAAAAAATTCCCGATGCGGATAAATGCCCCAGCAAGAAGAGCGGGAATGGAAAGAAGATCGAGCAAGGCGATCCAAGTGATCATCGGGTATTTCTTCCGAATACGATAGCAAAAGATCCACAGCCCTAGCAGGATCCCGATAACCCCTCCATGACTTGAGAGCCCTGGCTCCCAAAACCGAAAAATCCCCATGGGGTCCTGGACAAATTGCATCGGCGTTTGGTAGAATATTGCTTCACCAAGACGCGCGCCGAAGAGGGTTCCAATTACGACATAGAAACTCATCCTTTCGGCCAATTTCCTGCTTTCATCCCTGCCAATACGGTAAGAGTTTAAAAAGTTTCTCAAAAGGGATTGAAAGACGAGATAGCCAAAAAAGAACCCCAAAGAGAACAATACCCCATACCAGAGAATCGGCCGGTGCAGAAAGGGGATGCTCCAATTGAATAATTCCTTAGAAGGATCCCAGTAAATGGTTAAACTGAAAATATTTTCCATAGGCAAAACTAAAGAACCTTGGCTAAAACTGGCGATTGAGGAATATACTACCCGTCTGAGACCTATCCTGTCAATCGAGTGGCACCTCCCCAAGACCGATGAGCAACTGGTCCAGCTCCTTACAAAGGAAAAGACCTACTATGCTCTCGACCCCAGTGGAAAAAGTTTTACTAGTGAAGAGTTTTCTCACTGGCTTTTCTCAGAGATCGACCATGGGGGCTCACGGATGAACCTGGTGATCGGTGGAGCAGATGGTCTACCACCCTCCATTCGAGAAAGCGCCCACCTCCTCATCAGCCTCTCTCCCCTCACTTTCACCCATCAGATCACCCGGCTGGTTCTTCTCGAGCAAATCTACCGCGCTTCTGAGATCACTAAAGGGAGTCGCTACCACAAATAATTCGAGTACCATCTCTCCTCCTAACTCCACAAGGGACAGACGAGTCCAGCTCATCGCGACTTAAAAAGAATGAGTAGTATTTGATCGACAAAAAACCTCTACTTATTTAGAATTTGCACCTATTCGATTTACCTAAAAAATTCCTCTCAGATGAACTGTGGAGCATTTTTTTAATAATCGCTTTTGAAAATCACATACCTATTATTAGTAAAAATATTCCCTAAGACTTTGGGTATTTTAGCAAAGTAGGTTTGTCAATAAGGAGACTTTTATGAAGATCTCGATAGCTTTCTTTAGGGTCCTATTCACTCTTCTGACCCTATTCTTTATGACCTCATTCATGCTTTCACTTCCCCTGGGACCCGTGTGGCAAAAACTCTTGCTTGGAGGAGCGATAACCACTCTCTTTATCGGACTCCTGTTCAGTTTAGAAACGTTTTTCAAAAGGTATAGCTTGCGTGCCTTTAACACCGTGATTCTAGGGCTGTTTTTCGGTTACTTTATGGGACAGGCCTTAGTCTTTGTTGGAGAGGCAATCTTTCAGCTTACCCATATGCACGATTCGCTACAGCCGCAAACGATCGACTTGATGAAAACTTCCTTTTTTCTTCTTGGCACCTATCTAGGATGTACATTGACTATTCATCTTTCCGATGAAGTGGCGATCAGTATTCCCTTTATTAAATTTTCAACGAGCCAGTCCAAGAAGAAGGACCTGATCATTGATGCTTCTTGTTTATCAGATCCCCGAGTCATCGACCTCGTCGCGACAGGGCTCCTTGATCACCGCCTCGTCCTCCCCCGCTTCATTCTTAAGCACCTTTTCTCACAAATGGAAAGTGGAGATGAAGAAAAAAGACGTCTTGCGAAACAATCCATTGAAACCTTCCGCAAGCTCCAATCTTTGCCCGGTCTCGGCCTCCGTTTTGATGAGACCCAGTTTTCTGAGGATCGAGATCCTTTTCATCAGGTGGTCCGCCTTGCACGCCTCACCAATGCGAATATCCTCACCGCTGACAACGCTCAAGCCCAAGCCTCGGTTTCTGAAGGAATTAAGATCATCAGCCTGACTACCCTCTCTATTGCATTGAAGCCCTTGATGCAAATGGGGGAATCGATGAAAATCAAAATTCAGCGGTATGGAAAAGAACCCAACCAAGGGGTAGGTTATCTTGAAGATGGAACAATGGTAGTGATCAATGGTGGAGGAGACTTCATCGGCGAGTGCATCGATGTACAAGTCCTCTCTGTCAAACATACCTCGTCAGGGAGAATGATCTTTTGTAACTCTCTCGATGAACTGCCCTCTAAAGGAAATCGCATCGAAGTATGAATAAACAGGCAAACATCCTCGGTCTTGGCAACGATATTATCGAAATCGAGAGGGTCAGAGAAGGATTTATCCAGCACCGTGATCCCTTCCTAGACCGTCTTTTCTCTAAAAAAGAGAGGGACTACTGTGAGAGTCAGAAAGACCCTTTCCCCCGCTATGCGGGCCGCTTCGCTGCTAAAGAAGCGATCGTCAAAGCCCTCGGGTGTGGCTTTGGTAAAGAGGCCTCCTTCCATGACATAGAGATCTTAGCCGATGAAAATGGAAAACCAGAAGCCTATCTTTCAGAAGACCTCAATCAGCGATTCAACTCCCCTCACATCCTTGTGACGATCAGCCACTGCAAGACCTATGCCTCTGCCGTTGCTATCTGGAGTAATGCCTAAAAAATAGAGAATGGGAAACTGTAGGTCAAAAGGAAGAAGTTGACCTGCTCGGGGTAGCTTCTCGCGTAAACACGGTGCAAATAGTCAAAACGCAAATCCCCAAAGAAGCCACATCGATACCGGTAAGAGGCCCCTAAATCAACCGAATGGTGGTTGATTCTTCCCCAGCCGCTGAACTCTTCTGTCGGAACAAGGCTTCGACTCCCTAAACCAAAGAGACTCCTCGCATACAAACTCCACTCTTGCTGGTCTTCGTAATTTCCAGAGAAGGTGAGATCGGCACGGACCCAAGGAAGACCACTTGTCGCCTGCCCCACTGCCCCTAAACCAAAAACCCGAAAATACCAGTAAGCTCCTTGACTCCACTCTTTTCCTATTACCGTATTGAACTCAAAGTTAGCTCTTCCGTGGTAGGGGGTACTGAGCGCTCTCCGCATTCGGTCAGACGCATCCCGGTAGACAAATCCCGTAGTGAGGCTCACAAGATCGCCACAGACATCATCGAGCCATCTCTTTCGCAGTTGCAGGGCAAAGCTCCGATATCCCCACGAGACAGAGCTCGTATCTGCGAACTCGATCTCAGCTTCCCAGCTCCAGTCGTCAGGAGCTGTGATGCTGAGTCCTCCCCCTAGAACATGGGTGTGAAACGAGCTTTTTAGTTGAGGACTAGCTCGATCGACCTTTCGAAAAAAGTTGTACTCATAGAAGGGCTTGAATTCAAATTCCAAAAACTCAGAGAACCACGGTCTCTCCTCTAAAGAACTGAGAAGGGAGGGAAGAAGTAAAACTAAGGGTAAGATCTTTTTCATAGACGAATAGAGTAGCCTAATCAATCAAGCCCTGGCTACTGAGCCATCTCTCAGCGTCAAGGGCGGCCATGCACCCGCTTCCCGCAGCTGAGACCGCTTGACGGTAGACGTGATCATGCACATCACCAGCAGCAAAAACTCCCTCGACGCTGGTGTATGAAGTGCCCGGTGTGATCTTGAGATACCCATTGCTTTCGAGTGCCAACTGTCCTTGAAGAAATGCCGTATTGGGGTTGAACCCAATTGCAAAAAAGAGCCCCCCTGCATCTCGTTTTTGTTCCAGTCCAGTTTTCACGTTTTTGAGAGTCACTGACTGGACCACAGAATCCCCTTCGACCTTGGCTAAGACATGATCCCAAACCACTTCGATCTTCGGATGTTTGATTGCCCGCTCGCCCATGATCTTTGAAGCGCGAAGCTCATCACGGCGATGGATGAGGTAGACTTTTTTCCCATACTTTGTGAGGAAGATCGCCTCTTCACAGGCAGTATCTCCTCCCCCAACCACGTAAAGATCGCGATCTCGAAAGATCGGAGCGGCTCCATCACAAACCGCGCAAGCGGTCACACCTCTTTGCCAGAATTCCCCATCGCGTGTCCCTTCAACATCGAGCCGATTCGCTGTTGCACCCGTTGCGACAATGATCGCATCGGCCTCTACCTCAGTCTTGCTCGCGACGATTTTAAATGGATGTGAAGAGAGAAAAACTTCCTTTACATCCTCTGTGAGGATCTCACTTCCAAACCGCTCTGCCTGCTTCCGGCAAAGGAGCATCAACTCAGGCCCTTGAATCCCCTCTGGGAAGCCCGGGTAGTTTTCCACATCAGTCGTGGTCATGAGCTGCCCTCCGGCAGGTCCAGAGTAGAACCCCTCAAAAAGTAGAGGCTCAAGGTTAGCCCTAGCTGCGTAAATCGCAGCGGTATACCCCGCAGGTCCAGAGCCGATGATGACAAGCTTTCTTTTTTGCATAAGAGATCTCTTTACCTATTCTTTTTACCTAAGTTTGAGGGTTTACTTCCAGGAAAATATGCGGTAAAATCCTCCCGTGAGGAATATCCGACTAGAAGATCTTTCAAAGACGATCAATGGGCAGACGATCATCTCAAAGATGGACCTTGTCATCCCTG
This sequence comes from Chlamydiota bacterium, assembly GCA_011064965.1. Classification (GTDB taxonomy): domain Bacteria; phylum Chlamydiota; class Chlamydiia; order Chlamydiales; family Rhabdochlamydiaceae; genus Sacchariniichlamydia. Next base: position 5,141 of record JAAKFS010000006.1, read on the forward strand.
GGGGGAAGTTCTTCGCTCTGCTTGGCCCGAGTGGATGTGGAAAGACAACCCTACTCCGGCTGATCGCAGGCCTCGAGACAGCCGACCAAGGAAAAATCTACCTTGGAGACTCCGACATCACCCACACTCCCATCAATGAGCGTCCAATCAACATCGTCTTTCAGAACTACGCCCTCTTTCCGCACTTGAGCGTCTTTGAAAATGTCGCCTATAGCCTCCGGCTTAAAAGACTCCCCAAAGAGGTGATCAATCAAAAGGTCTATAAAATCCTCGAGACCTTCCACCTCGAAGCCCACATCTACAAATCTACAAGCCAACTCTCCGGTGGACAACAGCAGCGAGTGGCTCTAGCAAGAGCCATCGTCAATGAGCCCGATGTCCTCCTCCTCGACGAACCCCTCGCAGCACTCGATTATAAGCTCCGAGAAAAGATGCTGCTCGAGCTCATCGACTGGCAAGACCAACTTGAGACCACATTCATCTACGTCACCCATGATCAATTTGAAGCGCTGACAGTAGCCGATCAGATGGCGATCATGAATTACCACGGAGAAATCGAACAGCTCGGCACCCCTCAAGAGATCTATGAATTCCCAAGATCCTCCTTCGTCGCTCGCTTTGTTGGCTCGACGAACCTCTGGCAGGGGAAACTTCGAGATGTCGACCATGAGCCCAATATAGAAATCCCCGACCTCGGCCACTTTAAAGTCGCAATCCCGAGACCAACCGAATGGACCAAAGAGGATAGCGAAGTTGCCATGAGCCTCCGTCCCGAGAAAATCTTCATCTTCAAGGAAGAGAAAGAGGGGTTTTCTAACCACTTGGAGGGAATCGTAGAGTCGATCGTCTACCACGGAAGATCAACGCAGTACAACGTCCTCCTAGAAAGCAAAATGATGATCCAAGTCTTCGAACAAAATGAGGAGCATTTCCCCGGACAAGAGATTGACTACGATGATAAAGTCCACCTCTACTGGCAAAAAGAAAGCTCCGTCCTCCTAGAAAAATGATGAGAGAAACCCCTCCCACACAAACAAGTCAAAAGCATCTCCCCTTCGCTCTCGGGGTTCCTGCCCTTTTGTGGCAGGTCCTCTTTTTTTACCTCCCTTTACTCATCATCATTGTCTCAAGCTTCATCAAAGTCTCGGAGAAGGGAGCCGTGCAAGGGATCACCTTTGAACATATCGCCCTCTTCTTCACACCGACATACCTAAAAGTGATTGCCGCCTCTCTTCTTCTCGCTATCACTAATGCCCTCCTCTGTCTCTTGATCGCCTTCCCCCTCGCCTATTTCCTCGCATTTACCGGGCGAAAATACAAAAACATCCTCCTTTTCTTTCTCATCGTCCCCTTCTGGACAAATTTTTTACTCCACGTCTATGCCTGGTTCTACGTTCTGGAAAGAGATGGATTTCTGAATACATTCCTTCTCAAATTAAGGATCATCCATGAGCCCCTCGCTCTTCTCAATTCGATGTTTGCCGTCATCATCATGATGGTCTACTACTACCTTCCCTTCATGGTCCTTCCCCTATACGCGTCCCTCGATCGCTTCGATTACACTCTCATTGAAGCCTCATACGACCTAGGAGGAAGTTTTCGCTCGACATTCCAGCGGATCCTTCTCCCACTCTCTAGTCGCGGAATCCGAGCGGGATTTTTTCTCGTCTTCATTCCCTCCTTTGGAGAGTTCGTGATCCCCGAGCTCATGGGAGGTGATAAAAAGATGTTCGTTGGAACCGTCGTCTCACAGTATATCCTAGGCGAGGGTACAGGCTCTCTCGGTGCGGCCTACACCCTTGTAAGCGCAATTGCCATCCTCATCTGTGCCTCTCTCTTGTACCTCCTGCTCACAAAGCTCCTTAGAGCAGGGAGAGTGCTATGAATAAGAAACTCACCCTCGGCAGAGTAGGATCACTCCTCGCTATCTCTTCAACCTACCTCTTTCTCTACGTTCCTATCGTTGTCCTCCTCGTCTTCTCCTTCAATACCGCCCGTTTTCCCGCCCCATGGAGTGGCTTTACCCTTGAATGGTACAGAGAGCTCTTTCGCTCTACATACCTTTGGAAAGCCTTCAACAATTCACTCATTGTGGCGACATCGTCTGCAATGATCAGCCTCTCTGCTGGCGTAGGACTAATCTTCTATGCCTACCAGGGAGGACGCATCCGAAAGTACCTTGGCATTTTCTATGGGAACCTCGTGATCCCAGAAACCCTCCTTGCAGTGAGCCTCCTCACCTTCTTTACCCTCATCCACATTCCCCTTGGCCTAGGAACCCTCATCCTCGCCCACTCCGTCTTAGGACTCGGCTTCGTCATTCCACTTCTCTATGCCCGCTACAAAGAGCTCGATCATACACTGACAGAGGTATCGCTCGACTTAGGGGCCTCTCCCCTGCAAACCTTCTTTCGCGTGATACTCCCTCTCATGCGCTCAACACTGATGACCACGGCCCTGCTCGTGTTCATCCTCTCGTTTGATGATTTTGTCCTCTCCTATTTCTGTGCAGGGAGTAGCGCCCAGACCCTTTCTCTCTACATCCTCTCGATGATCCGAACCAGTGTCTCACCCGTTGTCAATGCCCTTTCCACCGTCCTCCTCTTTTTGAGCTCAGCATTTGCCCTCCTCTTTTTCTCAATCAAAACAAGAGGCCGAATCTTATGAGGTTGACCATTCGCATTGCTATCATCGCCTCTTGGCTCCTCTTCCTTTTCCTCGCTCTCTACCTCCCCTCGTGGGGGATCTTCCCCTACGAAGAGAAGAGCATCAACCTGTTTGCGTGGGGAGATACAATCGACCCAGCCGTCCTGTCAGAGTTTGAGAAAAAAAGTGGGATCAATCTTCGCGTCAGCTACTACTCATCCAATGAAGAGCTCCTTGTCAAGATGAAGGCAACTAAAGGGGTAGGGTACGATCTCATTCTGCCTTCCGACTACGCAGTGAGTCTTCTCAAAAATGCAAACCTCTTACAACCCCTTGACAGGTCAAAACTCGACTTCTTTGACAACCTCAATCCCTCCCTTCTCAACCATGCGTTTGACCCGGGAAATCGCTTTTCCATCCCCTTTGAATGGGAGGTATATGGACTCGGAGTAGACACCAACTTCTTTGCGAATCGCCCCTTGCCCACTAGCTGGAAGGCGATCTACGATCCCGGCCAGATTGACTACAAGATCGCCCTAAACAACGACCCTATAGAAGCCATCCTCTTTGCCGCTTTTTATCTCTTTGGAAAAACCGATGCGATCACCGAAGAAGAGTTCTCTAAAATCCGGACCTTACTTCTAAAACAGAGATCATGGGTGGAAGCCTACAGTGATTTTCGCCCAGATTACTTCATCGCCACAGAAAACTGTCCCGTAGCCATTTCCATCAGCGCAAAAATTAAATCAATTCAAGAAGCCTTTCCTCATGTTGCATTCATCATCCCCGAGGAGGGCTCCTTTATGACGATCGAGAATTTTTGCATTCCAAAATCTAGCACAAAAGCTGAGTATGTCTACCAGCTCCTCAACTACCTCTACACCGACACATCGATTCTCTCCCATCATGAGACTTTTGGTTTCCTCCCTGCTACCCTTTCCCCGAGAGAGCAAATCGATATTGCCGACTGGGAGAAAAAACTCCTCTTTTTATCACGAGAAGAGCTTGCAAAATTTCACTTCATCAAAAAAATCTTCCCCCAACAACGGGTCATTGATCTCTGGGTGGAAGTCAAGTCGTTTTAAGCGATGTCCGCTACCCGGCAAAATACCTTGCAACTAGGTAGGACCAGGTAGGATAGGGGTCTTCTTGCTCCACTAGGAACTCCTCAATTTTTTTCAAAGGAGTCGTCAAGCGGTGAAAAACAAATGACCCACCGATGAGGGTGGGTCATTTGAAAAAAAGAGAAAAGAGGCGAAGCTTACGCTTTCTTTTCTTTGATGTAGTCGATCACGTCTTTGATCGTCTTGAGCTTCTCAGCATCTTCTTCAGAGATCTCAAATCCAAAGCTCTCCTCAAACGTCATGATAAGCTCTGTGAGATCGAGAGAATCAGCATTGAGATCCTCAACAAATGATTTCTCTGGAGTCACTTCAGCTGCATCAACACCTAGCTGCTCGATGACAATATCAATGACTTCTTTTTCAATAGACTCTATATCCTTCGTATCCATCATACCCTCTTAGGTTTTTCTGTTAAAGTTGTTACATTACCATTCCGCCGTCGACGGTCAGCACCTGTCCCGTCATATACTTAGACATGTCGCTCGCCAGAAAAAGAGCCGCATGGGCGATTTCTTCTGGATCCCCAATACGCTTCATAGGAATCTTCTGTATGATCCCCTCTTTCTGTGCATCGGTAAGAGCGCTGGTCATTCGTGTTTTAATAAATCCCGGAGCAATGCAGTTCACGCAAATTCCGCGAGAAGCAAGCTCTTGGGCAAGTGCTTTAGTAAAACCAATCACCCCCGATTTAGATGCAGAATAATTCACTTGTCCCGCATTTCCTGTCAAGCCGACAACGGAAGAGATATTGATAATTTTTCCTGCTCTTGCTTTCATCATGGATCTGACGAGCGCCTGGCAGGTGTTGTATACTGATTTGAGATTGACATCGATCACTTGATCCCAGTGCTCTTCTGGCATTTTCATCAGAAGACCATCGCGCGTTATCCCTGCGTTATTGATGAGAACATCGATCTGTCCCCATTTGCTCAAAATGTCTTGAATGGCTGCTTCAATGGTCTTCTTATCGGAAACATCGACAATCTCAGCAAGGAATGCTTGGTCATCAAACTCTTTGTTTTCATTAAGCTCAGCTAGAACTTTGTCAGCCCGCTCTTGATTCGTACCAAAAATCGCAACACTGGCGCCATGCTGGGCAAATGTCAGGGCAATCTGCTTACCGATACCCGCTGTGCCTCCTGTGATGAGGACTCGTTTATCTTTGAGCGATAGCATCTCTTTCTCCTTTCAAAAGTGTTAAATCTTCCTTGTTCTCCACGCTATAGGTGGGAACAAGGACCTTAATCCGTTTGTTCATCCCTGCGAGGGTCTTTCCCGGGCCCATTTCAATGAATAGGTCGATCCCCTTCTCCAGCATTGATTCAATCCCTTTTTGCCAAAGGACGGGCTCTGTCACTTGGGCGATCATATTCTCTCTCATGGCATCAGTCTCTAAAACCGGGGCTCCGGGGACATTCATCACCACTTCGGCTTCCGAGCCAAGAAGAACTGCCTTCTGGATGAGTGGCTCCAACTGGTCTTGAGCTGATTGCATCAAGCCGCTGTGGAACGCCCCAGAAACCTCTAGAGGCATCACCCGACGGGCTCCTTGTTCTTTGAGCTGAAGCGCTGCCTCGGCAACTCCTTCCTCGGTTCCAGAGATCACAATTTGTCCTGGGCAATTGAGATTCGCAATCCATACCCCTTCAATAGCATCAACCACGGCTTTGACCTGATCGAGCTCTAACCCAAGAACGACACTCATTGTTCCCGGATGGGTTTGGCACGCCTCTTGCATGTGGCTTCCCCTCGCTTTAACAAGGAGGAGAGCTTCTTCAAATGAGAGAACACCTGCAGCGACAAGAGCTGTATACTCACCGAGGCTGAGGCCCGCACAGATCGTAGGCTTCATCTCGGGAAAGTTCTCTTGAACAACCCGCAAAATCGCATAGCTCGTGATGAAAATCGCAAGCTGGCTATTTTTGGTGAGAGTGAGTTCATCAGATAGACCTTCAAAAATCAGCTTTGAAAAGGGCTCTCCAAGAATCCGATCTGCTTCTTGGAAGACCTCTTTTGCAATGGAAAATTGCTCGAAGAAGTCTCTCCCCATTCCTGGGTATTGCGCTCCCTGCCCTGGAAAAATAAATGCGATCTTCTTATTCATAACGGAGCACCATCGATCCCCAAGTGAGTCCAGAACCAAAAGCGGTCAAGAGAATATGCTCACCAGAGCTTAGAGATTTTTGTTCTAATAGTTCATCTAGGGCGATCCCAACAGAAGAGGCCGAAGTGTTGCCATACTTATCGACCGTAATGAAAACTTTCTCAGGATCAACATGGAAACGCTTCGCAATCGCTTCGATGATCCGAATGTTCGCCTGATGGGGAATGAGCCAGCTGATTGCGCTTTCATCAAGGCCCGCTTTCTCAATGCACTCTTTACAGGAGGACTCCATTCTGCGAACGGCGTGTTTAAAGACCTCTCTTCCCTCCATCTTGATATAGTGGAGACCTTGATCGACGGTTTCTTTAGTTGTGGGATTACACGAACCACCGCCTGGCATAATGAGGATGTCGGCTTGAGTTCCATCCGATCCAAGTACTGAATCTCCAATGAGGAGTCCCTTCCCTTCACCGGAGACCACGCAAGCAGCTGCCCCATCACCAAAGAGAACACAGGTCTCTCTATCTTCATAATTTGTAATGGCTGAGAGCTTTTCCGCGGCAACGATAAGGATAGTCCGATAAATACCCGCCTCGACGAAGGCCTTGGCAACGGCAAGGGCATACAGGTATCCAGAACAAGCTGCTTGGATATCAAGAGCAGCAGCATTCAAATTGAGCGCCGATTGGATGATGCAGGCAGTACTGGGAAACAAATAATCAGGAGTCAGTGTTGCAACGAGAATGAGATCAATATTATCTGGCTCGATCTGAGCCTTTTCAATGGCCCTTTTTGCAGCCTCTATGCCGAGATCTGAGGTATTCTCATCTCCTCTAGCAATCCTCCGCTCACGTATTCCCGTACGCGAGACGATCCATTCGTCCGACGTATCGACCATAGTCTCGAGATCGGCGTTCGTGAGAATTTTTTCTGGGAGATACCTCCCTGTACCAATAATTTTTGCTTGTTTCATAAAAGTATAAAAGTTTACATGCGCGTCCTCTATTTTACCTAATTTCCTCATAAAAATGAAGGGGCTAAGCGCAAAACCCCTCTATTTTGTCGGGCATTTCCCTTGTAAAATAAGGGTTTGACAGAACCCTAAACCGCCTATTATTAATAAGATAACCAAACAAACAAACTTTCACCCCCTATAGACGAGAATTTTTCTCTTTCAGGATGAAGCCTTTTCACACTACCTTTTGGATTCTCCTTCTCGAAAGGCTTAAAGCTATTCCCTCCTGCGGTCATCTTCATCCTTCCCCAAAATTACATAAGCCATTTAAATAGAAGCGCTAAAAGATGGATGAAACCACAAAAAATGACGAATCGAGGGTCTTTATCATCATGTAATACGCATACCCACTTGAGCCAATTGGGTATGCGGGTTACATTCACAAAAGAACGCCAGACCCACAAAAAAGAAACCCTTCAATTTTATGCCTACACAACGCTAAACTCAGCTTACTATGGCCCAATACTACCCAAAAGAGCTGATTTCTCTTATCGCCTCCCTAATGAAGCTCCCTGGGGTAGGTAGGAAAACCGCAGAGCGGTTTGCCTTCTACCTCCTCGACTGGCCAAAAGATGATATTAAAAGATTTTCTTCACAGATTGAATCCCTTCAAGAAAAGGTTATCCCTTGCGCAACCTGTGGCTGCTTAAAAGAGGAAAACGCCTGTTTTTTTTGTGAGAGTCCCTCTCGGGACCCATCTCTGCTCTGCCTTGTCTCCTCCCCACGCGATGTCTATGCGATCGAAGAGACCAAGGCCTATAAAGGGCACTATCATGTAATTGGAGGACTTCTCTCCCCTCTAGAAGGGCGATCGATCGAGCAGCTTTCCATACACAAACTCGAGAAACGATTTGAGAACAGCTCGATTCAAGAGGTAATCATCGCCTTCGATTCGACATTAGAGGGAGATGCCACAGCTCTTTTCCTCAAACAAAAATTGAGTCATATCGGCGTAAATGCAACGCGCCTCGCGTTTGGTCTCCCCATGGGAAGCTCCCTCGACTTTGTCGATTATGGCACCTTAGAAAAAGCCTTCACTGGAAGGCAAAAATTTTAAGAGAATGGAATGATTGCGTATACACCCTCTAGACGAGAGGCGCACATTGCGCAATATTTCCTCCACCTCTATAATCACAACTTTGTAGCCTTTTGCCCGCATCTTCAAAGGCGCTTCATACTTAAGATGCAGTCCAAATGCTCGAGTGAATCATGAATAACAAGCTCCTACTCTGTATCAGCCTCGCTTTAGCGACAGGAATCACAGCAAAGATTCCCGCGCAAGAGCAATTCGAAGTCCCCTCCTACGAAGACAGGCGCGTAGGACAGCTCGATATCAAGATCGAAAATCTGCCCAGAGGCTCGAGTTTTGATCGAAAGTCAGTCCTCTCCAAGCTGCGCACCCGTCCTGGAGATCCTTTTTCGCAATACATCTTCGATCAGGATCTCAAACAACTCGCAGAAGATTACGATCGGGTCGTCCCTCAGATTGAGGTTAAAGGAAACCAGGTCGATATTACCCTCAAGGTTTGGCTGCGACCAGTCATTCGGAGCATCGAGTGGAGTGGCAACGAGTACTTCAAGACAAAAACTCTCAGAAAAGAACTCGACATCAAGCCCGGCACAGTCTTTAACCGCTCCGAATTCAACCGCTCCTTCAACAAGCTAAAAGAGTACTACATCAAAAAAGGGTACTTTGAGTCTCAAATCACCTACAAAATTGTCCCTGTTCCCAATTCGCAAGAAATCGATATCGAAATCGACATTAAGGAGGGACGGTCTGGCAAAGTCGACAAAATCCTCTTCAATGGCTTCACCAAGAAAGAGGAAAGTGGGATCATCGAAAGACTCTATACGAAAAAGTATAGTAACTTGACGAGCTGGTTCACAGGTGTAGGCAAATTCAACGAAGAGGCTCTCGAGCAAGATAGACTCACCATCTTCAATTATCTCCAAGATGAGGGGTATGCCGATGCCCGAGTGGATATTCAGATCCTCGAATCCCCCGCTAAAGGGAAAATCATCATCGACATCTCTGCTGATAAAGGACCCCTCTACCATTTCGGTCGAGTGAGCTTTGATGGGAATATCCTCTTTTCCGATGAAAAGATCGAGCGGCTGTTCCGTGTCCACCCCGACACTGTCTATTCACCAGAGCAGCTTCGGAAGACCGCAGATAATATCAAAGAGTTATACGGACGAAAAGGACATATCGACACCAGCGTCACCTATGAGACTCAGCTCGCCCAAGACGAGCCCGTCTACAATGTCCACTTCCAGATCAATGAAGGAAGGGAGTTTCGCATAGGGATGATCCGAGTCATTGGGAACATCCAGACAGAAGCAAGAGTCATTTTACGTGAATCGCTCCTCGTTCCTGGGGAGAAGTTCGACTCAAGAAAACTCCAAGGAACCCAAATGAGACTCGAGCAGATCGGCTACTTCAAGTCGGTCAATGTCTATGCCGTTCGAACCCAGGACGACATCTCCTTAGGCGATAACTACAGAGATATCTACATCGAGGTCGAAGAGACCCAGACAGGCCATATCAGCCTTTTTAGTGGATTTAGTTCAGCCGATAATATTTTTGGGGGAGTTGACCTCACCGAAAGGAATTTTAACATCCAAGGATTGGGCAGGGTCTGGGAAGATGGCTTTTCCTCTTTTCGTGGTGGTGGTGAGTACTTCCAGATGCGCACGAGTTTCGGCCCAGTCCAACAAAATATTCTTGTCAATTGGATGACTCCTTATGTCAATGACACTAGATGGCAACTTGGAATAGAGTTCAACGCCATAATCGATAGCTCCCTTCAGTCAAAGAACTACTCCTTAAACACCTACAACCTCAATACCACCCTCTCCTACCCCTTAAACCCTTACTGGACTACCTCATTTCTCTACCGAGCAAGGGCTCTCGATGACAGAGTCAAAGACTCCAAAAAAATCACAGAACACACGAATAATAGCGGCTTCCTTTCTGGAGTCGGCGCATCTATTGTCTTCAATACGACAAATAGCGCCATCAAACCCAATCGAGGTCTCCGCTCTTTTCTCGAAGGAGAAGTCGTCGGAGTAGGGGGTGGCTACAACTTCTTCCGGACTGCCTTTCTCAATGCCTACTATATTCCACTGTCCGAGAGGGGTTACATGCGCTACCGCTGTGACTTCCGTTTTCTCTTCCCCTTCGGAAAAACCAATGAGTTTTCACAGATCCCTCTTAGTGAGCGATATTTCTTAGGGGGTGTCGCTTCAGTTCGAGGATACAAAGAAGCGATTATAGGTCCCCGCTTGAAAAAGAAAGAAAAAGGCAAAATCAAAGCCATTGACAGGGACCCCTCTGGGGGAATCAGTTCTTCCCTCTTATCGATGGAGTATATCTATGAAGCGTTTAGTTTCCTCGATACCTTTGTCTTCATCGATGGCGGATATATTAGTGACGAAGTATTTGGGTTTGGTACCTACCGATTCAGTTATGGCGCCGGCGTCAATGTCAGCGTTCTCGGTCAGATGCCGATCACACTTGGGTATGGAGTCCCCATCAACGCACGTAAAAGACAAAAAGAACACTTCTTCTTCTCTTTAGGAGGACAGTTTTAACAATTTTTCAAGGAGACATTATGACTCGTAAATTTTTTCTTTCCTTTTTTACCCTAATCGCTTTTTGCACCGCGGGGTTTGCAGCTGCTGACGCCCAATCGTCCGTTGGTGTTGTCAACTTCGCAAAGTGCATGACCGAATCGAAGCTCGGCAAACAAGAACAAGCCTCCTTCGAATCGCTCAAGACACAAATGACCTCTCTCATTGATGATACTGAAAAGCAAATCAATGTGATGGCAGAGAAATTCAACGATGACGACTACATGGATGGCCTCTCTCCAGATGCAGAAGAGGAAATGAAAAGTAAATTCCGCCTTCTCAACGATGAGATGAACCGGTACCAAAACCAGTTCTATCAAGTGATGAACCAAGCCAATATGAAACTCGTTCAGTCTATGGGTGCGAGTATTCAAGAGGCCTCTACGAAAGTAGCAGCTGAGAAAAAACTCACCATGGTGATCAACGATGAGGCATGCTTCTTTTCTGCTCCAACTCTCAATGTGACTCAGCTCGTTATTACCGAAATGGACAAAGGATTTGATAAGAGCACATCAAAAAAAGAGACCGCAAATAACGAGGCAAGCGCCTTCAATAAAAACGCAGAGAAAAAGTAATGAGCTCAGCTACAAAGACACTGGCGGAGCTCGCAGAGATTACTGGAGCTAAGCTAAAGGGAGATCCCGATTTTTGCATCGATGGAGTGGCCGACCTTCAGTCGGCTACCCCATCGGATGCCTCCTTTCTCGCAACCTCCATCCTCAAGCACTCGAGCTATAGTACCCTCCTTCCTAAGTGCCAAGCCGGTGTGATTTGCGTTGACCCCTCCCAAGCAGAGATCGAAGGAAAAAACCTCCTTATATCCGATGACCCTTCTCGCACCTTCCAAAAAATTGCAGAAGTCCTCCTTGCCGATCGCTCCTCAACAGGATTTGATGGCATCCACCCAACTGCAATCATTCACGAAAAGGCTATCGTTAGCCCTGATGTCTCCATCGGACCCTATGCTGTCATCGACACCGAGGCCCAGATAGGAAAAGGAAGTCGCATTGGCCCACACACCTACATAGGCCCAGGATCAATCATCGGAGAAGAGTGCACCCTCCATCCTCATAGCACTGTCCGTGAGTACTGCTCCTTAGGAGACCGCGTCATCCTGCAACCAGGTGCCGTCATCGGCTCCTGTGGCTTTGGATACACCACAAACGAAAAGGGAGAGCACACCAAGCTCGAGCAGATCGGGAACGTGATCCTCGAAGACGACGTGGAGATTGGAGCTAATACCACCATCGATAGAGCCCGCTTCAAAACCACTCGCATCAGCCGAGGAACTAAAATCGACAACCTCGTACAAATCGCCCACAACGTCGAACTCGGCGAGCACAACATCATCGCAGCCCAGACAGGAATAGCCGGCTCCACTAAAACCGGACGGAACGTCATGATGGGAGGACAAGTAGGAATCGTCGGCCATCTTGAGATCACCGACTTTACGATGATTGCGACAAGAGGTGGGGTGAGCAAGTCGATCAAAAAAAGTGGCAAATACGCAGGAAGCCCTGTCGTTACCCTTTCCGAGCACAACCGGACCCAAGTACACTTACGCAAAATCGAAGGGTACATAAAAAAAATCGAAGCCCTAGAAAAACGGTTCGAACAGCTCGAATCCGTTGCCCTTTCTTGAGCTCTTGAGATTAAAACATTTTCTTGGCATAGAGAAGATTAGAGGAGTAGTTTCCTCAGATATTTCACTATGCAAAAGATCTATTACAAATCCTCAGAATCCGAAGTCCTCCAAGAGATCGATGAGATCCGCAAAGGATGTTGGATCCACATTGACGAAGCGACAACTAGCGATCTCAAAGAACTTTCCAAGCAGACCGGTCTTGACACAGCTGATCTCTCTGACACTCTCGATAAGTATGAACTCCCCCGCATTGAAAAAAGCGATGAGAATCTTCTCATCTTTAGCCGCTACCCCACAGATCAAGAGATCGGCCTCTATACCTCAACATTCACCCTAATCCTCACCTCTGAGGCCTTCATCACCATCTGCCCTCACCGCTGTCTCATTGTGAAAAACTTCCTAGAAAATAAAGAACGCTTCTCCACCACTGACTCCTCAAGACTTCTCATCACCTTTCTCTTAAAAATCAATCAAGAGTTCACCAAACAAATCCGTCGGATCCGCTACAGCATCCTCTCAGCAGAAAAAGAGATGGCCTCTGTGAATAGCGATGACATCGCCGCTCTCACGAAAAACGAAGAAGTGCTCAATCAGTACCTCTCAACCCTGGTTCCCACCCGATCTGTCCTCGAGGGGATCCACGGTAAGCGCTATCTGAAGCTCTCAGAAGAGAAAGAAGATTTCATTGAAGATTGTGTCCTTTCCGTTAGGCAATCCGAAGAGCTCTGCGGCATCGTCCTCAAATCGATCCGTTCTTTGCGTGATTCCTATCAGATCATCTTCACAAACAATCTTCACAAAACGATCAAGCTCCTGACCTCCTTGACGATCATCTTGAGTATCCCCACGATGATCGCAAGCGTCTACGGCATGAACGTCGATCTACCCTTAGCAAAGAATACCTTTGCCTTCGGGATCGTGATGACCTTCACAGCGATTCTATCGATCTTTGGTCTATGGATTTTTAAGAAAAAAGGGTGGCTTTGAGAGACTATTAACGAATTCATTCCACCGCCAATAAGAGCCATCTTTTCCCCTACGAGAAACTCTTCGAATTCTACAAACTTCACCTAAGTTTGCTCCGCTGTCCAGAGCCTTCTCCTAGGAGAAAATCTTGGCTCCTCGCGGTAAAAGCAATTCGTTAACAGTCTCTAAGCCCCTTAGACCTTATTCAAAGGAGAGAAAAACGCGCCTATAGCTTCACCATCGTTGGGAGAATTCGGCCGCGTCATAGGAAATCCCCCTGTAGATTTTGGCCTTTGTGGAGTCGGGCGATGGATCTCCAATGCAGCAAATGCACTGACAAAATCTGATTTCACCGGTGGAGCTGACAATGATCGAAAGTCTGAAAAACCTGAGAATGCCGCTAATATTTCATCTGAATCATTCGTTTTCGAAAGTGGTGAGTCTGCTCGAACAGCCTCAGCCTTTTCTGCTAGATCGCCAGAGCTAGAGTTAGACAGAGGAGCAAAAGAACATTGTGCTACCTCAGTGACTTTTTTTCGTTTAGCATCTTTACCACCATTCGCAAATTTGAGTCTCTTCCCAGTAGAGCTTTCCTCCGACCCTCCAACTCTATCTTCGACTAAATTCGAAGATCGAAGAGAGGCTAACTCATCTTCAACCACTATTGGAGCTCCTCTCCTAAGGAATGGAACAGGAAGGAAATTTGAAATATCTTCAAGAAGGGAGGCTTCTTGACCCCGTTGATCAATACCGTTTAAGTCCACCCCAAAAATAGGAGCTTCTGACTCCCTATCATCGGACCAGATAGAATAAAGAGGAGATAGTGGTGGTAGTGGTGGGCTCACAGGTCCTGAAGAGGGCTGCTTATAAATAGGATTAGGCATGCTCATTAGTATTTCTTTGTTATTATTTATTAGATAATAGCAAAACGAAGTTATTAAATCAAGTAATAACTAAACAATTAAATATAGTAATGGTTAATATTTAAAAAAAGAGAGAAGCTACTAGAGAGCAAAGACTTCAAACGACTTGATAAAGAAGGAGTTGCAAACGAGACTTAAGATGAAACGGAACTTGATCTGCGACATGCATCCTTTGTACAGGGGGCATTCGCAGCCGATTTCTTTGAAAAACAAGGCGTAATATGTCAAAAGTGCTGATCACAAAATAGTCTACTTTTGTTGCTCCTTCGGTCCACCTAGGTGAGAAAAAATGAACACGTGGGGAGGGCATGGGCAAAGAAAAATATGGGCCTAGAGACTTTCCATCAAGTTGATCAACCATAATCCGCTCTATCAAACCCCCCAAAGTTGAGGAGGAAAATTTGTGAATATCCTCGTATGATACGTGCTAGAGATCTATTCCAGAAAGAATTTTCCCAGTTAAAAAAACTTTTTCAATAAAAGATTCTTTCTAAACCAGAAGAAGGGAGGGATTTTCAAGAAACATCTTTAAAGTAGCGAGAAACTTTGCAGCGTCAATCCCATCAAGAACCCGATGGTCGGAAGAGAGAGTAAAGGAGATCACTTTTCCAGGGACCACTAGTCCCTCTTTGACAACCGGCTTATCCTGAATCCCTCCAATGGCGAGAATACTCGCTTGTGGAGGATTGATCACAGCGACAAAATCCCGCACCCCAAACATCCCTAGATTGGAGATGGTGAAAGAGCCCCCTGAGTACTCCTCGCGGACGAGCTTACCATCACGAGCTCTCTTCGCTAAGAGGCGCACCTCAGAAGAAATCTCCCCGAGATTCTTGTAGTCGGCATGCCGAATGATCGGTGTGATGAGGCCCGAGGGAAGGCTAACAGCGACGGCGACATCGATCGTCTTGAAACGGATGATCGACCCATTTACGGTATTGAACCCGCTATTCACTTCCGGATGCTGTTTGAGAGTCAAAGCAGTTGCTCGAAGAATGAAGTCATTGAAGGTCGCTTTGAGTCCCCCCTCTTTAAGCTGATGGCGGAGAGCGACCATCGGCTCTGCATCGACCTCCTGTGTGACGTAGAAGTGAGGGATGAAAGTCTTCGATTCTTGCAAACGACGGCCAACGATCTTGCGTATGGGAGTGAGCGTCTCTTCTTCGTAACTGCCGGGAGCAGTGGTGGGCGTTTCTTTTTTGCCCCAGGAGACGACCCCGACAGGTTGACCGGTATCGAGATCAGCGCTTGTGATCCGCCCATGGGGGCCCGATCCTTTCACAGTAGCGAGATCGATCCCCCTCTCTTTGGCAAGGCGCCTAGCGAGTGGTGAGGCGGGGATCCGCCCCTGGATCGGCTCAGTTGCCACTTTGAGCTGGAATCCTTCAAGAGGAGGCTCAGGAACAAACGCGGGCTGCTGCATAGCGCCTGCTGCGGGTGTTGGCTCTGGCGCAGCTGCTTTTTCAGGTGCTTCTTCCACAGCCTTTTCTTCGGGCCTTTCTTCTGCCTTAGGAGCGAGCCCTTCTGGCTCGTACCCTTCGATGCTCTCATCAGCTGATTCGGTGAAGATAGCGATGGGTTCATTCACCCTAGCTGTGCCCCCATCTGCAACGAGAATTTCCCTAAGATACCCCTCATCAATCGCCTCGTGCTCAACGGTCGCTTTGTCGGTCGCCACCTCGATCAAAACATCGCCAGCTTTGATATGGTCCCCAACTTTTACGCTCCACTTCGCAATGGTCCCTTCTTCCATCGTGGGGGAGAGTTTGGGCATGGTTAGTGTAAAGGGCATTCTATTTTCTCCAACTATCTATAAGACTTTATGGATGGCATCGAGGATCTTCTCTTTCGTCGGGAGAGTCTCCTTCTCTAATACTTTGGAATAGGGCATCGGGGTCTCTCTTTGACACACCCGCTCAATCGGGGCATCCAGAAAATCAAAACAGTGCTCCATCAGCTGGAAACCCACCTCTGCGCAGATCCCAGAGAAGAGATGCCCCTCTTCCACAAGGACACACCGGCCGGTTTTTCGGACAGAGTCTGCAATTGTCGTAAGATCGAGGGGTTTGATGGTGCGTAGATCGATGAGCTCGACCTCTATTCCTTTTTTTGCTAATTCAGTACAAGCCTCTTCGCAGAGATCGATCATTCGGCTATATGAGATCAGTGTCAGGTGTCTTCCTTCTCTGAGGATGTTAGCTTTTCCAATGGGTATTAAGTACTCCTCTTCTGGGACCTCCCCCTTTTTCCCATAGGTGAGTTCACACTCTAAAAACAGAACAGGATTGTTATTCCGAATGGCACTCTTAAGCAGTCCCTTGGCATCGTGTGCGGTATTGGGAGCAATGACGATGAGACCGGGGAAATTCCCGTAGAAAGATTCAACGCAGTGAGAATGCTGCGAAGAGACCTGAGCAGCTGAGCCATTGGGTCCCCGAAACACAATCGGGACAGAAAATCGCCCACCCGACATGTAGTGCATCTTGATCGCATGGGAGATGATCTGATCGCATCCCACAAACGAGAAGTTGAAACTCATGAACTCGACGATGGGCCTAAGACCACACATAGCCGAGCCAACCCCTACCCCAGCAAACCCGAGCTCAGATATGGGTGTATCGATCACCCGATCTTCCCCCCACTTATCGAGCATCCCTTTGGTCACTTTGTAGGCGCCGTTATATTCAGCAACCTCCTCGCCAATGATGTAGACCTTCTCGTCTCTTTCCATCTCTTCATCCATAGCTTGGCGGATCGCCTCTCGTATTTCTATTGTTTGCATTCCCATATTACGGAGCAAAAACCCCCTCTTCTAAATGGATAGGATCGGGCCAAGCAGAGTCATCAGCAAATTTCATGGCAGCCATGACGATCTCTTTTTGTTCTTTATCGATAGCCTGATACTTTTCATCATCGGTGATCCGGAAAGAAGAAAGGGTCTTGAGCATGATGAGCAAAGGATCCCTCTCCATAAAATGGGCGAGCTCTTCCTTGGAGCGATAAACAGCAGGATCAGAAATCGAGTGTCCTTTAAAGCGCTCGGTCTTCACTTCAATGAGGACCGGTCTTGCGGTCTCTTTCACCTCTTCAAAGACATGTTTAAATCCCGCATAGCAATTGAAAAAGTCCATCCCATCAAAGGTATACCCCTTCATACCGTAACCGGGAGCTTTCCGTTCAGCAATCGAGTCGACACTGATCGCCCGATCGACGTGTGTCCCCATCCCCCACTCATTGTTTTCGATCACATAGATACAGGGAAGATCCCAAAGAGCCGCAATATTCAGTGACTCATGAAAAGCTCCTTGCGCTACGGCTCCATCCCCAAGAAAACAAACAGCGACATCCTTTGGATGTTCCTCTTGTGTTTTCGGGAATTTTTTCTTGTATTTGATCGCAAATGCCGCACCCGTAGCAATGGGGATATGTCCCCCGACGATCCCATACCCACCGAGCATCTCTTCGGTGAAAAAGTGCATCGACCCTCCCCTTCCAAGGGCATTCCCCGTCTCTCTTCCGTAGAGCTCTGCCATCAATTCATCGGGAGTTGCATCTAATAAAAGAGCCAGAGCATGACAACGATAGGTAGTGATCCACCATTGGTTCTTTCCCATGACAGCAAGAGCTGCTGTCTGCACCGCCTCTTGCCCTTGATAAGAATGAAAGAAGCCCCCCACTTTTCCCTTCAGATAAGCCGATTCAGCCCGAATCTCAAAGTTCCGGATTAAAAGCATCTGTTTGAGCGACTGGATCAGTTGCTCTTTTCCGAGCTCTTCCACTACCTTCTCTGGATCATGAGAAAAGATGTGGGGCTCTGTTTTTTTGGCTCGTGTCATAACCCTTGCCCTATAACAATCTTCTTCAAACTAAGAAATGCTGGTAAATAAATCAATCCCTACCACGGTAGGCCTTGGGCAGTATGAGAGGACCCTGGGAGTTTCGAGGGATTATTGGTCACCGGCACACAATGCAAGTCATCATCGTTTCCTTGCATACATCCACTGACAAGAGCACAAATACAAAGAAGAAATGCCCCGAGAATTTTATTCATTTACTACCTCCAAAATCTCTCTCAGCATACCGAGTAGGCGACTTTCTTTCCTTACCTTTTTTGGGATACAGAGTCATGTACTCTGCAAAGGGTCTGGACTCCCGCTCTTTCATATGCAGAAAGTGGTTGTTGAATTGCCGGGCAATTTCTCGGTTTTTGATCGTCACCGCATTTTCCTGATTCCGCATGGCTCCGTTATTTGTAAAATTAAAAGAACCAGTCCAGACGAGATCCTCGCCAAATATGACAAATTTGTCATGCATCAAAGGCTTCATCCGTTTTAAGGGTTTTCTCACACTTGTGGATAACTGGTAGTCCCAGACAGATACAGAAACACTATTTTCTACAAGACGCTTCACCGATGAGCGCGCCCGAATGGATGCAGGATCGATGAGCACTTCAACCCTCACTCCCCTTTTCTTTGCACGGATGAGCGCTTTTGCAATCGAATAATGGGTCAGCTGATAGATCGCAACCTTGATGCTCTTCTCCTCCTGATCGATCAGATCTACAAGACAGCTCTCCAATGCATCCTGGCTTGAGAAATAGGCATGGCACTGGGCAGAAGAACCCTGAAGCTCAGCGAAAGAGAACACAGTAAGAAGAACAATCACTAGATAACGCATTGGACAAAAGTGATAGCAATTTATGTGCTATTCTTGCAAATTGATTTTCATGAAACGCCCTATTTACTACGACACAGAGACAACCGGAATCCGCTCTGAAAAAGATCGGATCATCGAAATTGCCGCCTATGACCCTATAGAAGGACGCTCTTTCTGCGAGTTTGTCAATCCGGGCTCTCCCATCCCCCCTGAAGCAAGCGCGATCCACCACATCACCGATGAGATGGTTGCTGATGCCTCTTCCTTTGAAGAGATCGGTCTTGCCTTTGCCGAGTTTTGTCCAGAGAACACTGTTCTCATCGCCCACAATAACGACGGATTTGATAAACACTTCCTCGAGAAGGAGTTTTCGAGATCGAGCCTTACACTCCCCTCTTGGGAGTACTTAGACAGCCTCAAATGGGCCAGGCGCTACCGCTCCGATCTTCCCCGGCACTCCCTTCAACACCTGCGTGAAGCCTATGGGATCCCTTCCAACCAAGCACACAGAGCTCTCGATGATGTGATGGTCCTCTACGAGATCTTTTCTCGAATGATCGATGACCTCTCTATTGAGAGGGTGATGGAGCTCCTCTCTCAGCCAAAGGTTCTCGAGCGGATGCCTTTCGGCAAGCACCAAGGGAAGCCCCTAAACAAGGTTCCCAAGAGCTATATCTCTTGGCTCAGTGACAATGGCGCTTTCGATAAGCCGCAGAACAAAGAGCTCAAAGAGAGCCTAGAGAAGATCGGCGTTTTGTAGTGATTTCAGAGAAACAAT
The DNA here is from genome assembly GCA_011064965.1 of Chlamydiota bacterium. Taxonomy (GTDB): domain Bacteria; phylum Chlamydiota; class Chlamydiia; order Chlamydiales; family Rhabdochlamydiaceae; genus Sacchariniichlamydia. The sequence continues at coordinate 24,631 of JAAKFS010000006.1, forward strand.
AGAACGCTTCTGCTAGAGAAAGAGCCTCCTTTTGATCCTAAAAAGGATACCGATTGACCTTGTTAACGCAAATGGTCAAACTCCCTTACAAGTTGCATGCACGAAGTTTCCGGGAATAAATTCGCGGGATGGCATAGCAAAGCCACCTCATTTTACAATTGCCGCATTCCTGATTCAGCGTTTATACCCTGATAGTGATGACTCCAGCCGAAAAGCTCTGGATGCAGCTCTAAGGCAATTGATCGGAGGAAAATCCCTCAATGAGATTCTGGTAGAGGAAAAGGATGATGTGCAGAGGGAAGCTGCTATCCTTTTAGGAGCTACCGCGCCTCAAGGCGACCCATTCGACCACCAATAAACTTGGACGGGGATTTCATTAATCGAAATCCAAGATGGCGCGAGGAAATAATGGGGTCGACAACTTTTCTTAAATCAGGAACGTCAGACGGGAACTGAGCGCGATTTTTTGGTGCGGAACATCGCTTCCCACATGAGACGGAAAGGGGGGCAGTTCTCGAGGAGCTCTTCGCGGGTCCCTTCGGCAATTTTCTCCCCATGTTCGAGGTAGATGATTCGATCGGCATGTTCTATGGTGGCGAGGCGGTGCGCGATGATGATTTGTGTCACTTCGCCATGTAGCTCGGCGATCGCCTCTTTGATCCGGTTTTCGCTGAGGGCATCGAGAGCGGATGTCGCCTCATCGAGAATCAAGATGGGTGCATCTTTCACTAGGGCTCTTGCAATCGCTAGGCGTTGCTGTTGTCCTCCTGAGAGATTTTGCCCCGCTTCTGCGAGGACGGTGTCGTACTTCTCTGGCAAGTTTTGGATGAACTCGTCAGCATGGGCTCTGCGGGCGGCTTCTGTTATCTCTTCGATGGGGAAGTCCCGACCGAAGGCGATGTTCCTTGCTATGCTATCGGAGAAAAGGAAGGGTTTTTGGGAAACGAAGGAGATCGATTCTCTAAGAGAGCGCTGGGTGCATTCAGTGATGGGAAGGCCGTCAATCCGGATCTCCCCTTTTTGTACATCGTAGAGGCGGGGAAGAAGCTGAACGATTGTCGATTTTCCTGCGCCTGTTGGGCCGACGATGGCGACTGTTTCTCCTTTTTTAATGGTGAAGCTCAAATCCTTGAGGATCCACTCCTGTTCGTAGCGGAACCAGACTTTGTCGAACTCGAGCGACTGTTTGAACTCGGGGAGATCGACTGCCCCTTTTTTATCTTCAATGTGGGGCTTGATATTCAGAACTTCAAACATCCGCTCCGCTGCGACAACGCCCCTTTGGATGCTAGCGTTCTCATCTGCGAATTTCTTGACCGGCTCATAGGCAAGATGGAGAAGGCCACAAAAGACGATGAGTTGTGAGATGGGCATCCGGAGAGTGTACAGACCGAAAAGGACCACTATTGCAAGACAGATGGTGGTGACCGCATGCAAGATCGGTCGGGTCAAGAGGCCATACTTGGCGGTTTTTCCCTCGAGAACCGCCATGCGGTCGTTCTGCTCTTTGTATTTATTTCGGGAAAAGGCCTCCATGGAAAAGATCTTCACCGTTTGAATTCCGGCTAAAAAATCGATAAGGACCGAGGCAAACCGCTCTTGATTCCGTTGGAGTTGGCGGGTGACCCTCTTTACTCTGCGTGCAAAAAAGACAATGGGGATGATGATGAGTGGAACTCCAATGAAGATGACTAGAGAGAGTTTCCAGGAAAGATAGAAGCACACGCAGAGGCTAGAGATCAACGTGAAAGGCGATTGAAGGTAATTGGTTAAGCACGAGTTGATCGACATGGAAATCTGGTTCGCATCGCCAACCACACGGGAAGATAAGGTGCCAATGTTGTACTCCTGATAAAAGCTCATGGGGAGGAGTTGGATATGCTCGAAATAGTATTGGCGAAGGTCTCTACTGATCCGAATGGCTAAGATTTGCGTCGTATACCTGCTGGCAAAAAGCCACACGGCTTTAAAGACCGCTACGCAAATGAGCAGCCCCACAAGAGCGTAGAGATTACTCGAGATCTGAAATTTCTGTTTAGCGCGATTTAATACCCAGTTGAGAGGGTTGGTCTCATTTTTTTTCGCGAGATATTCGGTTGCATCCTCTTTGGAGATCTCTCCCTTGTTCTCCGTATCGATCTCTTTCCATTTTGCTTCAACCTCTTGAAATCTAATGGATTTCTGGGATTGGAGTTTCTCCTCTTTTTCAGTTGCAAAGAGGGTAAAGAAATCAGACCCGGAATTGGACATGATGCCGAGGGCAAACATCTCGAGTTGAGAAGCGAGCGTCAGTGCAATTAGAGTAAGCAGTGTTGCAATCAGCAGGGAAAGATGCTTACGGCTGCGAATAGCTAGGGCGAGTAATAGCTTCATAGATAGAGACGAAAAATTCTATTTCTTTCATCTCTTATACTCTAGATCAGGTGTTCTATTCTATATGAAATTCGCCAATCATGCGAAATTTCTGATATCTTTGCTGAAGAAGAGCTTCCGTTGGGAGGACTTTGAGCTCTTCCCACGCAGAGAGGATGTACTCTTTGACAGCGCTATAAACAGCTTCGGTGTCATGGTGAGCTCCCCCTTTCGGCTCTGGAATGATGTCGTCGAGAATTCCAAGAGGAAAGAGTTCTTCGGGGTGGATTTTGAGGGCTTTGGCAGCGATCTCTTTTTTCCCGCTATCTTTCCAAAGGATCGATGCGCAACCTTCAGGCGAGATAACCGAATAGTAGGCGTGCTGCAACATTACGACCCGGTCGCCGATAGCCATCCCTAGGGCTCCACCTGAACACCCCTCACCAATTATGAGGACGATCACAGGGGTTGTCAGCCGTGCCATTTCCATCAGATTCTTCGCTATGGCCCATCCCTGTCCCCTCTCTTCGGCAGCAAGGCCTGCAAAGGCTCCAGGTGTATCGATGATAGTGAGAACGGGAAGGTCAAATTTTGCCGCGAGCTGCATGCAGCGCAGGGCTTTGCGATACCCCTCCGGGTGGGGCATTCCAAAATTTCTTTTGAGGCGACTTTCAGTGTCACACCCTTTTTCTTGGGCGATGACCATGAATTTGACTCCGCCGATGGTGCAAAGACCCGAGATAATGGAAGGGTCATTTTTAAAGGTGCGATCCCCATGAAGCTCAGTGAAATCGTCACATAGTGCTTTGATATAATCAACAGAACGGGGGCGAGAGGGATGGCGACAGATCTCTACCCTTTGCCAACAGGTGAGTTCTGAATAAACTTTATCTTTGAGTTTTTCGAGTTTCCCCTCTAAGTCGGCAATTTCCGAATCAGACCATAGTTGGCTGTTTTGGTTTTGCTCTTTTACTTCGTTGAGGGTTTTCTCGTAATTTTTGATCTGCTTCTCGTGCTCAAGCATTGTCATCTTCTACTCCAGAGCGTTTTTCTTGGTGCAAAAACTGCATCGCTCAAGAACCATTATCCTCAATTTCGTCAATTTTTTCAAGGAAGAGAGAGAGAAGTCGTATATTTTTTTTTAATCCGCCCCAACTAGTTCCCTGCCCCATGAGCAGCTTCAACGTCCTTTGAGACCATATTCTTCATCTTTTTCCCAGGAGTGAACTTGACCGCAGGGCCAGCAGGAATGATTACCGTGACGGAAGGATTTTTTGGATTCCGTCCAATTTTTTGTTTACGCTGAACGATTTCAAAAACGCCGAAGTCCCTAAATTCAATCCGGTCTCCATTCGCTAAATAGTCGGTCATCCGATCAAGAAATGATTGAATGACATTTTTCACATCATTAGGGTGCAATCCCTCATCTTGAGAGATGACTTGTACTAGCTTTTTTTTTGTGATCGTTTCTTTTGCCATATCCTTACTCCTTGTCTGTTTTTCTTTTAAGTCCCATTTTTCTAAGAGACTCAATTTCAAGCAAGTCTTTTTTCTGGAAGGGAACCTCCAGATGGGAATAAAAAAATCTATTACTAATTAGCATGACTTTTCAAACCATGGTGAATTGAAGTAAGATACTTATAAAATCGTAAAAATTGTTTTTTAAAAAATCTAGATGTTTTGCAGATTAGCGCAGGCGGATGAGCGCTTTTTTCTTTTTCCCGGCTCCGATCAAGAGAAATTCCCCCTCAATCAAATCCTTCTCTTTAACCTCAAAACTCGGGTCTGTGATCTTCTCATTATTCAGGTAAGCACCCCCATTCTTGAGGAGACGATTGGCCTCCCCCTTACTTGAAAGGAGGTCGGCCTGGGTAGCGAGGTCAGCATACCGCTTCCCGATAACTTCCTCGCGAGAGAGGATGAGACTCGGCATATCTTTTGCGATTTGTGAGAGGACCTCAGCATCGAGTTTTCCCTCTTTTCCTGGTCCTGCCCCCTTCGTCACTTTTATGGCGACCTCAACTCCTTGCTCGCCGTGAAGGATTCTCGTCACCTCTTCTGCCAGCCTCTTTTGGGCCGAGTTAACGACGTAATCGCTACGTCCCATTTCTTGCTCTATTGCTGTGATCTCTTCGAGCTCCATGAACGTGAGCATCTTCATCATGTGGATCACATCGGCATCGGGAATGCGAAAAAAGTATTGGTAGAGTTCATAGGGAGAACACTTGTCTGCGGAAAGCCAAACAGCTCCTTTTTCAGTCTTTCCAAATTTCTTACCATCGCTTCGTGTAAGTAAGGGCCAGGTAAGGCCGTAGGCGCTCTTTTTCTCGATTTTACGGATGAGCTCTATCCCTGCGGTGATATTTCCCCACTGGTCACTCCCTCCCATTTGAAGGACAACATCATGCTGAGAGAAGAGATGATAGAAGTCATAGGCTTGGATGAGCTGGTAACTGAATTCGGTGAAGCTCATCCCCTCTTCCGACCGGAGTCTTGCCTTTACACTCTCTTTTGCCAGCATCGGCCCCACGCGAAAATGTTTCCCAATATCGCGCAAAAATTCGATGAGATTGTAATTTTGGTACCACTCAGTGTTATTGAGGATAATGGGCTCGGGATAGCGACCACTGAAGTCGAGAACCTGTTCAAAATGGGTCCGTATCGAGGCGACATTTGCTCGAATCATCTCAAGGCTTAAGAAAGGGCGTTCATGACTTTTGCCTGAGGGGTCTCCAATACGTCCAGTAGCTCCCCCAAGGACAATGACGGGAGTATGACCGTATCTCTGGGCCCAGGCGAGGGCCATGATCCCAATCAGATTCCCGAGGTGGAGGCTATCGGCTGTCGGATCAAAGCCTACGTAGACCTTAATCGGTTTCTCGCATAGGGAGTGAAGCTCTTCGCTAGTCAGAGCATCGACAAATCCCCTTTTCTGTAGATACGTAATCATAGTTACTCGAAATGATAACTAAAGTAGGGATTATTCGGGAGACCCTTGGCTGAGTTTTTTGGCAATTTTGTTGATTTTCAGGGAGATCTCGGCAGCATTTTGATTCTCATCGAAAAGGGAGATCGATTTATCCTTGAGTGTAACTCTATTTTCGGCGTGTCTGGCAATCCAACGATGAATTTCAAGATTTTTTTGTTTCAGCCCCTCTTCCGTGATTCTCTCATCGATAACCTCAAGGCGCTTCCTGAGCTTTTCTCTCGCTTTCTTCGTTTTCAGACTCTCTTCAGCTAATTTCTTCTTCTTGTCCTTATCGCTCGGTAATGAGACCATTTTTCAATTCTCCTGTAACCTCAGACTACTGCTCTATGCAGTTTTTTTCAACCGGAGAACTAAAAAAATATTGTACTGTAACCACACCTACGCATAATAAGAGTTATGTCACAAGACGATGCAAAGAATGCTGCCAGCCTTAAAGCTCTAGAGTTTGTGGAGGACGGCATGCGCCTGGGGCTTGGAACTGGCTCGACTGCTGCCCATTTTATCGAGCACCTCATTGAAAAGTGTAACCAAGGATTGAAAATCGAGGCAGCAGCTACCTCTCGTAGCTCTGAAAAAATGGCAAGAGAAGGAGGTGTCCCTATGCTGGACATGGCGACCTTGACCTCCTTAGATCTCACTATCGATGGAGCTGATGAGATCGATCCAGAGGGACGACTCGTTAAGGGAGCTGGAGGGGCTCTTATCAGGGAGAAAATCATCGCCACCATGAGCCTGGAGATGATTGTGATTGCAGATGAGACAAAGCTCGTCACTCATCTGGGGATGAAGCACCGTCTTCCGCTTGAGGTTATCCCCTTCGCTGCAAAAAGTACCGAGAAACAGCTCCTTGAGAAAGGGTACCCTGGAACTTGGCGAAAAAATGAGAGGGATGAGATCTACATCACTGACAATGGGAATTGGATCCTTGACATTGCCCTTCCAGATGATCTAGATAGTCCAGAAAGGAGCCACCTCGAAATGATCCAAATCCCCGGTGTGGTGGATACGGGGTTCTTCTTCGACTTAGCCAGTCGCATCATCATTGGAAAAGAGGATGGGAGTGTAGCAATGCAAACAAAAAGAGGCGAATAGCGATGGAACTTGTGCCAATCACCTTTCATAAAATCATGCAGTCGCGTGCCTACACCGTGATCATTCTCGGGACAGATGAGAAAAAATTTGCGATCTACACCGACCCGCTTGTTGGAAAAAACCTCCAAATCCTCCTCACAGAGGAACCTCACCAGCGCCCCTACACCCACGATTTGATCGATTCGATCTTTAATGGACTTGAGATAAGTCTCAAGCAAGTGGTGATCAATAACGTTGAAGATACAGTCTATTTCTCAAGACTCTTCCTCGAGCAGCAACAAGGTGATGAGAAAGTCATTTTGGAAATCGATGCCCGCCCGAGCGATTGTCTCACTCTAGCTCTTATGCACAATGCCCCTCTCTTCTGCAAGAAAGAGGTGTTAGAAAACGTCGTCCCTATTGAAGAGTAACCGTTAGCAACTTAGGTGCTAGTAGTTGATGTAAAACTTGTTCTCTGCGAGCTCAACTATTGCTGCAACAGCATCTTTGGCATCATCCCCTTCTGCCTCGACTAGAACCTTAGCTCCTTTCGCAGCCGCTAGCATCAGGATCCCGAGAAGTGACTTCGCACTCACAGAGAGATCTTGATAGGTCAGCGTGATCTCCGATTGGAAATTTGCGGCACACTTGACGAGTTCGGTTGAAGGGCGGGTATGGAGCCCTTTGTCATTGATGACTGTGAAGAATACTTTTTGTTTTGCTGTCATATTTATTGTGTTAGATCTTTCAGTTCTCCCACCAAACGATCGAACTGTTTGATGGTTGCCTCTATGGGCCCTTCTTGTCGCATATTTACTCCAGCTCGCTGCAATATGTCAAGTGGATAATCAGAGCAACCTGCACAAAGAAAGGCTAGGTAGTCTTTTTTGCCCTCTTCACCCCCTTCCATCACCCGCTCAAAAAGAGCATGAGCTGCACTGATGCCGGTTGCATACTGGTAGACGTAGAAATTGCTGTAAAAATGAGGAATTCTCGCCCATTCGATGTCGATCTCCTCGTCAAGGGTCACCTCAGGACCAAAGTAATCCCGATTGAGCTGACGGTACCGCTCTTTCAAAAGCCCCGGTGTCAAAGGAATGTTTTCCTCAGCGAGTGTGTGCACGAGCAATTCAAACTCGGCAAACATCGTCTGACGGAAGAAGGTTGCTCGGATGTCTTCAATCTTCTGATTGATGAGAAAGGCCTTCTCCTTATCTGAAAGATCCTGCTGCATCAAGTGATGGAAGAGAAGCTCTTCATTGAACGTTGAGGCAACCTCGGCGAGAAAAATGGGGTAGCTACTGTATTGATAAGGCTGATGCTTGTGGCTATGTAGGGAGTGCATGCTGTGACCCGCCTCATGCGCTAAGGTCATGAGATCGTGAAATTCCCCATGAAAATTCATCAGGATAAAGGGGCTACTATCGTATGAACCACAGGAGTAGGCTCCTGATCTCTTCCGTTTATTTTCATAACGGTCCACCCACCTCTCTTCTAATAGTCCCTTTTTCAGCGCCTGCTGGTACTCCTCTCCTAATGGAGCAACTGAATCGATCACCAGCTTTGTTGCTTGATTAAAGTCGAAGTGGAGGGCGACATCCTCGAGCAAGGGAACATACATGTCATACATGTGCAGTTCATCGAGAGCTAGCCCCTCTTTACGCACTTCCATGTAACGATGAAGGACGGGAAGATGTTTTCGAACGGTCTGGACGAGATTGGTGTAGACCGAAGTGTCAATCTGATTGGGAAAAAGAGCTGACTCTAGGCAAGAACGATAGCCTCTAGCTCGAACTCCGAAGAGGTGACTTTGGACGTGGCCGTTCATCAATTCTGTGAGGGTATTTTCGTGTTCGACAAAGGTCGTATGAAGAGTCTGAAAGGCGTTCTTCCTCAAAACTCTGTCTCGACTTCTCATAAAAACGAGATACTTCCCATGTGTGAGTTCCTTTTCCTCTCCTTTTTCATTTTCGACCTGTGGGAATTTCAGATCGGCATTGTTGAGAGCCCCAAAGGCTTTGCCAGGTGTCGTCAGTGCTTTGGCACCCAAGGCCAGAAGTTCTTCCTTCTCCGAAGAGAGGGTATGGGGTTTCATCCGAACGACCCGCTCGAGATGAGTGTGGTATTCCTTGAGTTGTGGATCATTTAAATAGCCTTTGATTGTCTCCTTCGGGAGGGCAAGAATCTCAGGTTCTGCCCAGGCAAGCTCTTCGCCAAATTCGTAGTAGATAGCTAAAATCATCGAGTGAGCCCTCTTGTGCTCCTCATTAGCAACGTCCTCATCAGCCCGCATATGGGCGTAGGTGTAGAGATTGGAGAGTTTTCGATCGATAGCAAAGCTTTTGTCTAGAAATTCTTTAAATACAACTGTTCCTTCGCCTAGTCTCCCCTTGAAAGCTACAAGCTCTGGCCAGCGTGGCCTTTGGTCAGGGCGGGCAACTTCTACAAGCTCCTTTTCCCATTCTGCTAGAGAGGGATAAAGAGCTTCTACGTCCCATTTATCTTCTCGCTCCACCCCGCTGCGCTCTTTGAGTTCTATTTCGTTCCCTATCATATCCCTCTCCAGTCCCACTTAAAATTCAACCACATCTTTAGCAATTCACTCTATTGTATGCTAATCCTATTGTCAAAAATCTCAGAATAGCATAAAATCGGAATATTGTTAGGAATTGTTTTTTCAAAATTGTAAGGAGTCTTATATGGCACAAAAAACCGCAAAAAAAATCTCCCTCAAACCTCTTGGCAACCGCGTTGTCGCTAAGAGAACAGAGGATGAAGAGACCTCAAAAGGTGGAATCATCATCCCCGATTCTGCGAAGCAAAAACAAGAAACGGCAATCGTTGTCGCTCTTGGAACCGGCGATAAAACAAAAGAGGGTAAAGAGATCCCCATTCCTGTAGCTATCGGAGACACCATTCTTATGGATAAATACGCTGGGCAGGAAGTGACAGTAGATGATGAAGATTATATCATTGTCAAAGCAGATGACATCATTGCGATTATAGTACAGTAAGGAGGATAATCAATGGCTGCAAAGGATATTAAATTTAAAGAAGAAGCTAGGCAGAAAATTCTTAAAGGGGTGGAAGCCCTCACGTCTGCTGTAAAAGTGACGCTAGGCCCTAAGGGGCGGAATGTCATCATCGATAAATCATACGGCACTCCCCATGTGACTAAAGATGGAGTGACTGTAGCAAAAGAAATCGAACTCGAAGATAAGCACGAGAACATGGGCGCTCAAATGGTCAAAGAAGTGGCCAATAAGACCGCCGACAAAGCGGGTGATGGAACCACAACCGCTACAGTTCTCGCCGAGGCGATCTACAAGGAAGGACTTCGCAACGTCACAGCTGGCGCGAATCCTATGGATCTGAAGCGAGGGATCGAAAAAGGGGTGAAAGAGATCACCACCCACCTCGAAAAAATGAGCAGCCCAATCCGCGACCAGAAAGAGATCGCCCAGGTGGGCACAATCTCGTCTAATGGAGATGTCGAGATTGGAGAGATCATTGCCAAAGCGATGGAGAAGGTCGGTAAAGATGGGACCGTCACTGTCGAAGAGGGCAAAGGTTTTGAAACGGAACTTGATGTAGTCGAGGGGATGACCTTCGATCGCGGGTACCTCTCTGCTTACTTCATGACCAATACCGAGTCTCAAGAGGCTCTTCTCGAAGATGCTTATGTTCTCGTCTATGAGAAAAAAATCGCTGCAATGAAGGAGTTTCTCCCTATCCTGCAGGCGGTCGCAGAAAGTGGACGTCCCTTACTCATCATTGCAGAAGATATCGAAGGAGAAGCTCTCGCAACGCTCGTGGTCAATCGCCTCCGTGCAGGCCTCAAGGTATGCGCTGTGAAAGCACCCGGATTTGGAGATCGCCGCAAAGCGATGCTTCAAGATATCGCTATCCTCACTGGAGCAGAGTACATCAGTGAAGAGCTCGGCCACAAACTCGAGACAGTCAACATCGAGATGCTGGGCAAAGTGAAAAAAGCAATTGTGAGTAAAGAAGAGACCACGCTCATCGAAGGCGCTGGGAAAAAAGAAGAAATTAAGAAACAAATTTCTCTCCTTTCTCGCCAAATCGATGAAAGCGATTCCGACTACGATAAAGAGAAACTCGAGGAAAGGCGCGCTCGCCTTGCCGGTGGAGTTGGAATTATCCGCGTCGGCGCTGCAACGGAAGTAGAGATGAAGGAGAAGAAAGACCGAGTCGACGATGCACTGCACGCCACACGCGCAGCGATCGAAGAGGGAATCCTCCCCGGTGGGGGCGTCGCCCTTATCCGCTGCCTTCCCAACTTGGAAAAGCTCGCACAGAAACTCTCCGGCGATGAAAGAGTGGGCATAGAGATCCTCATGAAAGCCCTCAGCTTTCCCTTAAGGCAAATCGCTGAAAATGCGGGTCAAGAGGGATCAATCATCGTGCAAAAAGTGAGCCAGATGAAAGACCAAGAAGGATGGAATGCTCAGACAGATGAGTATGGGAATATGATCGAGGCGGGAATTGTCGATCCGACAAAAGTAGTCCGCCTGTCGATCCAGCTCTCCGCTTCCATCGCTTCGCTTCTTCTCACAACAGAAGCGCTGATCACTGACGAAAAGGAAGAAAAGACAGCAGCCGTTCCTTCTATGGGAGGGATGGACTACTAAGAGGAAGTTCTCATTTATCATAAGGGCACCATCCATATGGTGCCCTTTTTTTTGCTCTCTTGCATAGAACCCATAAATTTCGTATGGTCAAAAAAAGAGTATAGGAGAAGAAACAATGAAGGGTGCAGCAATTTTCATCATCATCATCGCCGCGATAGGGATTCTGTTTTTCTTAGGGTGGTCTCGGGTCCCAGACATGATTGCCAACAACCTCTCGAAAAAACTGGGCGTCGCTGTCTCCATTGATTCCATGAGCTTCACCGCAAGTCAAGTCGATGTCAAAGAGCTCGAAATTGGAAACCCCAGGGGATATTCCCTACCCAAGGCCTTCTCTGCCAAGCAAATTCTCGTGCGCGCTCCTCTTACCCAGTACTTCAAAGAAAAGATCCAAGTAGAGCAAATCGTCGTCGATGACATCTACCTTGGACTTGAATTCAATACCTCTACAGGAGCCGATGGGAACTGGACCCAAATCATGTCCCAATTTCAAAAAGAGGCTGACCTGGATGAAGAGGGAAAAAGCGTCTTCATTAAGAAGCTAGTACTTAAGAACATCCAAACTGCGGTGTTTTTCCGGGATAAAGGGGGAAACATCAAGCAACTCCCACCGATTAGGGAAATTGTCCTCACAAATATCAGCACGGAAGGAGGCTTCCCCATCGATCAGCTGATGGAAAGTATTTTGGGACAAATGCTCAAAGAGGTCTTCAATCAACAGAACCTAAACAACATGATACAAGGGATCCTCGAGGACCCGAAAAAAGCAATCGACACACTGGTGAAACCCTTTGAAAAACTCTTCAATGCAACACCTAAAAATGAGCGCAGACATTCTGCTTGAAAAAGGGCAGAGTGAAGCAGTAGTATCCGACCATGCCGATCATTTCGTCATCCTATAAAGCTCCCCTATGGATTGGAGGAAAACATGCGCAGACCATACTCCCCGCCCTCTTTCGTAAAGTCACCGGCATCAACTACCTGCGGGAAAGAATCACAACAGATGATGGAGACTTTCTCGACATCGACTGGTCGCGGGTCGACAGCAAAAAGCTCGTCATTTTTTCCCACGGCCTAGAGGGCAGTTCTCGCCAGCCCTACATCCTTGGGATGGTGAAAGAGTTCAATGCGAGAGGTTGGGATGCCTTAGCTTGGAACCTTCGAAGCTGTGGCGGAGAGCTCAACCACTCCATCCGCCTCTATCATGGGGGAAGCACCCCAGACCTAGCCAATGTTATCACCCATGCTACAGAGAGCAAGAGGTACAAAAAAATCTGCCTTGTAGGTTTCAGTCTTGGAGGAAATATCACCCTCAAATACCTCGGCGATCATAAAACTGACCTCCCTAAGCAGATATTCAGAGCATGTGTCTTCTCTGTTCCTTGCGACCTCTACGCCTGTGCACGGAGCCTCTCCCATGGAATCAACCGTTTTTACTTGAACCGATTTCTCGAAACGTTGAAAGCTAAGATGGTGCTAAAAGCTAAGCTCCACCCGGGACTCTTCTCGAGCATCAATATCGATAAAATTCAGGACTTCATTGACTTTGATAACCGGATCACCGCTCCCTTTAACGGCTTCAAAGATGCCATCCATTACTATATCGAATGCAGCAGCAAGCGAAGCATACCAAAGATTGAGACCCCAACACTCATCGTGAATGCGCTGAACGATCCTTTCCTCCATCCCGCATGCTTCCCCTATGAGCCATGTCAAAAAAGTCCCTATGTCTTCTTTGAAAACCCCTATGACGGCGGTCATCAGGGGTTTATTAAAGACCATCTAATCGGCACATACTGGTCCGATGAGAGAGCGCTACGCTTCTTTGAAGATGGAAAATGAATTTTTATCCAATTTAAATTCAGCGTCATACGGATTAATTTAGCAACGCCGCACATCAAGTGCTAGGTTTTAATTCGCCTCCGATCTACAATGAAGCTAGATGATAACCACACATAGGAGGATTCCATGAGACAAAGATACAACCCAAACATTTTTGATGACCTAGAGGCTTTTGTCCACTCTTTCGGGAGATGCTGCACTGATGAAAACAGCGAGTGCTGCACCGAAAAGAGTTGCAAGAGCTATTCAAGTAACGGTCTGAGCATCTCAGAAGATGAACAGACCCTATACATCGATGCTCCCGTTCCAGGCCTACAATCTGATCAGGTTAAGGTCACCCTGGACCCGAGAAAGAGGCACCTCTCTATCTGTGGCGGAGGAAAGCACGACCGAGAGAATGTGAAATACCACGTAAAAGGATCGCGGCGCTACTGCTACGAGGTTCCGCTTTCCGATGAGATCGACCTTGATGCCAAAATTGAAGCTCGGTCCAAAAATGGAATCTTGAGCATCGCTCTGCCCAAGAACAAACGGAACAAACCTCTCAATATCGACGTACAATAACCTTTGGCAACCGGGGCGTATCTATGTAGGAGGATAGATGCGCCCACATCTTTCTTGCAACTCTCACACCGCTTGAGGTATATTCCAAAAAGCGATGAGATACTTCCTCCCTTTTTTTCTTCTTTTCTGCCTTGCGATTGGGCGCCTCGATCGCATTTTCTTCAAAGCCAACGATAGCTTTTGCACTGCATTCATTACTCCCATATGGAACCGGTGCCCCGCGTTCTTCACAGAGATCCCTGATGAGGTCTATCCCCTTCTGAGCCAATCTTTCACCTATCTCACTAAGGGAAAACAGTCTTTTGTGTTCCTGAGCGAGGACAGAGAGTGGGTTCTCAAGTTTTTCCGCCTACCGAGGTATGTGAGACGAGGGACACACAAGGGAAGTGCAAAAAGCCTCCCCTTTCTCACGCAGACAATGGAAGGGTTCAAGTGGTCCCAAGATAAGCTCAGTGAAGAGACAGGTATCCTATACGCCCATTTGCAACGAACTAAGGGACTGCCCCATACAACGCAGCTCATCGATCGATTTGGAAGATCCTACCTCCTCGATCTGAACGACCTCCCTTTTGCAATCCAACGAAAGGGCTCTCTCTTTTTGCCCTCCCTCTCCGAGATGGAGGAAGAAGAAGCGAAGAGAATGATCGAAGAGGCCGTTCTTCTTTATGCGAATCTCCACCAAAAGGGATTCACCGATAATGATGCGATCTTTGAGAAAAACATTGGGATCGCATGCGGACTCCCCTTTATCATGGATGTGGGACAACTTGTTCCCTCTTCTTCTCTTTCTCCTCTGCAAGACTACCTCCTCAAAATGACGGTGAGCCTTGCCGACTATCTAGCGCAGGACAATTCCACTCTTTATTCACATTACCTCGAAACAGTAAAGTCTCTTTAACATGAATTTTTTCTTGCCCTGAAACTTTCCCTTGAGTAAAACTATGCGGTTTAGATCCTAAACACTTGAGGTAAGTATTATGAAAAAAACGTCACTTTCTCTTGGCACATTAGCCCTGCTTTCCCCTTTAGCTCTGCAAGCTGGAGAAGATTGCTGCCCCCCTCGCAATTCCTGCTGCGAAGACTGCTGTCACGAGCAGCTTTTTGTCGAGCAATCCCAACTTTTTCTCACAGGAGAGTTCCTTTATTGGACTGTCGAAGAAGGAGCTGTTGATTACGCGATTAGAATGAACAAAGAAACCCCTGCCCAGAAAACAGCTCCCATCGGTGACTATAAAAGCGCCGATTTTGAGTTTGATCCGGGCTTTCGTGTCTCTCTCGGCTGGTATAACTGCCCAAAATACTGGGAACTCACAGGACAATACACCTGGCTCAAAAGCAAAGGAAGTGACTCAGCGAGCAAGCCCGACGATCCAAATCTCTTCCTCAATCCCACATGGTCGACGTTTCCCAATACCGCTCCCTATGTCAAGGCAGAGAGCTCAATTGAGCTCAAATACCAACTCGGCGACCTCTATGTCGCAAGGGTTTTCGATCCCAACCCCCACCTACGGATGCGTTTTATAGGAGGACTGACAGTCGCTGTGATCGAACAAGATTGGGACTTCAGTTATACCAACGAAGCTGAAGGGGTTGATCGATATAAAAATGAGTGGTGCTTCACCGGTGGCGGTGTCCGTCTCGGTACTACGATCGACTGGTTCTGGGGATACGGGTTCTACCTAACTGGTAGGGTCACAGTCGCTTCCCTCGTTGGATCTTACGAGAACAAAGCAAACCAGACGAATTTCGATGGTGAATGCATCCGAGCAGGAAAGTTTGAAGAAACCCGCTTTTCTTTCCACACTCAGTTCCTTCTCGGTCCATCCTGGCAATGCCCTTGCGATTGCTGGAGCTTCGAGCTCTTTGCTGGGTATGAATTCAATTCTTGGTTCAACCTCCACGAGGTCTATCGAATCCCCTCTATCAATCCACAGGATGATCCGAAACCGACCATCCTCAATCGGAGTCTACTTGGGATGCACGGTCTCACCGTTCGTCTGACACTTGGATTCTAACAAATAGGATGATGCCTCTCTCCATCGGTTACCGGTGGAGGAGGGGCTGCTTGTTTCTCTAGAGCGGCGCACGCCGCCATCGTGTCATTGTACAAGATATCTGCCATATCGTGGCTAAAGTTCTCCTTCACAACGACTCGCATCACTGCAACATCTTGCGCATTCTCTGGCATCGTATAGGCCGACATGACCCACCCCCTCTCTCTGAGCTTGCTCGAGAGGTCAAAGACAGTGTACTGAGTGATCCCTTCTTTGAGACGCATTGCAATGATGGGGAGTTTCTGGCTTTTATTGATCATCTCAAACTTCCCACTCCCCTCGAAGAGTTCAGCGAGATACTGTGCATTTTTCAGACAGTTCTCCATGATGCTTCGATACCCTGCCTTGCCTAGACGCAAGAAATTGTAGTACTGCGCAATCACATTGGCACTATTGCAGGAAAAGTTAAGGGTGAAGGTAGGCATCCACCCACCGAGGTAGTTCACTTTGAAGATGAGCTCCTCGGGGAACTCACTCTCCTCTTTCCAGAGCATCCATCCGATACCGGGATAGACGAGCCCATACTTATGCCCTGAGACGTTGATCGATTTTACCTGCTCAAGGCGAAAATCCCACTTATAATCGGGCTCTGTGAATGGAACGACAAATCCCCCACTAGCCGCATCGATATGAAGGGGAATATCCCATCCCTTTTCTTTTTTTATCTTAATCAGGAGCTCGTTGATCTCTTCGATCGGGTCTGCTTGGCCGGTATAGGTAGTCCCTAAGATAGCTCCGACGCAAATGGTGTTTTCATCAATTCTCTCTGCTACTTTTTCCGCTGTGATCGTATAGAGTCCCTTTTCAAGGGGGATGATCCGCATCTCCACATCGAAATATCTAGCGAACTTCTCCCAGCAGACATGAACTTCCGCTCCGAAAACGATATTAGGAACCGCATTTTTGTCCTTCTGCCTATGCTTCTTCCAGTTCCATTTATGTCCGAGCAGACAGAGCATGATCGCTTCAGAAGAGCCGATCGTCGCTGAGCCGATCGCTTTGCACTCTTCAGGAATATTGAAAAGGCGCGCCATCATATTCACACATCGATGGTGGATCACCTCTGTTTGAGGATACTCATCGTGGTCGATGAAATTCTTATGGACATTTTCCTGCATTAGCTGAGTCGCCTCTGGTTCCATCCATGTGGTGACAAAGCTGGCGAGATTCAATGCTGGGTTGGCATCCATATTGAGCTCATCGTGGATGAGCTGATAGGCAGCGTTGGCTGGCATACTCCCTTCGGGGATTTCATACTTTGGGATTGGCTGAGAAAAAAATCGAGAACTATAAGTGCTCGTATGTCCCTTGTCACCGGGCTTCATCTTTTCTGTAGAGGTTTTTTTACTAAGCATAATGCCACCTATCTTTTTCTTTTCCAAGATGGTTTCTTGATACCATAGAGAATAAAGGGGAGACTCACACCGATAACGGTTCCAACAACTAAAAATGTGATATAGAAGACCGGACTCCCATAATCCAACTGATCAGGAGGGTGGAAACCGACAAAAATCGCGAACAATGCCCCTAAAATCCCGATCACTCCAACTACCCAAATGCCCCAATTCCCACCAGGCACTTTGTAAGGCCTCCGCTTCTTAGGAGCCAAGTACCTGAGCCGAATGGCCGCAGCAAATAAAAGGATATACATGGTCAAGTAGAGGATCACCGCTAAATCAGTGAGAAGAAAAAAGGCCGTTCCTACCGTAGGGGTAACTAAAAAAAGACAAGAGACCAAAGAGATGATGATCCCTTGCGTAATCAAAATGTTCCTCGGAATCCCTCGAGCATTGACATGGGAAAGCCATGGCGGGATCAATCCATATTTTGCCGTTGCGAGCATCCCTTTACTCGGTCCGACGACCCATGCTGCCACACTTCCAATTGCCCCATAGGCTGCCAAAAGGCCGATGATAGGCAGAAGCCAGCCCATGTTATAGATACTTAAGAACTCTGCAAATCCCTGCATCATACCAGCCGTGAGGCTGATCTCGCTTGGTGGAAGAACAGCTGCAACGGCCAATGAACTAAAAAAGAAACTCAGGAAAATCACGATAACAGAAATAAAAATCGCCAGAGGATACGAACGCCTGGGGTTCTTCACGTCGTTGACATGAACGGCATTCACCTCCATTCCAGCAAAGAGCAAAATGATCCCAGCCAAAAATGAAAGGTTTGAAAACTGACTAAAATCAGGAAGCCAACTTTTTCCACTTTCCAGAAAGACCAGCTCCCCTCCAGTTCCCCACCAAATGAGTCCGAAAATGATGATGAGCACTGCCGGAAGAATTGTTCCAATAATTGCACCTGTAGTAGAAAGCCACCCTGCCGCCTGCATGCCACGCATATTGATCCAAGTTGCACTCCAATAAATCACTAGGATCACGCTTAAGCTAAAGACCGGGTTGGTTGCTAATTCAGGGCTTAAAAAGAAATAGGCAAGAGCTCCCGCTGCAAAAGCGAGGATCGTTGGATACCAGAAGATGTTTTGGAACCATTGGAGCCAAATCGCTAGAAATCCTGTCCGTTCACCAAAGGCCTCACTGACCCAATGAAAAACACCTCCTTCCTCGGGCCATCCAGTCGCAAGCTCTGCTGAAACCAGAGACGTTGGAATCAGAAAAAAGAGGAGCGCGAAGAGAAGGTAAAAAACCATCGAGACCCCTTCTTTGGCCATCAGAGGAATCCCTCTGAGACTTAGAATGATCGCCACATTCATCATAGCGAGTAGAAAGACATTGAGTACTTTTTTGTGCTTTAGCATTGCGACAATTCCCAAGTAGAGGCCTATTTTCTATTTAGCCTCACTTAGGCAAAATGTCAAATAACAAACTTGGATTTATTGAGCTGAGGCGCAAATTGGAGAGAGCATCTTAATCGACCACCCTTTCTCCATTCTCTTCTTGACCAGGTAGTACTCACCAGCAATCGCCGTGTCCCACTCAGTGAGGCGCTTGAGCTCTGACCCGGAACGGATCAATGGATTGATCCCCCGAAACTTCTGCCTCACCTCGAGATCAGCACTCCCTTTATCTGAAAGTTGGAAGTGATTTTGTGGGTGCAGGATCTTCTGAAAACGCTCAGAGATATAGGGGTCATCGATCCCCTTGAGAGTGACCCAAACCCGGTCATCTGTCCCGTAATAGACATCTTCCCAGGTGATTTTTTTTAGCTGAATCGCCTTTATAATGACCTCAGCAAGCCACGTCGATTTGAGGTAATTATCTGCAGAGCCCCAACAATCTTCTGTCATAAAAAGGGAAAAGCGAACGACTTTTTTCATGAGATCGGGCCGGGAAGATTCCCACCGCCCTTCCTCAAAAACCATGCTCTCCAAAAGCGTTAACGCTTCTTTTTTTGTGAGGAATCCCCTATGGAAAGCGCCCTGCAAATTGTAATCGATCCGATCTGCACAGAGATCGGGAAGATCCTGCTCAAGTGCGTGAAACGCCCCTGAATCGGGATGCACTTCGGCAACAGTGTAGCCATGCTTTTTCAGAATTTTTCCAATGCCATACTTCTCTAGAAACCACTCGTGGATTTTATCCTGATAGGAATCCCGCGATGCATCGTGTTGAAAAACGAAATCTCCTACATGGGAGAAGACCGTATGGGAGACATCGTGCAAAAGCCCTGCGACTTGTTCTTTCAAAGAAGCTCCCTTGAGCCGCAAAATAGCAAATACGCCCAGGCTATGATCATACCGGGAGTACTCCTCTCGATGCGAGGTATAGTAGGAAACCCCATATTGATGAACCTTCTTCAGACGCTGCATCGGTGCACTCTCAATAAGCTCAAGTAGGAGGGGTTCTGTTACTTCTATTGTTCCATAGAAAGTCTCAACTGGCTTGGAATAAGCGAGCAACTGAAAAAAAAGAAGAAAAAAAAGAAATGGGCTTAATTTCTTCATATTGAAGAGATAGTTTCCCACCTCTTCCCTTTTTTCTCTAGAAAAACTTTTTTAGATCAAGCAAAAATGCTTTCTACAAGCGGTCGATGGAAAGCAGAGTCGCGCAAACAAAAACCATTATGCCCGTCTATTCCAACTGGTGGAGAAAAGTACAAAAGAGAAACCTCCTTATTCACCTTTCTAGCCAGAGCCTCAAGCCTATGTTCAGCCCCCTTGGAAAGAGTCTGGTCATTTCGGGCCTGAACAATGATCACCTTTCCCTCGACTGAAAAAGGAAGCCCCTTCCATTTATTTTCGATGGAAAAGTTGTCCTCTTCAGGGCCAATACTCTGTGGAATGTCTCTACTTTTTATCGCATCGAGATTCCATTTTGCTATCCACCGAGGAAGAAAATGTTGTGGATCGATCATCTCTTTCACAAGGTCCACAAAACTCTTCTCCGAAATAATGTGAATGCCCTCTTCATGATGCAATCTCTTCAAATGCGCAGCGAGAAGAACTCCGCCACAAGAGCCCGTGAGGACAACTTCGCTAGGACGGGGACCTTGCTCAGAGACTAGCTGCTTGTACACCGCTTCAATGTCGAGATAATGTCCTTTTTCAGAAGCAATACCATCACTCTTCCAAATCCCCCTCTGATCGTATAGGCAAATATTTTGCTTCATTCCCAGCCAGAAGCCAATTCTTTCTCGTTCCTGCACAAAAGGAAAACCAGCTGAATGGGAATGAAGGGCCCAATACTGATGCTGCTTTACAAGATCGGCATTTTTCGACGTGACAATGACCTCTTTCCCATCAATAGACTCTTTTTTCCAGCCCGTCTTATTTAAGAGGCAATTTGCTTCAAACTCCTTCCATTCCAATGACCCGTCTTCTGGAGGGATAATGACAAAGCAATTCTCCCTCTTCTCCCATGTGCCTCCCCTCTCAATAATTCGCTCTTCGAGATCTTCTGCCTTCAAGGTCATCATGTGAATCTTGGCATTTCCATCCTCTGGGATAACGAACGCCTCTTTCCCACCAAGCGTTTTAAGGATCCCTAGAGAACGCTCCATTCGAACTGGATCAATCGGAGGGGGACAACAGGTTTTTTTCTTTCCTGATCGATAGAAAGCTATGAGTCCTCGTTCGACCCACCCTACTGGGTAAACAGCATATTGGAAAACAGTCGTTCTAAAGGCCCTCTCCATTAAGCTATACCCCCCAATCAATGGGAGGCTGAACAGCAAATAGAGCGCCGTCATAGAAATCAAAGCCGTTTGCGGAGAGAGTAGACCTGTGAGCGCGATCACCCCTGCACTGGCAAGAACCACAATAGACCGAATCGCAAAAAACTTCATAAGAGAAGAAGGCGGGTCTTTAGCTATCATATCGAGTTGACTAGGACTGGACGAAAGAGAATGTACCGCTGTAATTCCAGACATTGAATACCCTTAAGATTTTTATTGAATTAGGAAGAGTTATTATATCAGAAAAGAGGGCCGAATTCTACAGCTTTTTCCTTAGAAGGAGCCCTTCTCTAATTAAAATTTCTTTAGCTTTTGGGCTAAAGCGTCCCACCTCTTCTAACCTTTCTATAGCTCCTGATTCGACGAAAAATTCCATCAGATCAGGAGAAGCCTGGTCAAATTCGATGATACTCTGGGCAATGAGTTCTAAACTTGTGACATTGGGGTATTTTCGAATGCCACCGGTTTTGGCAATACAGGAAGGGAATGGATCGAGACGATCCTCATGCCGAGGATGGACGAAAAAGACTAATGAGGTGCGATCTGTTCGGATACCATGATCGATCACACGGTGAAAAGAGCTTCGAAAGTACCCATTTGTGAGGTTCTCCATCTTATCACCGCTATTCACGACGAAGGCGCCATCGGGAACTAAGACATCGATCCATTCTCCATTCTTGTTAAGCACTTGCAACCCCGGTCCTGTAGGTCTAACCAAAATCGTAAAGAGGCAATTATCGGTATGCTCTTCAGCCCACGTAGCGTTAGGAGGTGGGTTAGGGAAATAGTGACGTGCACTCAATATGGCATCCCCTTTTCGGATCATCTTATTGATGCGATTCTTCTTTAGACCTATGATTTCTTCAAAGGCACTTCCAATGACAGTTTTACATTTATCTAATGCAGAAAAAAGATTGCCGAATGCAAGGCGAAACTCTTGCATCCCCTCAGGCCAAAGGTTCCTCTTATAACCAAAACGCTTCAACTTCTTTTCAGAAAAGTCCCTGCCACACTGGAAATATTCTTTGTAATCGATCGTTTCTTCACCCTTAGGCGATACGCTGAGGACATAACCTCGACAACCGTCTTTTTCACTTAAGAGGAGTTTCGTATCAGTATCGTGAGAGAAAAAACGCTCTGACTGAGCATACACCCTATCGAGAATTTCAGGAGCAACTCCACTTCCAGTAAGAGCAAAGAACCCCACCTCTTTAAGCGCCTCTTCTAACTTCTCTAAAAAAGCCTCCTTCTTCGACTCGTCATAGTAATCAGGGAGATTAAGGACTGGGATCGTAGGATGAAAAGCACAGAGCCCAGTCGAAAAAAATAGAAAGACTGTCAATAGAACTGATCTCATAATGCACCTCTTCTGATAGGCAATTGAAGGAAAGACTATACTAGCAGCTTCGATGTTGAAGAAACAATCGAAAAATCGACCTCTCAGAAAAATGAAGGGGTCTGCAGACATTTTCAATTTACAATCGTTTTGCCAATTTGTTATTGTTCGAACTTAAAAACTTGTGAAGGACCTCATGCGACGATTCCGATTCACCCTATTTGCCTTTCTACTGATATCTACAAGCGTTTTTTCATCTGTTCAGAAGAAAACCGTTTGTCTCAACATGATTGTGAAAAACGAGAGCACAGTCATTCGCAGAAGCTTAGCTTCTGTGAAACCCTTGATCGACTACTGGGTGATCGTCGACACTGGTTCGACAGATGGAACTCAAGAAATCATCCGAGAATTTATGAAAGACATCCCTGGAGAACTCTACGAAAGTCCTTGGTTCAATTTTGAATACAATCGCAACGAAGCTCTTCATTATGCCAAAGGGAAAACCGACTACATCCTCTTTATCGATGCTGACGAAGAATTCGTCTACGACGAGGATTTCGTCTTACCCGATCTCGATAAGGACCTCTATTCTATCACTACTAGTAACCACGGGAAACGGTACCAAAGGTCTCTCCTCATTAACGGTGATCTAGATTGGAAGTGGGTGGGAGTCATCCATGAATATCTCGATTGCCCCCAAGTGCGTAGTCGAGAGATCCTCCCAGGAGTCACCAATATATACCGCAGCGAAGGGTGTCGCTCTCAAGATCCAGATAAATTTCACAAAGATGCCAAAATCCTTGAAGAGGCACTAGAGAAGGACCCCAATAATAGCCGCTATGTCTTCTACCTCGCCCAAAGCTACCGCGATGCAGGTGTTTACGAAAAAGCGATTGAGAATTACCAAAAGAGGGTCGAGATGGGTGGATGGGACCAAGAGGTCTTTTGGGCAAAGTATCAAATTGCCCGATTGAAAGAATGGTTGAATGCACCAGAAAAAGAGGTAATCAAGAGCTATACGGAAGCATTTTGCTATCGTCCAAGCCGAGCGGAGCCTCTCTATCATCTATCTAGATATTTTCGAACGAAGGAAGAATTTTTCTTGGGCTATTTGGCCGCTGGTCGCGGACTCGAAGTCCCCCTCTCAAATGATATCCTTTTTGTTTATAGATGGATCTACGATTACTCCCTTCTGATTGAAAGAGCTGTCTGCGCCTATTGGATCGGGCAATATGAGGAATGCTGCACACTTAGCGAGAGTGTTCTCCAAATGCCCAACCTACCCGAGAACGTCAAAGAGTGTGCTGAAAGCAATCTGAAATGGGCACAATCCAAACTTGCTTCCAATAACTAGGGAGAGTTGTGCCTCTGATTAGGCTCTTCTTAATTGGTCGATAGAGACTACTTTGAGAAGCAGATAATATTTTCTATTTACATCTGTTTTCCCCTTTTGCTATTGTTCACTTTTTCAACTGGTGAGGAACCTCATGCGACAACTACGATTCTATCTATTTGCCTTTCTAATGCTATCTACAAGCGTTTTTTCTTCAGAAGAGAAGAAAACCGTTTGTCTCAATATGATCGTGAAAAATGAAAGCAAAGTCATTCGCAGAAGCTTAGCTTCAGCAAAGCCTTTGATCGATTATTGGGTCATTGTCGACACTGGGTCGACTGATGGAACCCAGGAAATCATCCAGGAGTTTATGAAGGACATCCCTGGAGAGCTCTACCAAAGTCCTTGGTTCAATTTTGAATACAATCGCAACGAAGCTCTTCACTATGCCCAAGGGAAGGCCGACTACCTCCTGTTTATTGACGCTGATGAAGAATTCATCCTCGACGAGGGTTTTGTTATGCCCGATCTCGACAAAGACCTCTATTTTATCACCACAGAGTATGGGGGGACCCGCTATGAAAGGTCTCAACTCGTTAAAAGCGACCTGGACTGGAAATGGGTGGGAGTCCTCCACGAAGTTATCGACAGTCCCCAAGTACGCAGTAGAGAGATTCTTCGAGGGGTCATCAATTTCGTTCGCAGCGAGGGATTCCGCTCTCAAGATCCCCAAAAATTTCACAAAGATGCCAAAGTACTCGAGGAAGCTCTAGAAAAAGATCCCCAGAATAGCCGCTATGTCTTTTACCTCGCCCAAAGTTACCGCGATGCTGGTGAGCTTGAAAAATCTCTCGAAAATTACCAGAAGCGAGTCAAAATGGGAGGATGGGGGCAAGAGCTCTTCTGGTCGAAATACCAGATTGCCCAATTGAAAGAACGACTAGAGGCACCAGCCGAAGAGGTGATCAAAAGCTACTCTGAGGCATTTAGTTATCGACCCAGCCGCTCTGAGCCCCTTTGTCATCTATCGAGATATTTGCGAATTAAGGGAGAAAACCTCTTGGGTTATTTAGTTGCCGGTCACGGACTCGAGATCCCCCTATCTGATGATCTTCTCTTTGTCGAAAGATGGATTTATGACTATGGCCTCCTCATTGAGATGTCTGTCTGTGCCTATTGGATCGGGAAATATGAAGAATGTTTAGCTCTTAGCGAGCGAATTCTCGAAATCCCGAACATACCCGATCATGTAAAACAATGCGCAGAAAGCAATCGGGAATGGGCAATGGCAAAACTTTCACCAAATAGCATGGGAGAATTCACACAGCAATGAACAGACTAAAACAAATACACAAGAGGGCCGTGTTTCTCTCCCTTTTCCTCTTTGGATCCATCGCCTCTTTTGCTCAGGATGGAGAAGAACAACACCTTTCAGAAAAGCCAATCGTTGTCGTAGTCGCTTCTTACAATAATGCTGAGTACTATGAGAAAAATCTCGATTCGATCTTTTCTCAGAATTATACAAACTACCGTGTTGTTTATCTCGATGATTCCTCCCCAGATGGAACTGGACCTCTAGTTGAAGACTATCTTCAAAAAAATGGAGAAACCAACCGAACCACTCTCTTCCAAAACAAAAAAAGAGTCGGCGCTGGCGCAAACTACTACAAAGGCGTTTGGGCCTGCAAACCATATGAAATCGTCGCCTGCCTAGATGGTGATGACTGGTTTGCACATGAAAATGTCCTCAAAAAACTCAATTCCGTCTATTCTAACCCTAACGTGTGGGTTACCTATGGGCAGTTTGCCTATCACCCCTGTGGGACAATTGGTTGGGCAGCACAAGTTCCCGATGATGTCATTGCCAAAAATGGTTTCAGAGATCGTGCATGGGTCACCACAGCTCTTCGCACCTTTTATGCAGGGCTCTATCATAAGATCAAGAAGAACGATCTTCTTTACAACGGGGATTTCTTCCCTATGGCTCAAGACTTGGCCTATATGTGGCCTATTTTAGAAATGGCGGGTACTCATAGCCGTTTCATCCCCGAAATTCTCTACATCTACAATATCGAAACACCCATAAATGACGTTAAAATTGATCGGAAATTTCAGCAAAAACTCGGCCTTCATATTCGAACAAGAAAGAGATATCAACCAGTGAAAAGCCCCTATTAATCAACCTAACCCCCTTAAATCCGATGCAAAAGAATTTTCTCCGCTACCTACTAATACCACTCCTATTTCTTATTCTTGGGACAACTGATGTCAGAGCTGACTCCGCGGCTAAAAATAAGTCTTTTGTAGTCGTCATCCCTTCCTATAATAATAAGGACCACTACGAAAAAAACTTGAACTCAGTTTTTTCGCAAACGTATCAGAATTTCCGGGTCATCTACATTGATGATGCCTCTCCAGATGGCACAGGTGCTCTTGTCGAAGCTTACCTCAGAGACAACAACCTCGAAGACCGCGTCACTGTAATTATCAATGAAACCAACGTAGGAGCCCTCGCCAACAAATATAACGGGATTTCCCTTTGCAAGCCCGATGAAATCGTTGTCGATTTAGACGGTGATGATTGGTTAGCGCATCCGAAAGTATTAGCAGATCTCAACAAAATTTATGCCGATCCAGATGTATGGGTTACTTATGGACAGTTTATCTATCACCCCGCCTATCAAGTCGGTTTCTGTGCTGATGTTCCTAAACCAATCATAGAGCATAATGCTTTCCGTGTTCTTCGTGGATATGTTTCTGCATTGAGAACCTTCTATGCAGGACTCTTTCACCAGATCAAAAAAGAGGACCTGTTATATGAAGGGGAATTTTTCACCGCAGCGAGTGATATTGCCTTTATTATCCCGATTCTGGAAATGGCTGGAGCCCATAGCAGATTCACTCCAGAAGTGAGCTATGTTTATAATATCAATACCCCAATCAATGACTTCAAAGTTCGCCATAACCATCAGGTCAAGATGGATGAATTGATTCGGGCAAAACCGAAATACCAACCACTTTCCCGCTGGGGAACAGAACCCATACCCAAACGAATCTATATCACTCCGGGATGGTGGGGACAGCTCTTTGCTATTCACAATCCGCGTTATAATCGAGACAATTGCCTTGACGTGCTCTATAAACTTAGACAAACAGCAGCAGAATCAGGATATGAACTCCTCCAAGCCAATTCTCTTGCCTCTCTTCAGGACTTTAACAATCTGATTGTATTCGACATCTTTTTGGAGCAATTGCCGTATCTCGCTTCAATCCCTAAAGAAAAACAGATTCTCTTTCTTTGGGAGCCACCTTCGGTTTCTCCTCACAACTACAATCGCGACTACCATAGATATTTTTCAAAGATCTATACATGGAATGATGAACTCGTCGATAATGAGAAATACTTCAAGTTCTACTGCCCGATTTTTCATCCAATGATTTCGAATCCGGTCGATTTTCATGAGAAGAAATTCAGCACCCTAGTTGCAGGATACAAAAGTTCAAACTACCCTCTTGAACTCTATAGTGAAAGGATCAATCTCATTAACTTCTTTGAGAATCTACCTGGCGATGATTTTGAGCTCTATGGGAAGAACTGGCCTCTCACCTATAAGAACTATCGGGGCCCTATCGATAAAAAAGTGGATATCCTAAAAAACTATAAGTTCTGCTTTGCATATGAAAATACAAAAGGAATACCGGGATATGTTACCGAAAAGATCTTTGACTGTTTCCATGCAGGAACGGTCCCTATTTACCTTGGCGCACCAAACATTACCGATTATGTGCCTGAAGATTGCTTCATTGCTCGAGAAGACTTCGCTGACAACAGTTCTCTCTATAACTACCTAAAAAGCATGTCTGAAGAAGAATATAATGGTTATCTGAGTAACATTAAACGATTCCTGAAGAGTGAAAAGGCCAGGCTTTTTTCGGAGGATCACTTCATTGAAATTGTTATGGATTTGATTCGCTCAGAGCCATCCAAATTAACAATCGACTAAACCATCTTTTCCCGTTTGGTCATCCGTTCAAAAAGAAATAGATAAAAACCAAAGGGTAAAGCTGTGCGATTCTTTTTTACATTCACTTTTCTTGGATTATTTTTATCTTCTAAGCTCTCAGCAAGTGATCCATCCTCGGTTGAGAAGCCATTTGTTATCGTTATTCCCTCATATAATGATACTGATTCTTATAAGGATACTCTCCAATCAGTGTTCCAGCAAAATTACCAAAATTATCGCATCCTCTACATAGCAGATGCCCCACAAATAGACACAACGAATGCAGTCCAATCCTTCATTGAGCAAAAAAGCCAGAAAAAGCGCTGTATCCTCATGCGGACAGGAGAAAAAGATGGCCCCCTTGCTTGTATAAGCCAAGCCATTTTCTCCTGCGATCAATCAGAAATTATATTGGTCTTAAATACGGGTGACTCTCTCGGAGATCCAGACGTCTTGTCTTATCTCAACGCGCTCTATGCAGATTCCAATGTTTGGGCCACCTACAGAACGAACCAGAATCCCACTAAGAGTACTCTGATTCCGGATGATGTGAATCAGCTGCGATTAACTCAAAACACTTCATTTCATCTAGATACCTTCTATGCCAGCCTATTTCAAAAGGTCGACAAAGACGATTTCTTATGGAAGGAAAACTTTTTTTCCAATGCAGCAGACTTAGCCTTTACATTCCCAATTTTGGAAATGGCTGGCACCCATTCTCGATTTGTTCCTGAAATCCTCTTCACTTCCAATGATTACAGCTCCTGTGAAAATCTTCATTCTACTTCAAAAGATTTTGAGCTAGAAATGAACTTCCTAACTAAAGTGAAAAAACCTTACACCCCTCTGTCCTCATTACCTGATTCCGGGTTATCAATTCCGTCGATTTTTCAGGTAATTAAAGACCCTCTCCATCCAACTTTAAACGATTACCTAACCATTCAAAGCTTCCTCTCTTATGGAGAGAGAGAAAATTTACATCGATTAGCTGATTATCAATACATTACGAGAACATTCAAGATCATTGGAAATACTCCGGAAGAGTACCCTTCTTCGGAAATTATTCCGGTCAACTGCAGCATCAATGACAAAGAGAATTGCATTCTGATCTATTCCTCCTTTAATAGAAACTATCCCTTTGGCCTGCAAAGACTCGTAGACTATATTCTCCAATCCGACTTTAAGGGACATATATTCTTTCGAAAAGGAGGATGGCCCAATGCTGAAGGTGGATCTCTCAAATTGGCCCATGTTCCTTATGCCTTCAAAGCGGCATTCTTCAAAGAATCGCAAAGACTTGGATATAAGAGAACGCTTTGGTTGGATACATCGATCACTCCTCTTGTCTCTCTGAATCGCATTTTTGACCGAATCGATAAAGCGGGGTACTTTAGCATCGGTACAGTGATTCCATTAGGCCTGCATATGCATCGAAAGGCAGCGGCATATTTCGGAAAAACGATGCAGCAGACAAAGAAAATTTATTCCTACGGATCAATGATTCTTGGAGTGGATTTTACAAAGCCAATCGGGAACAACATCATCGATCTTTGGTATAATGCTGCTAAAGATCCAGATGCCTATTTTAATCCCCGACCCGATCAAGTACCTCTCTCCCTGATTCTTTATCAACTGGGCCTTACTCCTTCTATAGATCTTGCAAAAGTTGCCCACTGGAGAGGAGAAATCACACCCGATTCTCTTTTTCTTATCGAAAGACGGTCTGTGCACTATAAATAAAAAAGCCAACCCTCTCGAGTTGGCTTATCGATGACCGGACGGGACCGATTACTGCTCCTTAAGGTAATTAGGAATCTTAGGAATGCCTACCACTCGATCTTGGAGCTTCCCCCCAGGGCCAAATACAAGAAGAGTGGGCATTGAAGAGATGTCGTACTCTCGTCCAGCTCCGCTCACCTCGTTTAAATTCACTTTCACAAATGTTCCCTTGGATGAGTTCTCATTCGCATATTTTTTGAAAATCGGGCTAAGTCTCTTACAAGGGGGACAATGTGGGGAATAAAAGTCGACAAATACCCGTTTCTTTAATGAGCTAATGATCTGTTTGAGCTCATCGAGGGTACTCACCTCAATCACTGAGTCGTTCGAAACCTTCTGGATCGGCTGATCAGCAAATACTCCAGATTGAGAAGCTGTTAAGAAGCAAACAATAACAAATAGAATTTTTTTCATTTTTTCTCCTCTTAGGGTATAGAAAAAGCACTTCCACTGAGCGCCAAATATCCATTTTCGCGAATCCAACACCCCATGCGGCATTGATTCCACTATACATAGCTCAGAATAACAAAAAAAGACGGTTTGAGGAAAAGATTAGTTTTTATCCAATTTTTCAAAAGTGAAAGAAATTGACTAAGTAGTGTAACTTTGTTCCCTGATAAGAATCAGGATTTTGAAAATCATGAAATGCTTCGGTTATTTTATTCTCTTCGTTCCGTTAGTCATTTTTTCAGTCTCCCTTTTTGCAGAAAAAGAATCCGTATATTGCTTACACGGTTTTATGCGAAGAGCTGCTTCGATGAAGCATATGGCTAAGCCCTTTCAAAAGCATGGGTATGAAACGCATCTTTGGGATTACCCCAGCCGTGAACAGACGATAGAAGAACACGCAGAGGCGTTGGTTCACGAACTAAAAAAAACCGCGAAGCGAAATCCTGGCAAATCCATGCATTTTGTGACGCATAGCTTAGGAGGGATTATCCTCAGAGCAGCAGTCAATCATCCCGATTGCCCAGAAGAAGCGAAAAATGGGAGAGCCGTTCTTCTCTCTCCTCCCAATCAAGGGAGTAGCTTTGGCCATTTTTTAAATAAAATCGGACCCATTCGGAAATATCTAGGCACCAAAACAGGCAAGCAACTTCTGACTACTCACAACTTCGATCACCTCGGGCAGTTTCCAGAAAGCATGGAAGTGCTCGTCATTTCAGGAACGTTTGGATGGAATCCCACTACAGAAGGAAAAAATGATGGCAAGATAGCGGTAGCCGAATCCTGCCTAGTAACTCCCCATAAACACATTACAGTTTTTGCTGGGCATTCTTGGATCATGACGTCCAGATCTGTGATTGATACAACACTTGGATTCATCGCCCATGCAAAAGGCCATAGTCAAACACCTAAAAGCAACAGCTTTGGAAGGATGGTTAGAACGAATGATTGAACTGAATATTCAACGACTCTTATTTCGAAATCCTATTCGAGGTGATGAAGATTTATTCGCCTCCTTCATGTCAAAAATGAAGATCATTTTTCCAAATACTCTCCTCATCCAGACCGGAGCCTTTCTTCCAAAGAACATTGAGCGCAGAAAATACGCAACTTTATGCAGGAATTTGCCAATGGCCAATCGGTAAGGCTCATCCTCTTTGAAAAAGAGGCTCTTTCAAAATCTATAATCGGAATGTGCAACTTCACACAGATGTTCAGGGGGCCTTTTCACGGCTGCTATCTTGGATACAAAATTGACAGTGATTATGAAGGACAAGGTCTCATGTACGAAGCATTGAAGTGTAGCTGCTCCTATATGCTTGACACCCAAAATATTCATCGGATCATGGCCTGCTATATGCCCGCAAATCGCAGAAGTGGAATCCTTCTTAAACGTTTAGGGTTTCAGAAGGAAGGAGTTGCAAAACAATACTTGCTAGTCAATGGTAAATGGGAAGATCATGTCCTTACCTCTTTGATAAACCAAGCGTGGAAAAATCCTGAGTAAACATGATCTGTTTTTAGCCGTGAAAATTAGCTATTTGAACCTCCTTCGCCTTTAGGCGAGGGAGGTTCAAATATTCAGCCAATAGCGGGTATGACGCAGCTCTCCGGTTTTCACCAAAGCTCCTTTTTGAACTAGATTCGTTAAATCACGTGTAGCGGTTGCTCGAGAAGCACTTGTAATTGCGATATAGTTTTCAGCACTTAGTCCCCCTTTAAAACCTTTTGGACCTACTGCAAACATTTTCAGAAGTATCTTTTCTTGCCGAGAATTGAGTTGGCCTGAAAGAGCTGTCATCATTTTTGATTTTTTGATCAAAAAATAGAGAAGAGTCATCGACTCTTCTTGTGCTTGCAAGATTACTTTAGCAAAATATTCCACCCAATCTTGTACTTCCAATGTTCGGTTGCATTTTTCTAGTTCGGAATAATATATCTTTTTCTTTTTTTCTAATATTTTTGAAACAGCTATCAATACTCTTTGTTTCACACCTTGAGAAAGAATCTTTTCAATTAAAATACGACCAATTCTTCCATTACCATCTTCAAATGGATGGATACTTTCAAAATAAACATGGGCAATAGCCGCACGACCTAGAATTGAAGAAGATTGATTCGAATGATTAAACCAATCAATGAATGCTTCCATTTCATCAAAAACCTTCGCTGAAGGAGGCGCTTCAAAATAAATTATGGGAGATCCATAACGATTCGAAACAATTTGCATAGGTTCGGTATGCCTCCGATATTTCCCATAATCAGATATGGAGGATTGATCATTAAATAACATAGAATGCCATTGCCAGAGCATTTCATGTGTCAAAGGTCTATCAAAAGTTTCATAAACATCCAAAAGAAGCTTAGCCATCCGAGATTCTTTATCGGCTTCTTTTTTCTTATTTCCATCTAATCCAAAGTGTCGCCTAATCGATGATTGTAAACTTTCTCTATCAAGAATTTCTCCTTCTATTTTAGAACTCTCTAAACCTTCTGAAGTAAGAATTTCAACGATAAATCGATTGTAATCCTTTTCATCGAGACTTTTTAAAAATGCAAAAGCCCCCCCAGTACCCAAAAGGAATTCCTTTTCCATTTGTGATATTCGGTTAAAATCGCAACGAAATCTTGGCCATTCAGGCAATTCCCAATTCCAAGGCATGAGCAATAGACCTCCTGTCTATAACTCACATTTAACCATAAAAGTGATTTATAGATCAAGCCCCTATAACTCAAGTATGGCTTTATGTTTGTAAGCATCTATTAATAAACGAGTTAAGCGACTTTCTCTTATATAGAAAGCTGCAAGCTCTTGCAGTTTTTTGCGAGCAAGCTGGGGAAATTGGGGGAAATCCTGGCCTAAAACCAAAAAGCACCTAGGATTTTAGACCTAAGTGCTTGGAAGATCTCCGGATGCAAGATTCGAACTTGCGACCAATGGATTAACAGTCCACTGCTCTACCGCTGAGCTAATCCGGAACAATTGCTTGCCATTTTAGGGAAAGAATGGTTTAAAAGTAAACAGTTCTACCTATAGGAGATGATTTTGAAAATTTACTTGGTTCGGCATGGAGAAGCCCTTTCTCCTGATATTGATCCAGAGCAAGGACTCTCCCCTGCAGGAGTGGAAGGGATTGAAAAACTATCGAAGTTCTTAGCTGGGAATAGCTTCCCCTTATCGGCGATTCTCCATAGTAATAAAGCGAGAGCAAAACAAACGGCGGATATTTTGAGGCAACATCTCGAACCTCACCTGACGCCTGAAGAGCACGAGTACCTCAAGCCCAATGCTCCGATCGATGATGCGCTCCTTCGGATCGAGGGGTCTGAAGAGGATCTCATGATCGTGAGTCACCTCCCCTTCTTAAACAATCTCGTTGGGTCTTTAGTAGGAGGCGATCCCGATCTATTGATTGTCCATTTTCATGCAGGGACTACCGTTTGCTTAGAACAGTGGGATGGCAAGTGGGCCATTGACTGGGTTGTCACTAAAAGTCTATTATAGCTTCCTATGGAAGAGTTATTTGGAACGGTTGATTCAATCCTTTTTTCTGGAGAGGACACTGGCTTTGTCGTAGCAAAGGTCAAAGAGCCGAAAAAGAGAGAGGTCACTCCCATTGTCGGGACATTGCCAGGGATTCAAGTGGGCGAGTCAATCCGCTGTCAGGGTATTTGGAAGCACCACCCCAAGCATGGGATCCAATTCGAGGTCCGATCTTTTGAGACGGAAATCCCCACCGATCTTTTGGGAATTCAGCGCTATCTCGAATCGGGAATGATCAAAGGAATCGGTCCCGCTTATGCAGAGAGGATCGTAAAAAAGTTCGGTGTTGATACCCTCCAAGTCATTGACAAGAAGCCACAAAAACTCCTCATGGTCTCAGGAATTGGAGAGAAGCGAATCGAACACATTATCCGCTGTTGGGACGAGCAGAAGGAGATCCGCAATGTGATGATCTTTCTGCGAGGGAATGGTGTGAGTCCCTCCTTTGCGCAAAAGATCTTCAAAAACTACGGGCAAGAGAGCATTGCCAAGCTCAAAGAAAATCCATATCGGATGGCTCAGGAGATTGCAGGTATTGGTTTTAAAACTGCTGATCAGATTGCGCAGAATCTCGGGATCCTTCCAGATGCTAGCATGAGGATTTGTAGCGGGATCCAGCATTTGCTATGGGAGCTGACTTCAGAAGGGCATGTCTGTTATCCGAAGAATGAACTCATTCCGGCAGCTGCAAAGCTGCTAGAAATTGATGTGGACAAGGTTGCGCCGCAAATGCTCGCTCTTAAAGAAGAAGGAAAGATCATCGAGGAAGGAGAAAAAATCTGGATCAAGCCCCTTTTTCTATCGGAAGTGGGAATTGCAAGAGAGCTTCGCCGCTTAGAGCAAAGTCCTTGTAGTTTAAGACAGGTAGATGCACCAAAAGCTCTCGATTGGGTCGAAGAGAAGCTGAGGATCCGCCTCGCTGAGCAGCAAAAGGAAGGGATCTTGCATGCTGTCAGCGATAAACTCCTCATTCTTACAGGAGGACCCGGAACGGGTAAGAGTACAATCACAAAGGCGATTTTACGCATCAGTGAAAAATTGACTCAAAAGATCTTTCTCGCGGCTCCTACTGGCAAAGCGGCAAAACGCCTTTCTGAGATCACCTATCGAAAAGCATTCACCATTCATAGTCTCTTAGAGATGGACTTCAAGAGAGGGGGCTTTAAAAAAGGGAAAGACAACCCTCTGCTCTGCGATCTGATCATTGTCGACGAAGCGAGCATGATCGATACCTATCTGATGCACAATCTCCTGAAAGCCATCCCTAGCACGGCAAGAGTCATCTTTGTCGGCGATATCGATCAGCTCCCGAGTGTTGGGCCCGGCAATGTTCTGCGAGACATCATTGAATCGGAAACACTCCCCGTTGTGAGACTCACAGAGATCTTCCGCCAAGCAAAGGGATCTCATATCATCACAAATGCCCATAAAATCAATAATGGGGAATTTCCCTGGCTTGGAGGAGAAAAGGATTTTAGGTTCATCGAAAAGGAGACACCTGAAGAGGTCGGAGAAGCAATTGTACAGCTCATGACTAAAGGCCTTCAGGAGTTCAATTTGAAGAATGAAATACAGGTTCTTTGCCCAATGAAGCGGGGAATCATCGGCACTGAAAATCTCAATCAAGTCCTCCAAGGTGTTCTAAACCCCTCTGACTCCCCGCTCATGAAGATGGGTCGTCGATTCCATAAAGGGGACAAGGTCATGCAGATCCGGAATAACTACCAAAAAGAGACATTCAATGGGGATGTAGGGTTCATTACTGAAATCGATTCTTCAGATCAAATTGTCTATGTGGAATTCGATCGGAAAAAGGTCGCATATGAATTTTTAGAGCTTGATGAGCTTATCCTCGCCTATGCGGTTTCCATTCACAAGTATCAGGGAAGTGAATGCCCCTGCGTGATCCTACCCATCCATACAACCCACTTTAAGCTCCTTCATCGCAATCTCCTGTATACAGGGATCACGAGGGGAAAAAAACGGGTCATTCTGGTAGGGACAAAAAAGGCAATTGCTATTGCGGTTCGCACCGAAGAGGTGCAGAAGCGTCATACAGGGCTTGTCACGCAGGTACAGAGCTTTATCCCTAAAGGTCTCCTAAGCTACTCATAACTGAGAGGTGGAACTCCGGAAGACGTAAGGAAGGCATTGACTGCTTCGAGTCTTGCTTGCGCACTTGGCCGTTTGACATTGTCAAGCCAGAGCTTCCAATGCATCTGATCCCTCGCATCATTGGCTTGCGTCGCTTGGATCGCAAAGAGAAAGGTTCTCCCTCTGTTATCTGTGAAAAGATAAGTCGCCCCAATCATGTCATCAGGCACTTTGTTGCCAATGGGGTGATCGATGAGAGATCCCTCAAAAAGCTCGCAGGTCTCTAGATAGGTCTTTCTCTGATGTTCTGTTCGTCTAGCTAGTCCGCTCTTTGGATAAACAACATGGAGCTCTCCTCCTTCAATCAAAACATCGCGGAGTGAAGTGGCCCTTGCTTGAATCGTTCTAAATCGGGAAAGATCCTGAATCACTTCTCGAGTTGCAATTGCAAAATCCACATCCCCTTTCATGCAAAGAGGGGTTGTTGGCGTCGGTGTATGAATGGCTCCCTGGAAGCGGGTAATGGTCCCCTCTTTTAGAGACCTTGCGATTACCTGCTCGACAATGGCCTGTGTAGTGACAAAGGGGGATCTCACCTCTTTGTCTAATCCGATATTTTCGATCGACCCTTTGACAAAAAGGGTTGCGAGTATTTTGTCATAGGATGCTATCTCTCGCTCTTTTGCTAGGGACTTTATTTCCTTTCGAACATTCTGAGAAATGAAGGAATAGCCACTTGCTGTTAGCAGCAGTGAGGATAGAATGAGAGCAAAAAAAATCTTAGTCGGATTATGCAATGGAATCTCCTGGTTTAGCTTCTTCGAAAATTGGCATCTCAATCCTCTTATCCATTCCTGCAACGAGGAGCATGCCTTGGCTTTCAATTCCCATTAGTTTAGCGGTTTTAAGATTGGCGACAAGAATTACTTTTTTCCCAACAAGGGTTTGAGGGTCTTCGAAGTAGGGACTAATCCCTGAGACAACTGTCCGCTTTTCAAAGCCGATATCTATCTGCAATTTTAGAAGCTTTTTACTTTTTGCTACTTTCTCTACAGCAAGGACCTCTCCTACACGTAGATCGATCTTAAAGAACTCCTCGATACTGATTTGCTCTTTGAGGGGCTCATAGCCGAAAGTTTCCTCTGTTTTCGGGAGGTTTTCTTCGAGTTTGGCCATCTCCTTCTCTATGAGGCTATCCTCTACTTTTTTGAAGAGGGTTTTAGGCTCAGGGAGAGGAGTGGTAGCTTTGACAGATTCATCCATGATGGTTCTCCAATTTTGATCTTCTAGACGACTTTCAAATCCGATGAGTTCCCACAACTTCTGTGCTGCTGATGGAATGATCGGCGAAGAGACGAGTGCTAAGACTTTGAGGCATTCTATGCAGCAGGCAAGGGTGGTCTCCATGGCCTGGCGGGTATTCGAGTCTTTGGCAAGGGCCCAAGGTTTTTTTGCGTCGAAGTAGACATTGCCCGCAGTGGCTAGTTCCATGATCCCTTGGGCAGCCTTTCGAAGATGAAAGGTTTTATAAGCCTCTTCAATTTGCGCAGCAATTTCCTTGATTTTACTCAGAAACTCTCGATCCTCGGGCTGAAGGTCTTTGCTCTTTGGGATTTTTCCTCCGCAGTGTCTCTGTGCGAAAACAAGGGTTCTGTTGGCGAGATTGCCGTATTTTCCGAGAAGCTCAGAGTTGCACCGAAGCTGAAAGTCTCTCCATGAAAACTCTGAATCGGCTGTTTCCGGGGCGTTAGCTGCTAAGTAGTAACGGATTTGATCGGGAGTGAATTCGAGGAAAAAAGCCTCGAGATCAATCGTCCAACCTTCTGACTTGCTGAATTGTCTTCCCTCTAGATTGAGGAACTCATTGGCGGGCAAGTCATCGACGAGTTTATAAGGGACATTTTGTCCCATGGTCATAGCGGGGAAGAAGACCGCATGGAATGGGATGTTATCCTTCCCAACAAAATGAACGAGACGGGTTTTGGGGTCACACCAGTATTCCTTCCATTTGTTTTTGTCTCCTACGCTCTCAGCCCACTCCTTGGCAATCGAAATATACCCGATCGGGGCATCAAACCAGACGTAAAAAACCTTTCCCTCAGTATCTTTAATAGGAAGAGGGATCCCCCACTTGGAATCACGTGTAATTGCACGAGAGCGAAGCTCATCGATATAGCTTTTGGCAAAGTTTTTGACCGCGGGCTTCCAGTTCTTTTCTTCGATCCACGAGGCTAGCCTCTCTTTGAACATCTCAAACTTGAGGAACCAATGCTTAGTCGGCTTCCTCGAAAGAGGGGCGTCCGTCACCTTTGAACGAGGATTTTTCAGATCGAGCGTCTCATAACTCGCGCCGCACTTAGGGCACTCATCTCCACGAGCCTCTTCAAAGCCACATTTCGGACAGGTACCAACCACATAGCGGTCAGCCAAAAATCGTTTGTCTTGTTCGGAGTAGAGCTGGTCGGTCACTCTCTCTTCGATGTACCCATTTTCATTTAGGTCGGAGAAAAATTGCTGGACCGTTTCTTGATGCCCTTCCCAAGTAGTCCGACCGTAATGGTCAAAGGAGAACTCCAGTTTGTTAAAGAAGGCCTTGTTGATCGCATGAAAGATATCAACATGCTCTTGAGGGGTCCGCCCTGCCTGCTCAGCATGAATGGTGATCGGAAGGCCATACTCATCCGAGCCGCAGAGGTAGAGGACATCGGCACCAAAGAGCCTCTGGGATCTAGCATAGCAGTCTCCTGGAAGATAGGCGCCTGCTATGTGCCCAAAATGCAGGGGGCCATTGGCATAGGGAAGGGCAGAGGTGATGAGGACTCTTTCACTCATTCAGGGTACTGCTGCTCTGGCTCTTTGTTTTCCTCTTGTTCATCGATCTGTCTGAGAACATCAACATAATTCGGATCGGGATGCCTTTTCATCTCCTTCACCACATCTCTCAAGTGGGGTTCCCTTCCCGATGAAATGAAGTAGCGCCCTAGGGCGATGCCAAAGTGGGCCAGTGCAAAGTTGCTGTTGCAAATCCCCTTAAGGGATTCATTCGTCAAGGATTCTTTCGTCATATCTCTCCTTTTTGTGTTCCTCTGCAATGAGTATGCTGCGCAATATCTCATAAGCGCGATGCAAATTGTCATTGAGAATGGTGTAATCATAATGGCGGCTCATCTCGATCTCATTTTTCGCCCAGGTGAGCCGGTTCTCTATTTCTTCTGGTTTATCGGAAGCCCGTTTGAAGAGGCGCTGCCTAAGCTCGGCCAAGGATGGGGGTCTTACAAAGATGTAGACACCATCGACCTCTTTCTCTTTTAGATCCATCGCCCCTTGGGTGTCAATGACGAGAATCACATGCTTCTTCTCACCCAGCTTTTCATCAATATGAGATCGGAGTGTGCCGTAGTAGTTCCCGAAAACCTCAGCGTGTTCGAGAAACTTCCCTTCCACAACCTTCTTCTTAAATTCCTCTTCAGATAGAAAGTGGTAATCCTTATCGGCGATCTCTTTTTGTCGGATAGGCCTCGTCGTGCAGGAAATGCTCTCGCTGACGCAGGAAAATTCATCGGTGAGCATGCGAACAAGGGTTGTCTTCCCCGTCCCTGCAGGAGCGCTGATCACAATGAGAAGTCCTTTAGATAGTGTTCCGAGAAGTTTTTCGCTCATTATTCGATATTTTGCACCTGTTCTTTGATCTTTTCCAGCTCTCCTTTGATTTGGAGACTGAGCTGCGTAATTTTCAAATCGGCAGCTTTAGAGGCTATGGTATTTGTCTCGCGGAGCATCTCCTGTGTGAGAAAATCGAGACTCTTACCCTTGCTCTGTCCCGCCTTTTCCAGTAGAGCTGCCATCTGTACAATATGAGAGTGGAGCCTTGTGAGCTCCTCAGAAGTGTCCACTTTTTCTGCAAAAATTGCCACTTCACGCAATACCCGCTCATCCTCCGTAGACTCTTCTAATACGGAAGCCAGAACCTCGAGAAGCTTTTTCTTTTTCTTAACGACGGAGGCTCCGGCCAATTTTTCGATTTTGTTTAGGTGGGCGCTGATCGATTTGA
This sequence comes from Chlamydiota bacterium, assembly GCA_011064965.1. Taxonomy (GTDB): domain Bacteria; phylum Chlamydiota; class Chlamydiia; order Chlamydiales; family Rhabdochlamydiaceae; genus Sacchariniichlamydia. The sequence continues at coordinate 63,879 of JAAKFS010000006.1, forward strand.
GCCTCTTTGTTAAATCGATACTTAGAGCCTTCCCCTCTTTTGTCTTCATTTGGATGAGAAGCTCGAGGGCTTTTTCCATTGTCCGTTTCAGTTCAGCTCGAATTGTTTTTTCTCCTACACCTAGCGCATCAAAAGAGCTTTGCTCGAGTTCTTTCAATAAAAAGGGTAGGTTGATTGACTCTTTTGAGTATCCGAGATCAGAAGCGATCTTCTCCCATTCCTTTTTAAGGGATTTCAGCAGTGAAAGAGAGACAGATCCCTTTTGCTCTTTGCGAAGGAAGACCTTTACAGTCACATTCCCTCTAAAGAGAGACTTGCTGATCTCTTTGCGCAAATCAACATCAAAACACATGAACTCTTTAGGTAGATGGATGTGGAGATCGAGGTGTCTTCTATTCACCGAATGGATTTCAACGACCCAAGAGAGTCCACGTTTCTCTTCGCTCACCACGCGGCTGTAGGCGGTCATACTACGCGTCATCGCTTCTTATCCTTCATTTGGCCAAAACTCATCCTGTGGATGGGGCTAGGGCCATATTTATCAATCGCTTCCCGATGCTTCTTTGTCCCATATCCTTTATGATCTCTGAGACCATAGTTTGGGAAGAGGTCGTCATATCCCAACATGATATGATCTCTAATCACTTTTGCGAGGATCGAAGCAACAGCGATTGCGAGCACCTTCTGGTCTCCCTCGACGATACTCTCGGAGGGAATCGGCAGATCGGGAACGTGGCACCCATCAACCAGCAGAAAATCGGGTTTTTTCGTGAGGCGAATGACGGCTCTTCTCATCGCCTCTAAGGTTGCCCGGTGGATGTTGAGCTGATCAATTTCAGCGGCTTCCACAACACCGATTCCATAATCTACCCCTGGATGGGATATGATCTCCCGGTAGAGAGCATATCGCTCCTGACCTGTCAACTTCTTGCTGTCATCAACTCCCGCAATGGTGAACCCTACTGGCAATATGCAAGCCGCAGCCGTGATCGGCCCTGCCAGTGGGCCCCTTCCCGCTTCATCGATGCCGGCTACGATTTCAAAGCCCTGTGTGCGGACCTCTTCTTCGATGGTCATGAGCCGCTTTAAGCGGCTCTTCTCTTTTTGGCTGATTCCCGATGGGGCTTTTCCCACAGGTCTTTATCTCTCGCTAAAAGTTATTCTTCTGTAGAGGGAGTAGATGTATCTTCTTTCTTCTCCGGAGTCTTTTCTGCAGCGGGTGGTGTTTGAGCTTCTTCACCCTTTACCTCTTCGGCGCTCTCGGGGATCTCGTCAACTTTGCCCCCAGTTTCTTCTTTCCGAGCTCCTTTTTTACCAGGAAGAACAATCCGCTCCTGGACTTTAGCCTTCTTACCAAACACACCACGGAGGTAGTAGAGCTTGCTTTTACGAACTTTTCCCAGTTTAACAATCTCAATCTTTGCTACTTTCGGGCTGTGCAGAGGAAAGACCCGCTCCATTGCTGAACCATAGGCAATGCGATAAATGGAAATGGTCTCTGATATGCCCCTTCCTTTACGAGCAATGACAACCCCGGTAAAGACCTGGATCCGTTCCTTATCTCCTTCAATAATCCGGAAGTGGATGCTAATTGTATCCCCCACATTAAAGTCTGGGATATCGCTTTTGAGTTGCTCTGCTTCAATTTCATCAATGAGTTTTGATACATTCATTTTAAACTCCTGCTGTTAATTCTGATCGGACTTGCCGAGTTTTTTTTTCACTTTCTGTTTTCCGCCAGGCGGCAATCTCCTTGTGATTCCCTCTAAGGAGCACCTCAGGGACTCGCATTTCTTCGAACTCCTCTGGCCTCGTATAGTGTGGTCCTTCTACTCTCCCTTCCTGGAATGAGTCATTCAAAGCAGACTCTTCATTCCCCAGAACCCCTGGGAGGAAACGGATGGTCGCATCAATGAGAACAATCGCTGGCAAACATCCGTTTGTTAAAACGTAATCGCCAATGCTTATCTCCTCATCGACCTCTTCCATCACCCGCTGGTCAACTCCTTCATAGTGTCCACAGAGAAGGATCAGGTGGGAATGCTTCGCAAGCTTGGTGCATCCCTTGGCCTGAAGAGGTGTTCCCCCAGGCGTTAGAAACACCACATGAGAGTCTTCTTTTCTAACACTCCTGATTGCCCTAAGGCATGGGCCAGGCATCATCACCATCCCTGGACCACCACCATAGGGTCGGTCATCTACGCGCCGGTGTTTCCCTTCTGCAAACGTTCGGATGTTGATCAGGCGGATATCGACGAGCCCTTTTTCCCTTGCCCTCCTAATGATGCTGACAGCAAAGGGGCTTTCAAAATATTCGGGAAAAAGAGAGAGGATATCAATGCGCATTATTTCTTTGCTTGCGCCGCCTTCTTCCGACTCTCTCTGCGCTTTACAGCGAGTTTTGCCCGCTTTGCCAAGCGTTTTTTATTCCAATGCTTGATCACACCAGGTGCTGCTCTAGCGATCAGATTCTTGGCATCCTCTGTCATCTCTGCCCCTTGCTCTAACCAGTGTATCGTTCTCTCTTCTTTTATAAGCGCATTGTTTTCCTCGAGGAAGGGATCATACCACCCCAAGTTTTCTAGGTACTTCCCATCACGCTTCACATGTGTGTCACAAGCGACTAAGCGATAGGTCTGACGGTTTGTCCGTCCTTGTTGGCGCAAGCGAATTTTCACTGCCATGACATTTTCTCCTTTGGCATATTATCCATAAATTTTGACATCGATTTCATCTTTGGCATCGATTTAAACAGTTTCTTAAGTTTTTTGAACCCTTTTACAAGACGATTCACATCGTCGATAGTTGTCCCGCTCCCTTTAGCAATCCGCCGTCTACGACTCGGAACGAGTTCGACTCTTTCTCTTCTCTCTTTTGGCGTCATCGACTGGATGATTGCCTCGGTCTTCTGAAATTCTTTCTCAGAGAATTCAAAGTCCCCCATGTTGGAAAGCCCGGGCATCATCTTAAAGAGACTCTTCAGAGATCCCATTTTTTTGATCTTTCCCATTTGACTTAAGTAATCCTCGTAAGTAAAGGCCGCTTTGCGAAGCTTCTTCTCGAGTTTCTCACTCTCTTTCTCGTCGATATGCTCCTCAGCCTTTTTGACAAGGTTGATCACATCTCCCATTCCAAGGACCCGATCGGCCATCGACTGCGGGTTGAAAACCTGCAAGTCATCGATGTGCTCTCCAATCCCCTCAAACTTCAGGGGTCTTTGGGTCACTTCGGTGATCGAAATAGCTGCTCCTGCCCTTGCACTCCCATCGAGCATCGTGAGAATCGACCCAGTGATCTCCAGCTGCTCATCGAACTCTTTGGCCGTTTTGACTGCATCCTGCCCTGTCGTCGCATTGGCAACGAACAAGACCTCTTGGGGGTCAAGAGAGCTCTTGAGTTCTTTAAGCTCCTTCATGAGAGGTGCATCGATGTGGAGCCTTCCGGCAGTATCGACAATGAGGACATCGAAGGCCTCCTTGCGCGCTTTTTCAAGAGCCTTTTTCGCGACCTTTAAGGGGCGCTTTTCCCCATCGAGAGAGAAGACCTCCGCCCCAATTTGACTCCCAAGCAGCTTGAGCTGCTGGATCGCCGCAGGCCTCTGCAAGTCACAGGCTGCAAGGAGGGTCTTTTTCCCTTTTTTCATCAGATGCGCTGCAAGCTTTGCACAGGTGGTTGTCTTTCCCGATCCTTGCAAACCGCAAAGCAAAAACACAGACGGATGGCCAGTGAGTTTGAGGGTTGACTCCTCTGTTCCCATAAGGGCAATGAGCTCTTCATGAACCACTTTGATGAACTGCTGATCCGGTGTTACTGACCCCCGCACCTCATCGCCTAGAGCTTTTTCTTTGATCCGTTTCACGAGCGCAGATGCAACTCCATAATTGACATCGGCATCAAGCAAGGCTAGCCGAACCTTGCGGACGGCATCGGAGATATTTTCCTCAGTCAACTTTTTTTTGCTGGCTAACGAGGAAAAGAGCTGAGTAAAGTTTTTCGCGAGCGTATCAAACATAACTTATTAGCTGGTAATAATAGGGAAAAAATCATTCATTTTCAAGAGAAATAGACGAAAAGAAGCGATCGTGCCCCGCCCAGTCGGGCTCGACCTTGGAATCCTTCCAATTTTTCGAAGAAAAAAGTTTCAGAAGACCGGCTCCCTGCCCCTTCCCTATCTCGAAAAAAACTTTTGCATTGGGAAAAAGAATCTGTGGAAGTTCACGAGAAAGGCGCTCATAGAATTCATAACCGCTCTCGCCAGAGACAAGAGCTATCTTCGGCTCAAAATCTCGAACACTGGCTGAGAGCCCTTCATATTCTTTTTCAGCAATATAGGGTGGATTGCAAAGGACTAAATCAAATTTTCTCTCCCGAACAGGCTCTATCAAATCTCCATGGAGCCATTCGATAGGCATTTGATTGATCTCTGCATTCTCTTTTGCAAGAGCGAGAGCCTCAACAGAGAGATCGACAGCTGTGAGCTGAAGGTGAGGCTGGGCTTTTTTAAGACCAATAGCTAGGCATCCACTCCCTGTACATAGATCGAGAACTGTCCGCTCGCTTCCATCAAGGCGAGCGTTAACGAGATCGAGGAGAATTTCCGTCTCCTGTCTAGGGATCAGAGCAGCAGGCCCCGTTTTGATTCGGCAGTGGTAAAACTCTATGCACCCAAGGATATACTCTAGGGGCTCTCCTGTAATTTTTCTTTTGAGTCCTTTTCGAAAAACCACAAGCTCTTCTTCCTCCATCGGACGGTCATGGTGCATATAGAGTTCAATTGGCTTCATTTCAAGAGAATGGGCAAGGAGCTGCTCGGAAGAGTAGCGGGCCCTCTCGATTTTGTGCTTTTCGAGGTAGGCTGTGGCGAGTTCAAGAACGGTTTTCAGGTGCTTCATTTTCCTGCGAGCTTTTGCGCATAGTAATAGCTAACAAGGGGCTGTATGACCTCGTCGAGCTCTCCGCTTAAGACCTGCTCGAGCTTGTAGAGTGTCAAGTCTATCCGATGATCCGAGACACGATTTTGTGAAAAGTTATAGGTCCGAATGCGATCGGAGCGATCGCCAGTGCCTACTTGACTTTGCCTGAGCTCTGCCCGCTCCATATGCGCTTTTTTTCTCTTTTCATCTGCGATCTTCGCAGAGAGAAGGCGCATCGCCCTATCCTTATTCTTGTGCTGCGATCGTTCATCTTGACAGCAGGTGACAATCCCTGTGGGAATATGTGTGATCCTAACGGCTGAATCAGTCGTATTCACGTGCTGCCCTCCAGCCCCAGAAGCACGGTAAGTATCGATTTTTAGATCTTTCTCATTGAGTTCCACTTTCTCTTCTTCGTCAGGCTCCATTAAGACCGCGACAGTCACTGCGGAAGTATGGACGCGTCCTTGCGTTTCCGTCGCAGGTACTCTTTGTACTCTGTGAATTCCCGCCTCGTATTGGAGCATTCGGTGGACATTTGGTCCAGAGAGAGCCATGATATACTCCTTATATCCCCCCATTTCTGATTGAGCACAAGAGAGTGGCTCCCATTTCCAATTGTTGATGGCAGCGTATTGCTGGTACATCCTGACAATATCCCCGACAAATAAAGCTGCTTCATCACCGCCTGTTCCGGCGCGAACTTCTAGGATAGTATTGCGATGATCATTAGGGTCAGGAGGAACGAGAAGAGTTTCGATTTTCGCGCTTGTGGCGATTTCCTGTTTCTCGAGCTTATCAATCTCTTCTTTAAGCATCAGAATGAGCTCTTCATCTCTGACCTCTTTGAGAAGCTCTCTATTTTCTTCTAGCTGTTTTTGGATATTTTGATAGAGATCCCATGCTTCCTTGACCTCTGTCAAATAGGCATGTTCTTGAGTGAGTTCTTTATATTGGGCTTTATCGGAGAGAATTCCGGGATCTCCGAGAAGTTTTTCGACTTCTCCAAATCGAGAGACAAGTTGCAAAACGCGCTCGAACATAGAGCTGGTTACTTTTTAGTTGTTTTTTTCGCTCGCTTCTTAGGAGCAGTTTTTTTTTCTTCCTGTTTAGCTTGCAGTTTTACATCTTCTTCTTTTTTCTTTGCATAGCGTTTGCGGAATTTATCAACACGTCCTTCTGTATCGACAAACTGCTTACTGCCTGTGAAAAAGGGATGCGAAGCAGAGGAAATAGCAACACGGTGTACAGGGTATTCTTTCCCTTCAAACTCTTCGGTTTCTTTGGGTTTTAGCGTCGTTCCACAGATAAATTTACATCCTGTGGAAGAGTCGACAAAGAGAACTTCCTGGTAATCGGGGTGGCCTTCTTTTTTCATGTGAACTCCAAAATCTTAATCACTCTAGCATATCCTCAAAATCCTATTTATCACCAGCAGAATCCCGCATCTTGGCCAAAAACGCCATCCGGGCCGTCATGAGTCCCTCTAAAACCCCCTCCTCATAGCGAAAAAGGGGGTGATTCTCCAGGTCGGAAAAATCATTGGGTTGCAGTATGTCATCCCGCGTGATATGGGGAATGATTTTTTGGGCGAGAAGAAAAACCTTTTCCTGCTGCGCTGCAATGAGCTCGTTAAACAATTCCTCTGACATGTGCCCTCCTTTCTCGAAAAAAGTTTTGCAAAAGTTCTTTTGCCTCCAGTGCGCATACACCCCCACAGACCTCAACTTGATGGATCGGATGCGATTTATTGAGGACATCGAAGACCGACCCATTCGCACCATGGCGTAAGTCAGGTGCCCCATAGACAAGACGCCCTACCCGAAATAGAGCGAGGGCCCCACTGCACATCGCGCAGGGCTCTAAAGTGCAGTAAAGCGTGGTCCCTACTAGACGCCAATTTTCGAGAACCTCCGCGCCCTTTTGCAGACAGAGAAGCTCGGCATGCCGCGAGGCATCGCTCTCTGCTTCGACAGTGTTATGCGCCCTAGCAATGATTTTTCCGTCCACGACCAGAACTGCTCCCACAGGAACTTCATTTTTTGTTTGCGCGATTTTTGCTTCCATAAGGGCTTCTCGCATAAAAAATTGATCATTACGATTCATACACACCAAATGTTCCAATCAGGACTTGAGTAGAAAGGGAATCCATGTTACCATTAAGAATAGCAATTGACAAGACCTTGCCAAGGTTTGCGATTTACATTGAATTGAAAAGTTCATTTAACTACAATAAAGTTTAATTGCACAAAGTTATTTAGTTTCTAAAGGAGATCTTTAAATGTCACTCGATAAAGGCACAAAAGAAGAAATCACGAAAAAGTTTCAGCTACATGAGAAGGATACAGGCTCGGCTGATGTCCAAATTGCAATCTTAACTGAAAGAATTGCAGAGCTTACTGAACATCTTAAGCTCGCTCCCAAGGACCATGGCTCTCGCCTCGCCCTTCTTAAACTTGTAGGACAAAGACGCAAGCTTCTCGATTATTTGAATTCAACCGATACCAAGCGGTATCAGACTTTGATTAATCGATTAAAGCTTCGTAAGTAATCTCAACGGTTTCTTTACCCAATCTTTAAAAGGCGAGTATTTCACTCGCCTTTTTTTTTGCTTATAAACTTTGCTACATGATATCCTAAATTACGTAGATTTACGATCGAACCTCAAATAGCAGGTTTGAAATCGTCATGAAAAAGCGGCAACGATAAAATGCCCATTTCTGCAGATCAACTCCTGATCTCCAGTATTGGACAATTTATCCGCCGCTAAGACAACTAAAATTAGGAGTTTACATGTCACTAGACAAACATTCAGTTTCCGTCTCAATCGGCGGACGCACCCTCACATTCGAAACAGGAAAAATTGCACGTCAAGCTAACGGATCGGTCATTTTGCGATTTGGAGAAACCATGCTCCTGGGAACGGCATGCATGGGCGCAGAACCTCTTCAAGATGTCGATTTCCTACCCTTACGCGTTGATTATCAAGAAAAATTCTCCTCTGCTGGGAAAACCCTCGGTGGTTACCTCAAAAGAGAAGGGCGCCCGATAGAAAGAGAGATCCTCACCTGTCGACTCATTGACCGCCCTTTGCGACCCATGTTTGAGAAGGGATTTTTTCAAGAAACTCAGGTCCTCACCTACGTCCTCTCTTACGATGGGATCCATATTCCTAATCCCCTAGCGATCTGCGCAGCTTCGGCCGCTCTCGTCATCTCTGACATCCCCCTGATTAAGCCAGTGGCAGGTGTCCAAGTGGGAATGGTCAAGGGAGAGTACATCGTCAACCCGACAGTCCAAGAAATGGAAGAATCTGAGCTCGACCTCACCCTCGCAGGAACAGAAGATGCTATCCTGATGATCGAAGGATATGCCGACTTCCTCACAGAAGATCAGATCCTCGAAGCTGTTGAAGAGGGACACAAGGCAATTAAAGAGATCTGCCGAACACTTAGTGAATGGCAAGATATGATCGGCAAGCCAAAAAACCGTGAGCATTTGCGTCTCCCCTCAGAAGAAATCCTCAAAGAGGTCACAGCCCTCACCTCTGCAGACGTCGAAGGAGCTTTCCGCATTTCCGCAAAACAGGAAAGAGAAGAAAAAATCAGCGCGATCAAAGAAATGCTTAGCTCAAAATTCTGTCCCGAAGAAGGAGAAGCGATCTACAGTAAATCAGACGTGATGGCTGCCTTTAAAAAGGTGCAAGCAAAAATCATGAGGGAAATGATCCTCACAGAGAAGGTCCGTAGTGATGGTCGCGCCACCAACGAAGTTCGCCCGATCCACATCGACATGGACTTCCTACCCCGTACACATGGAAGCGCCGTCTTCACCAGAGGTGAGACACAGGCAATCGCAGTAGCTACCCTCGGTGGGGAGACAATGGCCCAGCGATACGAATCTCTCGACGGTGATGGAGGCAGACGATTTTACCTGCAGTACTTCTTCCCTCCTTTCTCAGTAGGAGAAGTCGGTCGATTCGGTCCTCCAGGACGACGAGAAATCGGCCATGGAAAGCTCGCAGAAAGAGCCCTCCAGGCTACTATGCCCAGCAGAGATGATTTCCCCTACGTTATCAGACTCGAATCAAACATCACTGAATCTAATGGTTCTTCCTCCATGGCATCCGTCTGCGGCGGGTGTCTCGCGATGATGCAAGCGGGTGTTCCTATCAAGCATCCCATTGCAGGGATTGCCATGGGACTCATCCTTGATGGAGATCGCCATGCGATCCTCTCTGACATTCTAGGATCAGAAGATGCTCTTGGAGATATGGACTTCAAAATCACCGGAGACGAAAAAGGAGTCACCGCCTTTCAACTCGATATCAAGATTGAAGGGATCACTCCTCAGATCATGAAGCTCGCTCTCGCACAAGCAAAAGAGGGACGACTCCATATCCTTAAGAAGATGCTCGAAGCATGCCCGAAATCAAACGCGAGCCTCTCTCCCCATGCGCCTCGCATCGAAACGGTCACAGTTAAACCGAGCAAAATCGGTGTTATCATTGGGCCTGGAGGGAAACAGATCCGTCAGATCGTTGAAGACACCGGTGCCAATATCGATATCGATGATGATGGTGTTGTCAGCATCACCGCCACCACCCACGACTCAATGGAAGCTGCGAAGAAAATGATTCATGATCTCACAGCAGAAGTAGAGATTGGCAAGACCTATACAGGTAAAATCGTCTCAGTCGTCGATTTTGGGGTCTTTGTCGCAATCTTCAGCCAAGAGGGTCTTTGCCATGTCTCGCAACTCTCTCATGAAAGGATCGACAATGTCAGAAGCCACTTTAAAGAAGGGCAAGAGCTCGAAGTTAAAGTGACAGACATCGATAACAATGGGAAAGTCCGCCTCAGTCATAAGGTGCTACTTCCCGCTCCTGCGAAACAGTAAGCCACCAGCTGACCCCTCTTCTCTCTAAGAGGGGTCTTAATTTTTACTAATAATATTGATTTCATAACCAGCGGATCACCCCTATGTCTATTACCCCTGCTCAGTCTCTCTGTTATTGTCTCCAACATCTCACCATTGAACAACTTGATATCTTGATGAAGGAGAATCTAAAAATCCTTACTAAGGAAAGAAAAAAAGAAATTAAAAGATTCTGTGGAGAAAGCAATACAACTCATATCGGAGCAGCTCTTATCGATGCTCTTCCGATAATCGAAGGAGACCCACCTCAAAAGCCTTCGGAAATGCCCGAAAATTGCTCGGCAATCACAGGATTCGATTCGAAGGACTGTCCTTTCATCGCCATAAAAGTGACCATAGGTGGAATGGACACAACGCCTACGGTTGTTGAAGTAATCCGATTCAACAATCATAAAATCGTTATTCAAGAAGAGTTAACCGATGACTCTGAGACAACGTATCCGTCAGTATGTGCGAGCGTTAAGATTTCCGAGCGCCCATCAGCTATTCGAGACTTATTGGAAGGAAAAATCATCCAATCCTCTGAGGAAAACACTACAGCAAAAATTGCTACCCATTATTTGGAATCTTATGATCAAATCACCAGAATTTTTCAAATAATCACATACATCCATGAGAGAGAAAAACTTCTTAGCCTCTTCTCAATCCGTGATTTTGAGATCCTCTCTAAAGTCGATTTACAATCCATTCACAACAAGAAAGTTGAAACAGTAGTAGAAATGTGGGGACAGGTATTTGTAGATTTTTGTGGAGCTTCTACCCTTGATTCTATACCCAATGCAGGAAATTTTATCATTCCCATAGATGCGCATACTCACAAGTTCGCATGTCTTCCATCAAATTTAGGCAAAAATTCAGCAATCAACGGAATTGATCAGTTCGGCCGCCAATACATTGCATTGCGATTAAACGTTTTTGAAAATGAAGACGATTCAACTCCCATTCATACAGTCGTTGAGATCATTTACAAAAAAACCTTGGGCGAAAACACGCTCCCCCCCATATTTCTCTATCAATTCTCTGGAACAATAAGAGAAAACAATAAAAAAGAACATCGCTCCTATTTCTACTGTGCATTGGATTTGGATTCAAAAATGAAGAGGATAATTTTCCCCGGTGAGAAACTTGAAGACTTGACTCCAGCGAGGAAGAGTTTCCTCGGCAAGCTCCTAAACGGAGAGAAAGTCGAAGCGTTCAGCAAGCAAAAATTCTACTGGGTTCAGAGAGCATAAATGCCATTTCTTACGTCCCTTGACCCTTTCTCCTTTTTTCTCTGGATCCCACTTCTCTTCCATGATGAGAAGAATATCTTCCCTGGATAGGGTCTCAAACTGCAGAAGCGCATCGGTCATCTCCAACTAGCAGAGTATACTTCTAACGAGCAAAGTTTATTACCAAACTAGAAGAAAGTTAATATGATTAATTACGTCGCTATTATTTAATAACGCAAAAGTCAAACTCCCACACAAGATTTTTTCTCAACTTCAACTTGACACATATCTGTTTGATGCATATTCTTTTCAACTAAGTAAAATTTTCTGTAAGAGGTTAAAAATGAAAAAATTTCAAAAGATTTTTGCGAGAACTGTATCCATACTCGTCCTTTCCGCAAGCTCTATTTTTGCAAACGCAACACCCGACTCTCCCTTTGATCTATCTTCCTTCCTCAGGTCAGATTCACCACTTCTAATTACAAGCAGCTGCAAAACTCCCAAGCAAGGTCCCCCGGGACCACAAGGTCCTCCCGGTCCCATAGGACCCACCGGGCCAACTGGCATGAAAGGGGCGACAGGTCCAACAGGTATGAAAGGAGCTACTGGCATGAAGGGAGCAACCGGTGCGACTGGGGCAACAGGTATGAAAGGAGCTACTGGTGTTACTGGGATGAAGGGACCGACTGGACCGACTGGTAACACAGTAGCAGATTTTTTAGCTGTAGGCCACCTCGGAAATTATTTGATACCCATTGAGGGTCCAAACCTCGTATCCACGTTAACTAATGTAATTGCAACATCGGGAACGATATTACCCAATCCGATGGTCCCAGGTACCTATGTGATTCCTGCTAATGGATTCTATCTAATAACAACTGGTACAGCGGGATCTGCAAGGGATTATCCTGTTGGTGCTCAATTGGTCGGAGGTCCTGTTCGAGATACAGGAGGGGGAACTTTCTTTTTTATTCCTGGTACCCGATGGGATACTTTTGCCTTCGACGCATTTGGAGCCTCACCACCTTTCCTTCATGGCCCTGTTAGTGCTACGAGTATTGTCTCTCTTTCTGCTGGTGACATTATAGGAGTCGCAACAGTACTTCCAGCAAGTGCTGCTGGTGCATTGTTATCCGGAAGCGGCTTCACCCAATCAATATACCTAACGATCAGTAGATTGTCCTAAAGCTCACGAAAACATAGCTATAAGGATTAGCTCTGTTGATCTGAAATATCAAAGGAAAACTGGAACTTCATTTTACTTCCTTGCAGGACTGAATCACAGGTTTAAACCTGGATGCCTTTGCATGATGCATCTTTTCCCGACATGATTAGGGCTGTCAGACTGAGGATTTAAGTTCCCTGAGGAGAAGGACTACCACCACCGCTTGGGTCGGGTTTGGCAGGAGGCTCATCAGAGATGGGCTCGGGAGGAGGGGGTGGTTCTTTACGAAGTTGCTCGGTCTCAGCCTTGACCCGCTCTTCTTTCTTCTCAGCGTCCCACTTCCCTTCTATGATTAAGCGAACATCGTCCCTTGATAGGGTTTCAAACTGCATAAGCGCATCGGTCATCAGCAAGAGCTTCTCGCTATTCGCTTTGATGAGATCGGTTGCTTGTTTATGGGCTTCATCGAGAAGTCTGCGAACCTCTTCATCGATGTGTCGAGCGGTTTCTTCTGAGTAGTTCTTTTCCTTGTGGCCTGGCATGCCCATGTACTGCCCCGCTTCACTTCGCTCATCATAGGCGACAGCACCGAGAGCATCAGTCATCCCCCACTCACAAACCATGCTTCGAACGAGGTTTGTCGCCTGAGAGATATCCAGCTGTGCTCCACTGGAGATGTCTCCAACGAAGAGCTCTTCAGCGACGCGTCCTCCCATCAGGACTGCAAGTTGATCAATGACTTCTTTTTTCCAGTAGCTGAGGCGATTCTTCTTGGGCATGAAATGGGTGGCTCCAAGAGAGAGGCCGCGAGGGATAATGGTCACTTTGTCTACCGTGTCTCCATGTTCAACGAGGAGGCCAACAATCGCATGGCCTGATTCGTGAATCGCTGTAGTCCTTTTTTCCTGCTCATCGATTTCAAGTGAACGTCTTTCTTTTCCATAGCGCACTTTATCACAGGCCTCGTTGGCGTCTTTTTGGGTCACGGCGCTGCGACCGCGGCGAGCAGCGAGGAGAGCCGCCTCATTGAGAATATTGGCTAGGTCGGCTCCAGATGCCCCGGGGGTATTCCGGGCGATGCTCAACAACTCGACTGAGGCGTCGAGCTTGATTTTTCGGGCATGTACTTTTAGAATCTCATGACGCCCTTTGATATCGGGAAGATCGACGATGATGCAGCGATCAAAACGCCCAGGGCGAAGGAGAGCCTTATCGAGGACATCGGGGCGGTTCGTGGCAGCAATGAGAATCACACCTTCGCTGGTGTCAAACCCATCCATCTCGACGAGGAGCTGGTTGAGGGTTTGCTCTCGTTCATCGTGGCCTCCACCGATACCTGACCCTCGGTGACGACCCACTGCATCAATCTCATCGATGAAGATGATGCAGGGCGCCTGTTTCCGGGCCTGTTCGAATAGGTCTCGGATCCGGCTTGCTCCTACTCCGACAAACATCTCAACGAAATCAGAGCCGGAAATGGAGAAGAATGGGCGATCGGCCTCTCCGGCAACTGCTTTGGCGATGAGAGTTTTTCCCGTTCCAGGTGCTCCAATACAGAGAACCCCTTTTGGGATGCGAGCTCCCAGTGCGGTGAACTTACCGGGGTCTTTGAGAAAATCGACCACTTCTTGCAGTTCTTCTTTTGCTTCATCGCAACCAGCGACATCTTTAAAAGTGACTATGTTCCGATCTTTTGTCAGTAGTTTGGCTGGGGATTTCCCAAAGGTCATAGCACCTGAGCCCATCCCCTTCATTTGCTTGGAGAAGACAAAGTAGAGGAGGAAGCCGATAAGGAGGATCGGGAGGAGGGTGAAGAGGTAACCAAAGTAGTTGGGAGCGGGTTGCTCACTTTTAAAAGTTTTCTCTAAAACGGTATTGCGCGGCTGATCGGGCGCCTTAAAAGCGGATCCTTGATTCTCGGTAAAGCTCTGCCACTCTTTCTTCGTTCCCGCAAACCACTGGCTGTAGGTCTCAGGATCCTCTGTTTCCAGCTGGCGGGTTGAGAGTTCTTTGTTGTTGAAGAACCAGATGACATTGGCAACCTTCTGGCGTGCTTTATCAAGCTGTGCCTGGTTAGTCTCAAGCTCATCACTGACTTGGGTAAAACGGGAGAGGTCTTGCTTATAGCTTCGAACGCTACGTAGGCCTCCTAAGCGAATTTGATCTTCTGGACGATTGAGATCATCAACAATTCCCTGCAGTTGGTTGATACTGGTCGCGTAAATCTCTCTTCGGTCGGCAGGAGCGAAGTCTCGTGCTCGGATAATGGTCCCTTCTAAGTCTTTGAGCTGTTGTTTCATCGCCTCATTCCCGATCCCTAGGTTAGGCGATCGAAACCCCTGAATGAGAATTTCAAGATCTTTACCAAAAGTATCGAGGTCGGAAGAGTTATTGGACTGGGTGCGGAATTGACTCTTCAGCTGTGCGAGGGTCACTGTGTGTCGGTCTGTGACAGACTGCACCACAATGGCATTGTCAGCTTCTGGGTGGTCATACGAAGAGCCTACGACGACATACCCCCTGGCTGGAACAGTGATCCCACTGAGGTTCAAAAACCAGTCGACAGCTCCTGCGACCTTCTCTTTCTGCTGAGAGAGGGTCTTTTCCAAGGTTCCAGACTCTAAGTGCATCTGCTTATTGGTATTGAGTAGCTCTAAAAAACGGTAGCGAGCCTTCGAGGCGTCTGAAAGGCGGTCTTTGAACTGCCCACTAAAGGTAACGAGGTTGTCATTAAGGGCAGTCTTTCTGCTACTCTCTTTATGAATGAGGTCGAGATTGACGAGGTGTTCTACCTGGTGGCTGAAGCCTACCTTTCCCATTTTATCTTTACTGATGCTCTGAATCGCGAAGAATGTGAGGACAGCAGCCAATACGAAAATGAGGAATCCGCCCGGGAACCCCTTCTTCGGTCCAGGATTGTTTTTATTATCTTCGCCCATAATTATTTATATATCACAAATTACACGTTTTTAAAAGCACAAAAGGAAAACCAATCCTTAAAAAGACTAAAAAAGATATCACAAAAAACCTTTAGGTTTCAAGGATCAAGGTGTTACGGTCAAGGGTATCAAAAGATGGGTTAAATACCAATCGAGAAAAATAAAGATTCGTTAACACAAGGAACACCGAGATAGGCCTTACCGATGACCCTCTAGATCATGTTACTGATTATGAGCGAGGTAAAGGATCGGACAAAGCAGATCTAGTCATTTTAATACCCAAGTTGCTACCCATCTTTCCTCTATGCTGGCTACACTAATTATCTACTGCGCTTCGATCGCCCGCCCATATGTATGCATATGGGCCACGCCATCGAATCTTGTATCTAAATAGCTCGCTTGCGCCTAGAGAAAAGGAGATAGCAACTTAGGTATTTTAATTTTCGAAATATGGCGCACTTCAACCTTAAGTACTTGTCGGTCTGTTTCAGTTTTTTTTGTAATGGGATCTCCGATTAAAAATTCGCCTACGAATTTCCCTCCTTGCCCGATAACGGGAAGAGAGGAACGCAAAAATGCGGGAATTTTATTATTACTCCATTTTTTTTTTGGTCCTCTTGCTGGCGGGAGGAGCTGGTACTCCCCTTTAGGAAGGGAGAGAGTCACTGTTCCCATCCACCAGGAACGCCAGCCCGTGAGGGCGGAGCCCCCTTCCTCTTCTTGTCTGATCGTCCACCTCCACTCCCCGATCACAAGGGAGGTCCCGATCTCGAGTTTTTCTGAAAAGGTGGGGAGAGGCCTCTCAAGGAAAAAGAGGTGACCCCGATCGACAAAGAGAATATTCATCCCAAAAGCCACTTTCCGATTGGCAGCTCCCTCTTCCAAGGCATCTACAATCTGATCGATAACAAAAGCACTTGGGCACCCCCCTTTCCCCTCGAAAAACCTCTTGAGCACATAGCGCAAGAGGACTCTCTTGAAAGGAACAAAAGGAGTCAAATCCCAATGGATGCCAAAGGGGCCTCTTTTTTGGGTCTTCCAGTAATCTTGCGTGGTCTCTTCTAGGTAGGTATCCAATTCCTGGGCATACTGGCTGAGTCGAAGGAGGGAGGGAGCGATCTCTTTTCCAAAGTGTTTGGAAATTGCCGGGAGAAGGTGAGTGCGCATCCGACTACGTAAGTATTTGGGGTTTCGATTGGTCTCGTCATCGATCGGCAGGAGACAATTCTCTTCGATATAGGAGAGAATGGTCTTTTTGGGAACGGCGAGAAGGGGGCGCCATACAGGATACGTCCCAAGCCTAGTCACAGGGAGTATCCCCTTTAGAGTAGTGAGGTGAGCGCCTTCAAGAACTCTCTTAAGGAGGGTTTCTACCTGATCTTCTCGGTGATGAGCGAGAAAAAGTGCCTGAAAATTTCCTGCTTGATAGAGCTCCTCAAAAAAGCTGTGCCTCTCTTCGCGTGCCTGTAGCTCTCCCCTGTTTCCGAATGGACTTCTCTTCGTATGGAAGGGAATACTCCAATCAGTGGCCATTTGCTCAAGTCTATTTGCCTCATCTGCGCTCCCCACTCTCCATCCATGGTCGTAATGGGCAATGTGAAAGGATACGCCGAGGCAGCGCAAGCAATGTGCCAGAGCAAGAGAATCCTCCCCTCCTGAAAAACCCAAAAGAAAGGGGAGAGTCCCTTGAGAGTGCTTTTCTAGGAAAAGAATGACTGCTCGCTCTATGGACGAGCTTGTCATATAAGGAGAGGATCGCCTACAATAGGGACTTAAATTTTGGGCAGGAGCAGTTTGATGCCTCTTTTGTGGCGCTACCTGATGCGGGGTTACCTCCGGGTCTTTTTCCTGTGTGTTACGGGATTCATCTCGGTCCTTCTTGTGATACGCTTTCAAACCATCGCCCGCTTTGCTTCGACCGGAGCCTCTAAGCTGTTGATCCTTAAGTTTATCCTCTATCAAATTCCCTATATCCTCCCCTTAGCCATCCCTATTTCTTGCCTGATTTCTGCCCTTATTCTCTTTCAGAGAATGAGCCGATCTCACGAACTGACCGCTCTGCGTGTCGCAGGTGGAGGGCTGGGCCCGATCGCCTATCCCCTTCTCGTTACCGGCGCTCTGATGTCACTATTCAACTTCTCTCTTGTATCGGAGATCGGCCCTAAATGCCGCGCTCGCTCGAAAGCTCTCGTCTACGAGATGGTAACCCTCAATCCCCTCTGTCTCCTTCAGAAAGAAACCCTCATCAAACTCAAAAATACTTTTATCGATATGAAGGTCCTGAAGTCAGGCGAATACGCAGAGGATGTCATTATTATCGCTCGGACCATTTCCAATCAACGACTCGGCATGATGCTGGCAAAAAAGCTCTCTCTCCATGATCAAAATCTAAACGGGAGCCAAGTCTCATTCATCTCCACCATTGACCCAAAAGATCCGGATCACTTTGATCACCTCGTCATAGAGAATCAAGAGGAGCTCGTAACAAAATCCGATCAGGTGACTCAATATTTGCGAACAAGTGATTGGAACTTCAACTACGACTACCTCAATTTGCGGATGCTCCAAGCCAAGAATGCCTCGGAAAGGCAAGAAGGAGAGGGCATGCATCCGAAGGTGGTTTCAGAGCTTGCTAGACGTCTCTCTCTAGGGCTTGCTGCTTTCACTTTCACTCTATTGGGGATTGCCTTTGGGATTCAGATATCAAGAGATCGGAAGACGAAGGGCATTCTTTGGGCTACAGGGCTAGCAGTCCTCTTTCTGATCTCTTTTATCGCAGCGAAATCGATCAAGCACGATCTGATGGCCCAGACCCTTTGTTATCTGGTTCCTCACTCTATCCTTATTCTCCTTTCCCTTTGGTCTCTTCGAAAAGTTTCAAGGGGGTATGAGTGATAAAAATCTGGGAAAAGTACATCTTAAAAGAGTTTGGCAAGTTCTTCCTCTTCTTTCTGGGGTCTTTTTACTTCCTCTACATCGTGGTCGACTACTCAACCCACATGCAAGATTTCCTTCAAGGATCGGGTCCATCTGTGCTCAACACCGCTCAGTACTACTTCTATCAAATGGTCAAACGGGCCGATATTGTCCTTCCTCTTGCCCTACTTGTTGGAACAATCAGGGTTCTCTGCTCTCTCAATACTCACCGAGAACTCGTCGCTTTCCAGTCAGCTGGCATCCCTCTTAAAAAATTGCTCCGCCCTCTGTTTTTGGTCGGAACTCTCTGCGCATTGACCAATATTGCTCTCAATGAATTTGCCCTTCCCCATTCGCTCAACTCGATCGATAAATTTTACGCGGGTCATTTACGTCATTCCTACCGAGGAAAACGCACAGAGCCGCTTCATGTCATGCATTTAGAGGACCAGTCGAAGCTCATCTATCAATCCTACGACATGGAAAGAGACTCTTTCTTTGATGTGATCTGGATCCGTTCCCCAGATGATATCTGGCGAATGAAGTATCTAAAAGCCGACCCAGAGCTTCCCAGAGGAAAGATGATCGACCACCTCGTCAGAAATGAGAAAGGGGTCTTTGAAAAGACAGAATCCTTTCGCGCCCATTTCTTTGACGATCTCCACTGGGATGACCAGATCCCCAAAACGGGAAAAATCTCCTATGAAAATCACTCGATCCTAAAACTCTGGGATTTATGGAAAACCGATGCCTCTCTCACGACCTACACACGAAGCGAGATTCTCTCTCAGCTTCTCTTTAAGCTCTCGATGCCTCTTCTCTCTCTACTTGTTATTTTAGCCATCTCCCCTTTCTGTCTGCGTTACTCTCGAACCCTTCCTCAATTTTTAATTTATGCCTATTCCCTTTTTGGTTTTGTCACATTCATCGCTTTTATGGATGCCGCAGTGATCCTAGCAGAAAGCCAAACGCTCTCTCCCTTTGTGGCAATTGTGTCGCCTTTTATTCTTCTCTTCAGTATCTTTAGCTGGAAATTCACTAGAGCACGATGAACATAGCTCCTTCTTTTCTAACGCCTAAAGTGCAAAGACACTTCCCTCTTCTCTTTTCCCAGTTCATCATTGCTTTGCTGCTCGCAAGCCTATTCCTCCCCTTCACCGCTTCCCTATGGCAAAAGATCGATATTGGGGTGTTCAAGGCCCTAAATCTCCCTCTAGAAAACTCCCCTGTTTTCCGGAATTTCTGGGCCCTTGCCAACCACCGTATGGCTGATTGGCTAGAAGATCTCTTTTTTGTGGCCCTTTTTCTCGTAGCCATTTTCAGCAGAAAAAAACAGGACAGGAAAAAACTGACCGCCGAGCTGATCTTTGCTGCATTACTCACTGCTCTGACCATCATCCTTTTCAATCGCCTCCTTTGTCGTGACCTCCTCAAGCTTCGCCGCGCAAGCCCCTCACTTGTCATCGACCAAGCGATTCTCCTTTCCGACTACCTCTCTTCGATCACCTTTAAGATCGTATCGAGTAAAAGCTTCCCTGGGGATCACGCGACGACAGCCCTTCTCTTCACCTCTTGCTACGCCTATTTCGTTCGTGGCAAGCTCGGCATCCTAGCTCTTCTCTATGGGGTTTTCCTCTGTTTGCCCCGACTTGCTGTCGGCGCCCATTGGTTCTCCGATATCATTGTTGGCAGTGGGTGCATCGCGCTATTCTCGTTGAGCTGGGCCCTCTTCACCCCCTTTGCCAGTAAATGCGTAAAGACAATTGAGAAAGGGCTTTCTCTGATCCCCTTTTTCAGAAAAGTCAA
The DNA here is from genome assembly GCA_011064965.1 of Chlamydiota bacterium. Classification (GTDB taxonomy): domain Bacteria; phylum Chlamydiota; class Chlamydiia; order Chlamydiales; family Rhabdochlamydiaceae; genus Sacchariniichlamydia. The sequence goes on from JAAKFS010000006.1 coordinate 83,767, forward strand.
AGTGGAATAATCTCGACATTTTTCCCTCACTTTTTCTAATATTTTGAGATTGACCAACCCAAGTGATTCACATGGAAAACGCCTCTTACACAAAGCTCTTAAACCTCTCTACACGGGCCAGTCTCTACTCGGGGATCGGAATGATCCTTGAATGGGACCTAGAAACCTACATGCCCAAAAAAGGGGGAGAAAACCGCGCAAGCCAAGTCGAGCTCATTGCAAGTCTCATCCACAAAGAAAAAACAAGCCCAGAATTTGTCTCAGCCCTGGAATCGCTCGTTGACCTAGAGACAGGAGAAATACGGGATTCGACTCTTTCCGATGAGCACAAGGCAGCCCTTCGCGAGTGGCGTAGGGACTACATCCACGAGGCAAAGCTTCCCACAGAGTTTGTCGAAAAATTCGCCAAAGTCACATCCCTAGCCTGCCATGCCTGGAAAGATGCGAAAGAAGAGAATGACTTCAAGGCCTACCTCCCTCACCTAGAAAAGGTGGTCGATCTCTGCCGGAAAAAAGCCGATTTCCTCGGCTACGAAGAACACCCTTATGATGCCCTTGTCGACTGTTTTGAGCCGAATATGCGAACCAAGGTGCTTGCTGCTCTCTTTGAGCGCCTTAAAATCCCTCTGACCTCTCTCATAAAGAAGATCGAGACAAAGAAAGAGCCTGAGTCGGGTTTCCTCCGGGAAGACTACCCCCACGATAAGCAGATCCGATTTGGGAAAAAGATCCTCACTGCAATGGGGTTCGACAAGAGCTTTAGCCGTCTCGATGAATCGGCCCATCCAATGTGCATCCCCATCCATCCGGATGATACGCGGATGACAACGCGGGTCTACCCGAACAATGTTCTCATCAATCTACTCTCTTGCATCCACGAAGGAGGACACGGCCTCTACCATTCAAATTTACCTTCTGAGCACTTTGGCAGCCCCCTAGGAGAGGCAGCTTCTCTCGGAATTGACGAGAGCCAGTCCCGCCTGTGGGAGACGATCCTCGGGCGTTCTCTTCCCTTTTGGCAACATTTTTTTCCCCTTCTGCAAAAGGAGTTCCCCGAGCAATTAGCGGAAGTTCAACTCCAAGAGTTCTATCAAGGGATGAATACTGTCCGCCCTTCGATGATCCGGACCGACAGTGATGAGGTGACCTATAACCTCCACATCATGGTCCGCTTCGAAATGGAAAAAGCCCTCATCGAAGGGAAACTCAAAGTAGAAAAAATCCCAGAAGCTTGGAATGAAAAAATGCGCGAATACCTCGGCATCACTCCCAAGGCTGATTCTGAAGGATGCCTTCAAGATATCCACTGGTCGCTCGGTGCCATCGGATACTTCCCTACCTACACTCTCGGCAACCTCTACGCCGGGCAAATCTTCGAAACCCTAAAAGACAACTTCCCTGATTGGAAAGAGAACCTCGCAAAAGGAGAGCTCTCCTTCATTCGCGACTGGACAAAACGGGAAATCCATCAGCATGGAAGACGCTACCTCCCTGATGAGCTTTGCAAGCGAGTGACGGGAAAACCTTTAAGTGAAAAGCCCTTCATCGACTACCTAGAGAAAAAGTACACAGCCCTCTACCACCTATGATCAAGGTCCTAAGCACCCTCCTTGTCGTGATCTTTCTCACCCTGGGTTTCAAAGGGAGTTTTAACAAAGGCAATCTATATCCCGAAGTTGAAAACAGAGTGAGCCCTCTTCCACAAGAGGTCCGCCTTCTCCTCTCACAGCGCTTCTCCTATCTTGCCGAGGGAGCGCAAGTCTATGCCTTCACAAGTGAAGATGGGAAGTATGTTCTCAAGCTCTTCAAAGGGCGACACCGCAAAAGGCTCACCCCTTCTCGATTCTGGCGAAGAATGACAAAAAGCAAAGAGGAGAAAGAGGTCAGCCAAAGGAAATGGAGAGCAAAATTTGCAGCAACTCGAAGGCGCTACAAAGAAGCCTTCACCAACCTAAAGGATGAGACGGGACTCTACTACCTCCACTTCCATAGAACACAAACGCCTCTTCCCGTCACCCTTGTGGATCGGTATGCCTTCCAAATCGATCTGCATACTCTCCCTTTCATCATCCAGAAAAGAGCAGAAATTGCCCCTGACTATTTTAAACGGATATTACGATCTGGAGATGCAACTAAGCTCGATCAGGCCATCCGCTCACTCAAAGATCTCTTTGCGACTCGACTACAAAAGGGGTATTCCGATCCTCGACAATCGCTAAGTAGCAACTATGGCTTTATCGATGACCAGGCGATCCAAATTGACGTAGGAAAAATCGAACCCTTTGATGGAGACCAAGGCGAAGAGCTGACACGCATCCACAACCATGTAGATGCCTGGTTACGTTCCTTATGATCCTAGCCTCTTACTGCGACGTTCTTCCGCTTGCTGAAAACGCCTCTTCTCTTCTTCCGACTCTGGAACTACAGGAAGGACTTTAGTCGGGCGGAGATGATCATCAAGAGCGACAAAGGTAAAGTACGCCGAGAGGATATGGCGTTGCTCTCTCGTTTGAAACTGCTCGGCAAAGACCTTAAGGCCGATCTCCATCGAGGTGTTCCATGCCCGATTCAAAGCAGCTTTAAGCACTAAGATATCCCCACTTTTTGCAGGGGCCAAGAACCGAACAGAATCGAGTCCAAGTGTGACACAAACCTTGCCACTGTGTCTCTTCGCAACAATGCCGCACACCCAGTCCCCGATCTCGAGAACTCTTCCCCCGAATAGGGTCCCATAGGTATTTAGGTCGTTGGGAAAGACAAGCGCTGTCTGCTCATCGATCGCTGAATAACTGACCGGTTTCCCTTCCATAGTTCCACCCTATAGCAGCTCGGGCACTTACTTGCCAAGTTCGTATCCCGAGAGGGTGTATGCGAAATCATTCCACTGCCCACGAAAAGCTATCTTTTCTCCTATGAGAAGCTCTTCGAGTTCCACAAACTCTCCTTAAGTTTGCTTCGTTCTCCAGAGCATTCTCCTAGGAAAAAATCTTGGCTTTTGACAGTGAAAGCATTTCACATACACCCTCTGAGAAAATGGGTTTGGATCCAATCTTCAATTCTGATAAAATCACTATTTAATAAATGAGTACTTTATGTCAGCAATACCGGAATTTTCAATTAATCAAAAAACTTATTGCCAAAAACTAAATGGAACCATTGAACAATTACGAAAAGAATTTGATTTAACCTTTGTGGAGCTTGGGGAGACAGCAGATTTACAAAAGAGAGCGGCTTTATGTCTAAAACTCACGACCATCTTCAGAAGATTTGGAGAGTTTTCCTCTGTAGAAACCTATGCATTAAAAGCACTCACGGCCTTAAACAAACTGAGTTATGAGCCAAGCGGTCCAAATCCCGTCGATATTAAAATAGAACTCTTGTGGGCCTATTTAGCGCAAAAGAAGTATAAGCAAGCAAAAGATTTAGCTTCAAAAACTATTCGCGATAACCCGCCGATTCTATCAGATCAAAATTACCTAAGAGTTCCTTCACTTCTAAACTTAGGACTTGCAAGAGCATATAGAGGACTTAAAAAGTTCTCTGAAGCAGAAGAGGTTTCGAGAGTAGGAAAAGACATTGCTACCAACCCATCGCTAAAAGTATGCATTCTTCTAGAATTCACTCGGGCCTGCAGAATGCAAAAAAAGTTCGGGGAAGCGCTAAGCGCAGCAAATGAAGGGCTAGAAAGCCCTGCTACAGGCTCCAACCTGCAAGCAGAATTCGCCAAGGAAAAGAAAAGGATTCAAGTTGCTATTGGTACCAAGGAGAACGCGCCAAATGATTTTGCTGCCGAGGAATTGGTTGCGAAAGAACTACTAGCATTGAAAAGCAAAAGAGTTGATGTTGCAGAAGCCTTATCGATTCGCTCCGTTGAAGAGCTATTTAATGGACCAATTCCATTTGATGTCGATCCTACCCCCTATTTAGAAACATTATTGAGAATTACTGAAGAGAGTCTTAAGACCTTCCAATATGAACAAGCAATTGCGACAGCATGGGTTTGTTGGAAATGCAAACCAGACAAAATTAAAGACAAGCTCTCTCTTCTATTCATCATAATTTTTTGTTACAACCAATTGGGGTTCTTTCCGAACGCAGCGTATGTCGGGGAAAAGGCTTTCGAGCTCTTTGAGGAAGCATCCTCTCCACCTCCTAATGAAGGGATAATAAAAATCCTCATACTGCTGACTCACGCACTGACGGGTCAAGAAAACTATGACGAAGCCATTCGTTATGCTCTTATAGGAAAAAAGATTTGTGAAAAAGACGATTCAATCCCCTCCTATGTTCGTGCGAGTCTAGACTACGACCTTTGTGTGGCATACCGAAGAAATAAAGACTTTCAATCTGCAGTTGAAACCCTCATCAACCTTATCAAGAACAACTTGAAGGCCCCCTCGCAAAATCCCACGTTTGACCGTTGCTTGGATGAAGAAATCTTTCTTCTAGACAAGGAAGGCTATATCGTTCAGTTCACAAAGGAGTGGAAATACAACAAACAGGTTGCTGATCGCATATTGGAGGGTTTGAAAAACTATTCCCCTTTCGATCTACCTTATGCTGATAGCGAAGTGCTTACCGATATCGATTAAGATGCCCTTATCTTTACTGAGATCCGACCACTTTTTTCAAGGGCAAAAAGAAGGGGCTAGCATGCACGCTAGCCCCTAATATCAACAAGGAGGAAAAACGTTGATATAGTCTTAACGCTTGGAGAATTGGAAGCGCTTGCGAGCTCCAGCCAAGCCGTATTTCTTCCGCTCCCGCTTACGGGAATCGCGGGTGAGGTACCCTTTTTCTTTTAGGTCTTGCTTCTTGTTCTCATCTTGCTCAAGAAGAGCGCGAGAGATCCCAAGACGCGTTGCAATCACTTGCCCTTGAATCCCTCCCCCTTTGATTCTGATTACAAGATCATAACTGCTTGCAACATCAAAGAGATTGAGAGGAGAAAGAACTTCCTCTCTTTGAAGTTCAAGGGGAAAATAGTCCTCAAACTTCCGTCCATTGATGCGGATTTGACCTGAACCGCTGGGGCGAAGGCGAACTGAGGAAACTGCTGTTTTACGTCTTCCGACTCCGATGTATTCTTTCATAGTCCCTTTATGTTGTTACTGAAATGGGTTGTTGAGCTTCCATATCGTGCGAATCACCTGCAAAAATTCTCAGTTTTTTAAGTTGCTGTTTTCCAAGACGGGTTTTGGGCATCATCCCTTGAACCGCATGCCGGATGATGTACTCAGGCTTCCGTTCTTTCATCACACGGTAGGGAATTTCACGAAGGCCCCCCATGGATCCTGTGTAGTACCGATAGAGCTTCTGCGCCTCTTTAGCTCCTGTCACTTCGATCTTGCCGGCATTGATGATGATGACACCATCCCCGCAATCGACGTGGGAAGTGAAGCTCGGCTTGTGTTTCCCACGGAGAACCTTGGCGATTTCAGTTGCAAATCGCCCTAGGGTTTTTCCCTTGGCATCAAATAAAATCCACTTACGATCCTCTAGGGCTTCTTCTTTCGTAAGGAGGGTGGAATATTGGAGTTTCGCTTTCATCATAACTTACATCCGCTTTCATACTTAAAAATAGGTTCTTAGCATAGGCGATTTTTCCAATTCTTGCCAATAGAATTCTCTGTATAGGACATTTTTTCCGTGCAGGAGAGAGCGAGGCAAAGGAAGATTGGAGCTGGCCGCAGAAGGGAATAGCATTAGCTATTGCCGACAAGGAGAATCAATATGGCAAAGCCGTAGCCTCGTCCTGAAAGAGAAAATTTTCATATACAGAGAATCGGATTCTCATCTATTGAAAAAGAAGATTGGATCTTCTAGACTCGTGGCCCTATGAACACCGACGCCTTAAAGAAAAGAAAACTAAAGACTTTTTTTGTCCGAACCTACGGATGCCAAATGAATGAGCTCGATTCTGAGCTGATGGTGGGGGCCCTCGAGAAACGGGGACTCACCCGCGTTCGCGAGGAAACTGAAGCCGACCTTCTCCTCTTCAATACCTGCTCAATCCGCGATTTAGCCGAAAGAAAAGTCATGGGAAAAATCGGGCAGCTGGGCCGCTCGAAGAAAAATCGCCCCATTATCGGGGTGACCGGCTGTATGGCAAATGCAAAAAAAGAGCGCATTTTCCGTAAACTCCCCCATGTCGATTTTGTTTTAGGGACAAATAATATCTCCGATCTCAATTCTGTTCTTGACGAGGTGCAAGAAACGGGCCGGCAGACACTGAAGGTCGATACGACGTTTGAAGAAAATATCAACTACTTCGATGCGGTCCGTGACGATCCAATTAAAGCGTATGTCTCGATCATTCGGGGATGTGATAAATACTGCACCTACTGCGTTGTCCCCTATACCCGGGGCAAAGAGGTCTCTCGCCCCCCACATGAAATCGAAGAGGAATGCATCAGACTCGCAGCAAGTGGCTATAAGGAGATCACCCTCCTCGGCCAAAATGTCAATAGCTATGGGAAGGACCAGCCCCAATGGAATGAGCTCTTCCACGACCTTCTCTATCGTCTCGATAAAATCGATGGAATCGAGAGGATCCGCTTCATGACCTCCCACCCTTGCGACATCACTATAGAGCTCATGGAAGCGATCCGAGATCTTCCCTCCCTTTGTGAATTTGTCCACTTCCCTATCCAGGCGGGATCAAGTCGCATCCTGCGCAAGATGAATAGGCGCTACACACTCGAAAGCTACCTAGAGAAGGTGGAACTCCTGCGCAAGCTCGTTCCGAGTGTCGCTCTTGGCACCGATATCATTGTCGGGTTTCCAACGGAGACAGAAGAGGAATTTCAGATGACGTATGATATCTTTAAGCAGATCCGTTACTCCGTCGCTTTTTTATTCTCTTACAGCGCCCGAAAAGGAACCCCTGCCTACAGATGGAAAGACGATATTCCCGAAGAGGTCAAAAAGGAAAGACTCCATAGGCTGATGGAGCTCAACCAAGAAATCAACAATGAGCTCATGCAGGATCTGATAGGAACTGAATTGGAGGTTCTGGTAGATCGGCCCAGAGGGGATGAAACGCAGCTCAAAGGGAGAACGAGATGCTGGAGAAAAGTGATATTCTCATGCGATGATTCTCTGATTGGCACCCTGCAAAAAGTAAAAGTGACCGGTTTTAGCCACCAAACTCTTCTGGGAGAACTCCTACCCTCTCCTTCTCTCGCGATGGCGTGAGGGAGAGAATCCTCTCCCTCACAAAATAGCCTTTATTTCTTCGATAGTTTTGCGATAACTAGACCGCCTAGGAACCATCCAATTACGTAATCAAGGCATTCAAGAAAGACCCAAGATCCTGGATAATGCCACCAGTTCCATGAAGGGACTGCGCCCAGCAAGGCAACCGTAAGCCCCCCAATCGTGATGAAGCGCACCTTCTTCCAAAACTTCATTGCCTTAGCCTGAAGAAGGAGATAGGTAAGCAAGAACGCTCCTATGATCTGTAGAATAATTCCGACAATAATCGGTTTTGTCATCGCGCTAAATTCGACAGATCGGTTGATATTCACGAAGATAAAAGGACTCTTGTCTCCATTGGCAGATGCGACCGTATCCCCGTCGTCCATGTGAGGAATTGTGTAGATCCCATCCTCTGGCGTATTGCGACTCACGCATGAGATCACCTCTGTCGGGTTCTTCACTTTTTTGATCATCATTTCATGAAAAGGGAGAACAGTCCAAGAGATCATCATCCAAAGGAATACGACGATCCCTCCAATAATTGAACTTCTAACGAGTGGTTTCCACATATAGTATAACTCCTATGTTTGGTTACATGGTGGAACCTATATATAAAAAATTCTTTTTTGATGCAAATAAGGATTTACAAGGAGCGCGTAAATTCCTTTTCTGAGAGGATCTTGATTCCTAGCTTTTTTGCCTTCTCGTATTTTGAGCCGGGTTCATCCCCAACCAAAACGAAGTCGGTTTTCTTGCTAACGGAGCTGCTCACTTTCCCCCCCCTCTCTTTGATGAGGGTGGTCGCCTCCATGCGCGCGTAATTCTCCAGACCACCGGTTAAGACAAAGATCTTTCCGAAAAAAGGGTGCCCTTTTCGCGTTTTGATCTTTTCAGGCGATACTCCCAAGTGAAAGAGACGGTGAATCTCTTTAAAGTTATCCGGGCTTTCAAAATAGGCAACTACCGACTCGGCAACTTTTTCTCCAACTCCTTCGATGGCTTCGAGCTCTTCTACATCCATCTTGGCAAGAGCATCGATATCCCCCGACCGCTTGGCAAGAAGGTCTGCTACCCCCTGACCGACATATTTAATTCCCAGGCTGACGAGAAGCCTGGGAAGGGTGGTCTTTTTTGACTTCTCAATGCTCTCGAGAAGGTTTTGCACTGATTTCTCTTTGAATCCATCGAGAAGAGCGACCTCTTCGGCAGTTAGGGCATAAATATCTGCAATGCTCTTGACGAGCCCCTTTTCGACGAGCTGCTGCACGACCTTCGGGCCCATATGGTCGATATCCATCGCAACCTTGCTGGCAAAAAAAGCGATCTGCCGCAGAACCTGCTGGGCGCAGTTTGGATTGGAGCAGCGGACAGCAACTTCTCCTTCGATCTCCACGACAGTGCTCTCACAAATAGGGCACTTTTTTGGCATGTGCCAGGGCTTGGTCCCTTTAGGTCGTTTCTTCTTATCGACACTGACCACTTTGGGGATCACGTCGCCTCCTTTCTCGATGACAACGTAATCGTTGATCCGGATATCTTTCCGCTCGATCTCTTCTCGATTGTGCAGGGTTGCACGTGAAATGGTGCTTCCCGCAAGTGAAACGGATTTTAACTCTGCAACAGGAGTGAGAACACCCGTTCTTCCCACCTGAACGGTGATGTCGAGGATCTGGGTGAGGGCCTGCTCTGAAGCGAACTTGTAGGCAACTGCCCAGCGAGGACTCTTCCCTGTAGCTCCTAGCCCTTTTCGTAACGAGAAGGAATCGACTTTAACGACGATCCCATCGATATCAAAACCAAGTGCTTTTCTCTCTTTTTCAATCCTTTCGGCAAAAGCAAAGAGATCATCGATCTTTGTCGTTTTAATCCGATGCCTTTTGGCAAAGGAGGGCAAACCGATATCGTGCAGATACTGATGACACTGATACTGGCTTGAGACAGGGCCACCCGTCCCATCCGCGATTCCATAGAAGACAACAGCAAGCCTACGCTCTTTCACCACTTTTGAGTCGAGCAGTTTTAAAGAACCTGCGGCAGCGTTGCGGGGGTTAGCCCAGGGCTCCTCGCCCGCCTCTTCTTTATTCCGATTGGCATTCTGGAAGGCATGATGAGGCATGAACACTTCTCCCCGAATCTCGAGGAGATCCGGAGGATTTTTCACATTAAGCGTTAGAGGAAGAGTGGATATGGTCTTGAGATTCGCGGTGATGTCATCCCCTTTCTTCCCATCACCCCGTGTAAGGGCAAGAGCATACTGTCCCTTCTCGTAGCGCACAGTAACAGCCACACCATCCATTTTGAGCTCGCTACAGAAATCGATCTCTTTTTTTTCGGTCCATTTTTTTACCCGTTTGACAAAATCGGAGAGCTCCTCTCTTGAATAGGTATTGGCAAGGGAGAGCATGGGAATGGTGTGCCTGACTTGCTTAAATCCCTTCGAGGGCATCTCTGAGACCCGTTGCGTAGGAGAGTCAGGAATCACCCACTGGGGATGGCTCTTTTCCATTTTCTCTAGATCTTTGAGAAGTTGGTCGTATTCGTAGTCGGAAATGACCGGACGCGCGTGTTCGTAGTAGGCGCGATCGTGCTTTTGAATCTCTTTAATGAGAGAGAGGTACTGGGGTTTACTCATTCTATGGACACTATCAATGTGGAAAGGGGAGGAATGTGCTCAAATAAGACTCCCCCTTCGACAACTTCTATCTGCTGGTTGATTCTACCAGAGCCACCCCATTCTTCTCTATCCGTATTGAATAGCTCAGACCCTTTCGAGACCGCTGTAAGGGGAAGGATAGTATTCTCAAGTGAATGAGGACCGAGGTTGTGGATCGTGAGGAGTTTCTCGCCCTCCCCTTCTCTGTAGTAACCGATGAGGAGATTCTCCTTGTCATGAGGAAAGGCCCACGTAAACTGAGACGGAGAAAAGTCTCCCGCAAAAAGAGCGGGATGTTCAAGGTAAAAAGCATTAAGCGCTCGAATCATCTCTTGCAATCCCCGATTCTCCTCGCTCTCTAAAAGATCCCAGGGAAGCTCCTCTTTACAATTCCACTCGGTGGGCTGTCCCAACTCTCCCCCCATGAAGAGGAGTTTCTTACCTGGGAAGGTAATCATGTAACTCAGAAGAAGACGAAGGCCGGCAAATTTTTCTTCCTCCGTTCCGGGCATCTTGGAAAACAGACTCCGTTTTTCGTGAACGACCTCGTCATGGGATAGAACGAGAACATATTTTTCCATAAAGGTGTAGTCGATGATTTTCGTGAGCGCATCGAGATGCTTATCCCTCTCGGAAAAACCCTTTTCAAAAAATTCGAGAGTGTCATTCATCCACCCCAAGTTCCACTTGTAATCGAATCCCAGCCCTCCGTTTTCCACTGGAGTGGTCACCCCTTCATAAGAGGTCGAGTCCTCGGCGATCATCAGAGCATCGGGAACACGGGTATGGACAATGCTATTGAGATGTTTGAGGAACTCAACAGCTTCGAGGTTGACATTCGAGCCCTCTTTGTTGGGTATCCACTCTCCGGCTTTTCTCCCAAAATCGAGTTGGAGCATCGAAGCAACGGCATCGATACGTAAGCCATCGATATGCATTTTTTCTAGCCAGAAGAGGGCGCTTGCAATGAGAAAGTTGGAGACCTCCCACCGTCCATAGTTAAAGATATGAGTGTTCCACTGCGGATGATATCCCTGTCTCGGGTCCCTGTGCTCATAGAGGTAAGTTCCATCAAACTGAGAGAGGGAATGACTATCGGCAGGAAAATGAGCCGGAACCCAATCGAGGATCACTCCGACACCAGAGCGGTGAAGGTGATTGATTAGATACTGAAAATCCCCAGGGCTTCCATGGCGAGAGGTCGGCGCGAAGTACCCCGAGACCTGGTACCCCCATGATTCGTCCAGAGGGTGCTCACAGACGCCGATCAGCTCTACGTGGGTGTAATGCATCTCTTTGCAGTAATCAGCAAGAGCATGGGCCACTTCTCTGTAACCTAAAAACTCCCCATCCTTCCTCTTCCAGGAGCCGAGGTGGACTTCATAGATATTCAAGGGTCCATTATCTCTTTGATTGCTGCCTCGCCCTTTTATCCATTCTCCATCACTCCAAGCAAAGCGGTTGACATCGCAGACGATGGAGCTCTTTCCTGGACGGACCTCAGAATAATGGGCCAGAGGATCTGCCTTCACCTGCCGTTTGCCCTCTCCTGAGAGAAGCTCAAATAGATACTGCTCACCAGTCTCAAGACCCGGGACAAAAATTTCCCATAGACCAGTCGCCTTGACAAAGCGCATGGGGTGGAGTCGTCCATCCCATCGATTGAAATGACCGACGACGGAGACCGAGCGGGCATTGGGTGCCCAGAGAGCAAAGTGCGTGCCTATCACACCTTGATGCTCACAAACCCTTGAACCGAGCTTATCGTAGAGCTCATAATGCAGCCCCCGGGAAAAAAGATGGTTATCGAGCTCTCCTAAGAGAGGTCCAAAGGCGTAAGGATCATGAGCCCACTCTCCATTCGGATGAAAGACCAGGTAGTCCTTGTGGCAGATATCGCTTGAGACTTCAACTTCGAAGAGACCTGAAGTATGAACCTGCTTCGCCTCGATCATTTCTTCTTTGATTTGCAGGATGCAGGTCGGAAGATCAGGACGCCACATCCGGATCACTTTTTTCTCAGGACCGATGCTTTGCAGACCGAGCACTTCATGGGGATCGGTGAAATGTCCTTTGCCAATGAGCTCTAAAATGTCCTCTTGCATCACAGTGCCTTTAGTGTATACTTTTATCCCTAATGAACAGAGAAAAACCCAAGTCCCGCCGAACCCTCACCGTCTTCATGCTCACCATGATCAATGTTGCCACGATCGGTAGTGTGAAGAACTGGCCTGTCACTGCGGAGTATGGTCTCTCATCTGTCTTTTTCTTTGTACTCGCAACGCTGATTTTTTTCATCCCCGTCTCTCTTGTATCGGCGGAACTTGCGACCGCCTGGCCAAAAGTGGGAGGTGTCTTCGCTTGGGTCAAAGAAGCCTTCGGTCACCGAACCGGTTTTCTCGCTGCCTGGCTTCTCTGGGTGCAAAATGTCGTCTGGTATCCGACAGCCCTTGCTTTCATTGCAGCTACGATTGCCTATATCTTCAAGCCAGAACTCTCACAAAATAATTGGTACACCTTTAGTACGGTCCTCCTCGTCTTCTGGATCACCACCTTTGTCAATCTTCGGGGGATGCGCACCTCGGGGTGGATCTCGAGCATAGGGATGATTCTCGGGACATTCCTGCCCGGTCTCTTCATCATTCTCCTCGGGTTCATCTGGTATTTCAATGGACAGCCTACACAAATCGATTTCACTGTGAGCAATTTGATCCCTAACTTGAGCAATTTCTCGCAGATTGTCCTCTTTACTGGTGTCCTCATCAGCTTAGCAGGAATGGAAATGTCTGCTGTCCATGCCAGAGATGTGGAAAATCCCAAAAAAAATTACCCGAAAGCGATTCTCTATTCCGCTCTGATCATTCTCGGCCTTTCCATCCCGGGTGTCCTCTCTATTGCCCTTGTCGTTCCCCAAAAAGAGATCAGCCTCCTCGCCGGGTCGATGCAGGCGATTGCCATCTTCCTTGATGGATACAATCTCAAGACCTTGATGCCCCTCTTTGCCTTTTTGATCACCATAGGGACAATCGCTTCTGTCAGTACATGGACCGTAGGCCCCACTAAGGGACTCCTCGCTGCCGCACAAGCAGGAGATCTCCCTCCCATCTTCCGCCGAATCAATAAGAATGGAATGCCCACCCCTCTCTTAATCATGCAAGCGGTGATCGTCAGCTTCATCTCCCTTCTCTTTGTCTTCCTCTCAGACTTAAACGAAGCCTTTTGGATCCTTGTCGCTCTAGTCTCCGAGCTCTACCTCATCATGTACCTGCTCATGTTTGCAGCAGCGATCAAGCTCCGCTACTCAAAACCAGAGATGAATCGCCCCTACAAAATCCCAGGGAAAAATATTGGTATGTGGATGATTGCAGGCCTCGGTCTCATCAGCTGCGTGTTCACGATGTTCATCGGTTTCGTTCCCCCAGACCACATCCCCATCGGCAATAAGAGCGCCTACGTCTGGATCATGATCCTCGGAACCGGCATCTTCATCCTCGGTCCGACCATCATTTTGCTCTTCCAAAAGCCCGACTGGAAAAAGCCGCTAGAACATGAGAGCTAGTACTAGTGTTGAAAGCGATCGAGATAGAGCTTTTCACCCTCTCTTAAAGACAGTGGAGTGTCCCTACTCACTCTCTCCCCCTTTTGACGCGGAGATTTACGCACACGAAATGAGCGAATCCCCCTTTGCAATGAGAGAAGAAGATCCCGCGTGCTCCCTGGGGTAATCACGACCTTCTTGATCTCTTTTTTCGACCACTCAATGTCAAACTGATCCCCAAAAGAGCTCTGCAAATGGACATACCGCCCTGCATGGAACTCTTTTGGGAGTGCAGAGAGCAGAGCAATCTGACCCCCAGTTTCTCGAAAGAACAGGGCGCGGATCTGCCTCGCCCCCTCATGGATGATCCCAAGAGGAGAAACTCCCGCTGGCACCTCTTCATCCGCAAGGATCCCTTGATAAGTCTCATCGAGGATGCGAGGAGATAAGATCCCGACAAAACCGGTCTGAAAAAGCGTCTGAAAGTGAGAGACCACGTTTCCCTTTTCGACTTCATGGCTCAGCAGTGAGAAATTTCCCACTGGGGTTTTTGGGACAGAGCTATGGGGAACCTGCTGAGCTAGAGCAATCCAAAAGGGGAAAACTTCACTCATGAGCCCCCTTCTACAGACGAGCTCCCAGTCTTGCTTTTTATGAATGCCAAGAGAGAGGCGCTCGCGCACTTTAGGAAAAGACTCACTCTTAGAGAAAGGAAGCGTGATCTCTCCTCCCTTTGCAAAAGCGATCCCCTCATGGGAAAGAAAAAACCGAAAGAAGCCCCTCTTCCCCCTGCCAGAGACAGCAATCCTCGAGCGCTCCAAATCGAGAATAACCGTGAAGCCACGGATCGGCCCTTCGATCGGAAGACTCTGCTCCCAGCTTTCTTTCCCTGAGAGATTGTGAAAAAAAATCTTCGCCGGGAAGATCTGCGCCTCCCACGAGGTGAAAGGGATCAGACAACAAATCCCAGAAAGATGTGAGTATGGACACAGAGAGAGATCTATTTTGATTCGCATACCATTCCCTTAAGCCCCATTGGGGTGTTCTCCTTAATAAGGACATCGACAATCTGATTCGACTCGAGCCCCTTTTCAGGGACGAGAACGGGAAGAAAGTTTTCCGTATGCCCTGAAAAAAAACCTCCTTCCATCGATTCGAGTAAAACCGGCATCGTCCGTCCTATATAGTGTTCCCGCAGGGAAAAGGCCATCTGTTCATCCAGTCTGAGGAGCTTTTGTTTCCGCTCGAGAACAACTCGATCTGGAACCGAATTGGGATAAAGAGCCGCCTTAGTCCTTTCTCTTTTAGAGTAAGGGAACATATGGACCTTTGCAAATCCAATCTTTTTCATCAGTTCGAGTGTTTCTGCAAAATCGCCTTCCGTCTCTCCTGGAAATCCAACAATGATATCCGTAGTGAAGGTAAAGTCAGCTGAGGCTTTCTTGCATTTCTCGATCGCCTCTAGAAACATCTGGCGCGTGTATTTGCGATTCATCTTCTTCAATATTGCATTCGAACCCGACTGAAGAACAATATGCATGCTATGGCAGGTAGTTCTCCCACCGATAACGGCATCTAAGAGATCATCGTCCACTTCATCGGGATCGATAGAGGAGATCCGGAGTCTCTCTAACCCTTCCAGTTGATCGACAAGGCGGACCAGCTGTGCTAGTGATACTTTCTCCTCCTCTTTCTCAGGAGCCCCATCAAAATCCCCAACATTGACGCCAGTGATCACCACCTCCTTATACCCATTAGCAATCAGAGCCTTGATCTCTCGCAAAATTGCATCGATCCGCCTAGAACGAGAGCGCCCTCTTACATAAGGGATGATGCAATAGGTGCAAAAGGAATTACACCCATCTTGCACTTTGACAAACGAGCGGGTGTGTCCCCCAAACTGATCAATCGCAAATTCGGGGAGCTCCTCTTCCTGAAGAACCACCCGCAGAAGCTCCTCCTTCTCCTTATTAGGAACGACGAAATCAACCTCTTCCATCAATCCGATTTCTTCGGGAATGCGATCTGCAAGACATCCAGTAACCGCGATTTTTGCACCGGAATGCTCGCGCGCTAATTGCCGAATCCGTCTACGAGAAGAGCTATCCGCTGACTCTGTCACCGTGCAGGTATTGACAATACAAAGATCTGCACTCTCTCCCTCTTTTGCCTCCACATATCCCATCTCTTTGAGCTGTTTGGCAAAAGCAGAAGCCTCATATTGATTGGTACGGCATCCCAAGCTTGCAACTTTATATTTCTTTTTTCTGTCCATAATATAGGATCCCATTATGCCAAGATCCCGAAGCGGATGCAAGAAAAGCTCCTTATTTTTCATGAAGTTATGCGAGCTTTTTTAAGATGATCCCCATGTAGTCTTAACAGAAAAATCGCCCTATCCTAAAAAAAACTTAAAAAAGAGGTTGGCGAAAATGTCGACATGATTCTATACTGTGTGCTATTCACAACCCCTTGGAGGTAAAAATGTCATTACAATCAGTTTCAAATCCCGCTGCAGCAACTGAAGCTGCGGAACGACCAGTAGTTGCACCAGAAGAGACAAGTGCTGCAACAACAGCAGCAGGTCTAGCTGCTGTTCCATCAAGTATCACACCCAAAGCTCCTACAGGCAACATCTGGACCAGCAATGTTCCTACTTGGTTGGGCGGAATTGCGACCAAAGAAGCTACTGAAGTGGACGCTGCTCCAGTTGAAGGCGAAGAAGGAGCTGGAGAAGCTGCTGCTGGAGTCCCTGCTGAAGGCACTGAAGCAAAGAAAGCACCTGAAGAAGGCCTCTTCATGACAATTTCTATGGCCATTCCTCGTGCTGCTTTCTGGGCAGTATCTACTGCGTGGAACCTAACGAAGAGCATTTTCAATGGTCTTCTTTATGTCGCTACACTAGGTCATTATGGAAGCACGAAAGAAGCCGTAGCAAATGAAGAGGAAGTAGCTCCTGCTGCTCCTCAAGCACCTGCTGACGCTGGAGATGCTGATGCTGACGTTTCCGATTCAGCTTCTGAAGTTTCAGAAGAAGCTCCTGAATAAGCCCTAAACTTCTTTCAAAGAAGAGAGATAACGCCTTTTGCATAAAGCAAAGGGCGTTTTTTTTATGCTTCCCAGATACTCGAGCGTCGCATCGAGTGATGCTTCCCCTTCCCAATAATGATATGATCTACAAGAGGGATACCCATGATCCTCGAGCTTTCGAGCAATTGCTTGGTGAGCCGAATGTCCGCATCGGACGGGGTTGGATCCCCACTTGGATGGTTATGACAGATGATCAAACTATAGGCCCCATGGCGAAGGGCAGGGCGAAAGACCTCTCTCGGATGCACGAGCACCTCTGATAAAGTTCCAAGACTAATCACCTCTGCATGGATCAAGCAGGACTTGACATCCCGTAAGATAACGAGAAGAGCCTCTTGCTGAAGATCTCCGATTTCAGGTTCGGCAATTGCAACGACATCGTCGATGGTTGTCACCTTGTTTTCAACTACCCTCTTCTCTTTGCTTGCTCGTGAAGCAATCCCAAAGGCCGCTTTGAGAAGGATCGCTTTCGCTTTTCCAATCCCTTTCATCTCTATCAGTTCTTCAACGGAGGCATTGATTAGCCCTTCCATCCCCCCAAAATGAATGAGAAGATCCTGAGCTAGACTGAGAACCGTCTTTCCCTTCGTTCCTGTACCGAGGAGGATCGCGATCAGCTCCTGGATGGAGAGGGCTTGCACGCCATCGCGAAGGAGTCGCTCTCGAGGCAATTCAGAGGTGGGCAAATTTTTTAAAGGACTCATAGTTGTAAAAAGGGCTGAATTTTATTTTCTAGTTGAGAAGGGATCTCCACCTCCATCATGATGTTATTATCGACATACTCGGTGGAGATCACCCTCCCCTTGCTCATCAACTCGCTGACGAGTGCATAGTGACTCTGAGGGATACAGAGTGAGACAGTTTTCCGCAAGGACTCGATCACTTCGATCATCTTTTGCATCAGCTCGCCAAATCCTCTCCTCTCCAGCGCGGAGATCTGCACCGTTTGGGGATAAGAAATGCGAAGTTTCTGAAGGCTCTTGCGATCAGTGGATTGATCGATCTTATTCAGTGCGGTGATGATCGGTTGATCTGCCACACCCAGCTCTTTCAGAACGTGCATGGTCGCAGCGCCTTGTTGCTCAGCATGGGGACTGCTCGCATCGATCAAATGGATGAGCACATCGGTATGGACAGCTTCTTCCAATGTACTTTTGAACGCCGCTACCAACGTATGAGGAATCTTCTGGATGAACCCAACAGTATCGATCAGAAGAATCGGCTGTTTATTTGGGAGGACGAATTTCCGAGTTGTTGTGTCGAGCGTTGTAAAGAGTTTATCTTCGACGAGAACCTCCGCCTGCGTAAGAGCTCTGAGGAGTGTTGATTTGCCTGCATTGGTGTACCCGACAATAGCAAAGGTCGGAATGCCTGTCCGAATGCGGGCGCGCCTCTGGGTCTCTCGATGAGAACGAACTGTCTCGATCTCTTTCTGCAAGCGAGAAATTCGCTTGCGTAACATACGGCGATCGAGCTCGATCTGCTTCTCCCCTTCCCCCTTAGTGAATCCCCCTCCTCCAGCAACCTGGCGGGAGAGGTGTGTCCAGAGCCTTTTCAATCTTGGCAATTGATAACGGGTCTTTGCTAGCTCTATCTGCAAGCGGGCTTCCTTCGTCTGCGCTCTCTTTGCAAAGACCTCCAATATCAGCTCTGTCCGGTCTATGACAGGCTTTTTGAAGAGCTTCTCTAAGTTGCGCTGCTGATAAGGAGTGATCTCATCGTCAAAGATCACAAGATCGGCGTCATACTCGGAAGCTAGAGCGCAAAGCTCCTCTAGCTTACCCTTCCCGATGAGTGTCGCAGGAGTGATTTTGCGAAGGTAGCAAGGAACTGCAGCGATCGTCTCCAGACCAAATGTCTCGGCCAATCGAGAGAGCTCTTCAAGAGACTCCTCCGTCATAGGCAAGTCATTAGAATTCGTGCAGATCCCTAAGAGTAGAGCCTTTTCAGGCTCTTTTTCCTGATCTTCTCTTATCATAAATCAAACTCTATCTCTAATCCATCATGCGCAAGGCGAATATCTTTCGGCAGCTTGCGATTGGTCTCATCGTGCTCAAGATCGTGGGCGATGTGCGTGAAGAAAGAGCGTTTCGCTCCTGTCTTCCGACAAAATTCGATCGCCTCTTCAATACTAAAATGAACCTCGGAAGGGGTATAGCGCAGCGCGCTGAGCACTAAGATATCGATCCCTTGTAGTGTCTCAATCACCCGCTCATCGTACTCCCGGATATCGGAGATATAAGCCAGCGACCCAAAACGAAACCCCGTCACCTTCATATTGGCCTGAAAGTAGCTGACGTAGTCGATATCCAGTCCCTGGAAAGAGACACGGCCAAAGTCATCATCTAAAATCTCAAACTCCAACTGCGATTCTAAAGTGCCATCCGCTTGCCGCGTTTTGAAGAGGTAGTGAAAGCGATGGCGAAGCTCATCGTAGGTGTCAGCAGAAGCGAGCACAGGAAGACGGAGCTTGTGCTTAAAATAATACACACGCAGCTCATCAAGGCCTCCGATATGATCGTAATGGGTATGAGTGAGAAGCACACCGTTTAAGTGATCAACCCCATAGTGGAGCGATTGGTCACGAAAGTCTGGACCCACATCAATCAGGTAATTCTTATCCCCCATGGTCAATAGAGCAGAGGGACGATACCGCTTATTCAGCTGTGAAGTAGAAGTGCAAACGGGGCACTTGCAAGTGATGACCGGTACTCCCGCTGAACCACCCGTTCCCAAAAAAAGAAGTTTGGCTTCCATCCCTTTAGTTTAGGAAAAATTTCTGTTCTTGGAAAGGATGGTTTGGCACATACCTCTCCCGTATAGGGCGTGATAGAGAAGTCCTCTCGAACCGAGCCCGGTGAAGAGGAAAAGTTTTTCATTTAACTGTTCACAGATGGGGAGATGATGCGAGCGAGAGACGACCCGAACCCCAGCCCTGCACTCGAGAATGTCAACTCCTGGGCAGTGGCAAGAGAGTTTCTCTTTTAAGAGCTCTTTTGCCACGCGCAAGTTTGGCAACTCATCGCGAAATTCTTTCTCATACGTAGAACCGACATCGAAAGTGACCTCGCTTCCAAGATGGGCGATGTACCCTTTAGAGATAAAGCTCACTCCGAAAGGAGGAGTCCCCTTTACCCGCAGCGACTGCCCCTTGATGAACCGCATTCTTGCTGCCCCGCACTCGGGGAATTTCCGCACCCCATACCCGGCCGCGACGACCACCCGATCAAAATGGGAGAGCTCCGCTAAATTCTCAATTTCTTGGATGATGAGCTGCGCTCCCTTTTTTTGTAGAGATCTGAAGAGTCCCCCAAGGTAGTTTTCTAGATAGACAGTCAACCCTGAGTGGATCATGAAGAGACCCTCTTCCACCTCTTCGATGTCTCCCCACGTAGAGCAATGCTCTTTAAGCTGCTCACTTTGTTCATCGTGAATTGCTCGCCGCAATATTCCCTTCTGCTGGCAAACTTTCCTTGGAGTGTGTTTTTCTGCTAATCGGATGAGTTCTTTTGTCAGAGCAAGAGCCTCTTCAGCTCGGTAGCTTCGACGCGCAGCATATCCAGGATAGGGATGAAGAAGACCGCTACAAACACCCGATGCTCCCCCGCCGACCCCCTTTGCGTCGAAAAGGGTCACCTCAATCCCTTCCTCTTCGAGGAGGAAATGGGCAACTCCCATCCCAGCAAGACCTGCCCCCACGATCGCGATCTTCATTTCTTTTCAGTTTTTTTATGGATGAAGTTGTAGCTCTCTGCAGAGAAGTTGAAGAAGAAAACTACAGCAGGAGTGAGCAACGCAGAAAAGGGAAGCATAATCAAAAACCACCGCAAGGCAAAGAAAAGAGAACTATCAACTGCCGCATACATCGTCCGCGTGACAAACGCAGCAAGGGCGAGGAGCCCTCCAACGAGAAAGAGGGGGAGGAGTCCAAAAAGAGGAAGGATCACCGCCTGGAAAGGATTGGTCTTGACCACACCGTAGACCTCTTCTGCAATAGAGGGACGCAGCTCCGATTTACGGGCAGCAGCGGGCGTGATGTAAAAGAGGATCAAAAGACTGAGGATGCTGAGAACCAAAGAGCCCAGAACCAAAAGGAAAGGTCCAAAAGATAGGATCGCCCCCACAAACTCTCCAATCGCAGGGATAGCACGCAAAAGATAAAAGACCCCTAGGATCATCCAGAGGATGAGGTAGGCAAAGATGAGGGGAACAGCCAAATAGGAGATCCCCCAAAAGAGCTTTCCTGAATTGCGGATCGTCTTCAAGTAATAGAGCCTCTCTCCCTTGAGCTCATGATGGTAGATCCGCACGAGGACGATCCCCACAGCGAGCAAAAACCCAGCACAAAGGAAAATCGGCAAAAAGGCAAGGCTCATCTGAATCCACGGGGTAGAGGCCTTAGCAATCGTTCTGCAGATCACACCCAAAAAACTACAGAGTGCAATGACTGGAAAAACCAGAAACCACTTCTGCTTCGAAAGAGAGTGATGAAACGAGCGATTAAAAATTTTTTCGAGATGTTCCCATGTCATATTCGATGATTATAAGGGAAAAAAAGAGATATCTCAAGAACCCAAGTTGTTTGCCCCCTTTTCTCTAGGCGCCAGTGAGCTGTTTAGATACAAGATTTGATAGCAATGCCCATATGCTGCATATGGGCGAGCGATCAAAGCGCAGTAGATAAATAGTGTAGCCAGCATAGAGGAAAGGGGCAAACAACTTGGGTTCTCAAGAAAATCGCGCTTTGTAGAGATATCTGGGCCGAACAATGGGTGTGCCTTTCCCCTCTCTCGCTTCGAGCCGCTCATAGACAATTTGTATCGAGATACCCACACAACGAGAGAGTCCAAAGAGGAGGGTAAAGTACTCGGGATAGGGAAAACCGGCTGCCGTCAAAAGGGTCCCAGAAATCGCATCGACATTGGGATAGGGGTTGGCAATCTTGGGATTTTCTTTCAAGACTTTGGTCCCAGCTTTGCGCAAAAGAAGGGCAATTTTTACAAGAGGGTGATCGGGATAGTGTTTCTCAGCGAAGTCATAAAGGAGGGTTGCCCTAGGATCCTCGACCCTGAGGACAGCATGACCAAATCCATAGACGAGTTTTTTCTTAGCTAAACGATCACGGATGAGCGCTTCGATCTCTTCTTCTCTCGCCTCTTCTCCCGCCTCTTCGAAAATCTCCTTCACAAAATCCAGCGTTACCTGATTGGCACTTCCATGACGGGGACCCGAAAGAGCATTCATCGCTGCGGAAAGAGAACCGAGAAGTCCTTCAAGGCCAGAGGCAACAGCTTTGCCGACAAACGCCGAGAGGTTCCCCCCTCCATGATCGTAGTGGAGAACATTGAAGAGCTTAAACATTTCTTTACGCGCTCCGTTTTTCCCAGGGACCCGCACCATCTCAGCGAAGGCCTCCATATACCCCAGATCGAAATTAGGCCTTGCCGTCTCTCCCCATCCAGCATGGTGATTGATGATGCAGGCGACGAGATGGGGCAATTTGGCGATGATATTCAAACAGTCGAGACGGTATTCCCCCGTCTTATCGTGCATCTCGAGAAGAAGAAGAGCCGCTGAAAAGAGTTTCATCGGATGCCCCTCTCTAGGAAGCTTGTAGATCTGATCGACAATGGCCGTCGAGCAGACGGAGCGTTTCTTCAGCTCATTATAAAAAGTTGAGATTTCCTTCTCTGTCCCTTCTTTCCCATAAACAAGTAGATAGATGACCTCTTGCGGAGGGCGATTGGCAATTGCACTGACCGGTTGATTGCAATAGTGAAGTCCCTTCACAGAATCGACAAAGGAGGTGACGCAGTATCCCACTGGATAGCCCCGCATCCCCGTCTCGAGATTTTCCTCTTTCACTTCAAACAGGATTTTATCCACCATCAAACACTCCTTATAAGAGACCTTTAATCGCCTCGCGCTCTTCAATGAGCTCTTTTTCTGTTGCTTTGATTTTTTCCCTGAGGAAGGGATCCCAATCAAGCCCTTTTACGATTTCTATTTTTCCTTTTCCTCTGCTCCGACAAGGAAAAGAAAAGAAGAGCCCACCGTCAATACCATAAGGATTTTGATCGGAGTAGAGCCCCACAGAGAACCACTCTCCCTCTGGCGTTGGTAACAAAAGGGATCGGATCGAGTCAATGGCAGCGCTTGCCGCTGAGGCAGCCGAAGACCTACCGCGCGCTGCAATGACCTCAGCGCCTCTCTTCTGCACTCTCTCAAAGAACTCGGTCTCGAGCCACTTCCGATCTTTGATCACCTCTTCAGCTGGACTCTTTCCAATCGTCGCATGGATAAAGTCGGGAACCTGCGTCGAAGAGTGATTGCCCCATATCGCTAGTTTGTGCACCTCAGTGATAGGAACACCCGCTTTGATGGCAAGTTGTGAGCGGGCCCGACTCTCATCAAGACGGGTCATAGAAAAAAACTGTTTTCGATCGAGTTTCGGTGCATGATGCATGGCGATCAAGGCATTCGTATTGCATGGGTTGCCAACGACAAAGACAAGAGCATCAGAACTCGCCTTTTCTCCGAGAGCCTTCCCCTGCTCGATGAAGATCTTCGCATTCTCAGAGAGGAGATCCTTCCGCTCCATCCCAGGGCCCCTGGGCTTTGCTCCAACGAGAATGGCGTAATCTATCCCCTCAAACGCCTCAAACGGATCGGTCGAGATGTGGATCCGCTCGAGAAGGGGAAAAGCGCAGTCATTCAGCTCCATCACTACCCCTTCCAGAGCTCCCTTCGCAGCAGGAATCTCAAGGATCCTCAGCTCAATCGGTTGATCAGGCCCAAGAAGCTCTCCAGCTGCAATGCGAAAAAGTAGACTATAAGCAATTTGTCCAGCCCCACCCGTCACAGCGATTTTTTTCACAGAATCCCCTAATTTACTTGGTAAAAAGACAAATTTGATTTTACAAACCCCTCAAGCAATGTCAATTCAATTTTTTTTTTAATTGCGCCTCCCATTTCGCTTTGGTATAATGCTTAGTTATGACGTGGCTTGTAGTCCTAATGTACGCCACCTGGTCGAGTGTTTTTACATTTGGGAAGGTGGTTCTGACCTATACAACTCCCCTCTTCCTCACCAGTGTGAGGATGCTTCTTGCTGGTGTGCTCATGCTGGCCTATATCACCCTGCGCAAACGGTCCTCGTTTCGGATGGGGAGGGCGCAGTGGCTATCGATTGGTCTGCTAGCCCTTATGAGTATTTTTCTCACCAATGTTCTCGAGTTTTGGGGATTGCAGTATCTCTCTGCCGCTAAGACCTGTTTTATCTATAGCCTCTCCCCTTTCTTTGCTGCCCTATTTTCCTATCTCCACTTCAAAGAAAAAATGACACGCCGCAAGTGGCTGGGAATGGGAATCGGCGTTCTCGGGGTGGTCCCCGTTCTCATCACCCAAACCGGATCGGAAGAGCTCCTCAATGCCTTTAGTTTTTTCACCTGGCCTACCCTCGCTATCATGGGGGCAGCTCTCTTCTCCGTTTACGGCTGGGTGATCTTACGCCTCGTCGTCAAAGACCACGAGATCTCTCCCATCATGGCCAATGGAAGTAGCATGCTCCTCGGTGGAACGATGGCTCTCATCACCTCTCTATTCGTCGACACATGGAACCCCGTTCCCGTCGCCTCTGGAGGAATGACGCCCTTTGTCTTTGGGACCTTAGGGATGACCTTTCTCTACAATATTGTCTGCTATAATCTTTATGGATGGATGCTGAAGAGGTTCACGGCAACCTTTCTCTCATTCATGGGTCTTCTCAGCCCTGTCTTTGCTTCGCTCACTGGTTGGATCTTTCTAGGAGAACTCCCCTCTTGGCAAATTCTCCTCTCCACTGGAGTGGTCTCCATAGGATTGTGGATCGTCTACCAAGCAGAGCTCAAGCAAGGCTACATCAAGAAGCAGGAGAAGATAGCCCGACAAGCTGAACGGAGTTGATGATCGAACGGGTTAGCTCCTTAAACTCCGGTCGATCCCGACCAGCTGTGAAAATCACAAAGGAATAGCCATCTGGACCTGTGAAGATATGCTGGTCATAAACAAACGGCTCCTTCTCCTCATCGATCCAAAGTTCTGCACGGATTCTCTGAACACCTAATCCCAATTTCGCTAAGGGAGCTCGCTTATAAATCTGAAAATCATCGATTACTTCAATATTATTCAGATTCTTTGCCATCTCTTCCAAGAATTCTTCAAAGAAAGAGGCAATCACCTCTTCCAAAACTTCAAAAGGTAAATCAGGGGTAGGCATTTTTCCAATCCCT
This sequence comes from Chlamydiota bacterium, assembly GCA_011064965.1. Classification (GTDB taxonomy): domain Bacteria; phylum Chlamydiota; class Chlamydiia; order Chlamydiales; family Rhabdochlamydiaceae; genus Sacchariniichlamydia. The sequence continues at coordinate 108,518 of JAAKFS010000006.1, forward strand.
ACGAAGAGCTCCTCACTCTCATCATCTGCATAGAAGGTGAAATCAATCTCTAGGGGATGGTATTGCATATCGAGCATACGGACAAGAGGGTCGGGCAAATCGACCATTAGTCCAGACTGCTCATCAACATATTGCTCCCCAGAAAAACAGGGAATGCAAAGGGCCAGTAGAAATGGTAAAATACGTAGTTTCATTTTCTCCTCACTTAATGGCTTGGAATTTAACAGAAGCAAGGACTTGCTCTAACTTGCTTTGAAGGTCATCTAGCTTTTTCTTGTCGCTGAAGGAAAGTGAAACACCCACAGCATATTCTCTGTGGAGAAAATAACCGGCAAGGCCTTCTTCTTCAGAGTGATACTTCAAACACTCGAGCTGACCGACCTTATCCATCTTAGCCTCACCCCTTCTCTCTTCTTCCATTTCATTGAAGAACCTCTCAAGAGGAATCCCGAAATAGGACCCACTGCACGCGTAACCCTTCCATGGATAGCGGACGACAAGATCGTAGAAGGTAATGGACAAGGTCTCTCCATTTTTATTCTGAAAAACAGAGCTCCAGTCTCCTCTAAAAAAACCCCTTTCACCGAACTCAACTAGTTTAAATTCCTCAGGAATTGCAAAGGTGATCCCCGTGTGAGCATCAACAAAAATCGATGAGGATTGCACAGCCACTTTGGGCTCCTCTTGCTCCATGAGATCCTCAGGAGTTTCTTTTGCAACTTCATCTTCATCTAAAGGAGCGATATCTTCTGCAATATCCGCAACGCCTTCATCCTGGTCTTCATCTTCATCGACGTAATTGAGCCAATCACCCCATCCTTGACTATCCTCTTCAGCATCATTATCGAGAGACTCTTCCGCCTCAGGAAGACTTCCTTCATTTGCAAGATGCGTCTTTGGGAGTTCAAAAAGTGGCCCTTGATCGGGATCAATAAAAGTATGGCTATAAAGAGCAGGAACAGCGAGAGCAAGGAGAGAAAAGATGATGGTGATGAATTTTTTCATATATACCTCTTATTAAAAAAAACCCTAAATGAACTTAGGGAAATAGCACTTGCGGTTACCAAGACTTGAACTTGGGACCTCAACATTATCAGTGTTGCGCTCTAACCAACTGAGCTATAACCGCAAAAAAATCTTTGTAGTTCCCTCAAAGCCAGGTCCTACAAGTGTCTTGGAGGCTAGGAGATTCGAACTCCTGACCTTCTGAATGCAAATCAGACGCTCTACCAACTAAGCTAAGCCCCCGTTGAAGGTATCTCCAATGGAAAGATTAAGGAGATAAGAAGTAACGATACTAAATGGAGTCGTTTTTTGGCAATGACCTGCCTACAATCCGTGCTCTTCGTACCATTTTTGTGGATCTTTTTTCAGTGCACCGACCATTTTAGGGAGGCAATTCTTTAGAGCATGGACAGGTTCCCAACCGAGAACCTCCCTCGCTTTATGGATGTCGACATCATAGTGATCATCAGCCAGATCGATCATCCAAGGTTTGATAAAAGAAGATTGAATAAAGGGAAGTTTATCCTGGAGGAAAGCTCCCATTTTCGCTACCCATTTGGGAATCTGTATCGTCCGCCAGGGCTTGCCATGCAAGAGCCGCCCCATTTCGTCTTGGAGCTCTCGGTAGCACATGACCTCCTCCTCTCCTAAAACAAAGATTTCACACTCCCCAAGGGCCCTTCTTTTATCGAGAATAATCTGCATGACATGGATCAGATCGTCCATATGCAAGAAGGTCGCCCCATGCTTGGGATTCCCGGGGAAAAGATGACTCTCGATTTTTTTTTCGTTGATGCGGGCGATCTGCTGCGATAATGGAATCGAGTGGCACACATCATCATAAATCCCAGCGATGCGAAGAATCACACCGGGGATCTCCTGCTCCGCAATGAGCGCTTCGGTCTTCACCTTTGAGAGGGGATATTCCCATTTCGGATCAAGGGGAGAATCCTCGTCGATTTTTTCCCCAAGCTTACAAGGAGCATAGACAAGGATGGTACTCGAAAAGAGAAACTGCTCCACCTCAAATTCCTTGAGCGCTTCGAGAAGATTCTTTGTTCCTCCAATCGTGATTGCCTCGTACTTCTCCCAGCTCCCCCCAGCGAAGTTGTAATAGGCAGCCAAGTGGATCACCCCTGCAATTTTCTTCCCATATTTCTCGGAGATTTGATGGAAGGTGTCCTGAACATTTTCTCTCGAGCTGATATCAGTAAAAAGAAAGTCACACTCACCACACGACTCACTCGGCTCAAAGATATCGAGTCCCACCACCTGAAAATTTCTGGAGAAATGCCGAGCCGCCCGAGATCCAATACGTCCCGAGACTCCAGAGATCAAAAGAAGAGGTTTCTGCTTGCTCATATTTTCTTTTTAGGTAAACACTTCCTATAATGCAAGATATGAACAAACACCTCTTTTTTGCCTATTCTATCGACGCCCCTTGGCCCTCCCAATACCCGGAAGGAAGAATCCTTGCAGAAGAGGTCCGCCATGACACGTTTGCTTTTTTGGGAAGCCAAGACTTTGCTCCCCTCGAAGAAGCACTTTCCACCTTTCCCATCCCTGACATGATCGGCCCCGTTGGGCGAACAACCCCTTACCTCTTCCTTCCTGAAAAGAGCCCCCGCGTTGTCGCCTATGGCATCGACTGGCTCGAAAAAAAAGAGAAGCTCACAGCCTTTGAGCAAAAAGTCGAAGAGTGGCTAAAACAAAAAAACTATCCCGTCGACCCCCGCCCTCGTCTCCCCCACCTCACAGTTGCGAGAAGCCCTTTCGACAAAGACGCATGGAAAGAAGACTACACTCCCCTACCCATCCTCATCACGGGGATCCATCTCTATGAATCCCTCGGCAACCTCCATTATCAATCGCTCTGGCACCGCCCCCTCACTCCCCCCTTCGTGGAAATCGAACACACGGCCGACATCGCTTATCTCATCCGGGGACATAACCCCCAAGAGCTCTTTCTGCACGCCTCAATCGCCATCTCTTTTTCCTTCCCCACCCTTCTCCCCTTTTTACAAGAAAGGAGTCCAACCGATATACAGGAGACAGTGCGCGCACTCAACGAGATGGTCACCCTCTGGGACAGCGCCATCGGGTGCCCCATCAAAGCAGTGAGCTACCATGGCGCCTTTGAAAAAAAAGAAGAGCTCCTCGAATGGGAGATGATCGTCGATGTTTGATCTAAAAGAAATTGCCCCAGCGACCTTCGAGATGAAACAAGAGGGGGAGATGCTCGTCCCGGGCCTTATCATCGCAACCCAAGAACTGATCGACCAGATCGATTTCGATCGTCCCCTTGAACAAGTACGCAACGTCGCTCACCTTCCGGGCATCGTGGGCTATAGCATCGCGATGCCCGATATCCACTGGGGGTATGGCTTCCCGATCGGAGGCGTTGCAGCGATGGACCCAGAAACAGGAGTGATCAGCCCTGGAGGGGTTGGCTATGACATCAACTGCGGTGTCCGCCTCGCAGTGATCCCCGAGACCCTCTCCGCCATCGAAGGGAGAATGGGTGAGAAACTCCTCGACCGAATTTTTCATCTCGTTCCCTCAGGTGTAGGGCGGGGGCACAAACACACCCGAGGCCTCTCCGATAGAGACTACGAAGAGATTGCCGCCAAAGGAGCCCGCTTTGCCATTGAGCAAGGACACGGCTTCGACATAGACCTCGAGCATATCGAGAGCAACGGAAGACTCGAAGAGGCCAATGCCTCCCTCGTCTCATCGCGCGCCAAAGAACGAGGAAGAACCCAAATCGGAACGATCGGCTCCGGCAACCACTTTGTCGAGATCGGAGAAATCGAAGAGATCTACCTCCCCGATGTCGCCTCTAAGTGGGGTGTAGAAAAAGGAGCACTCTACCTCTTGATCCACTCGGGCTCACGAGGCTTTGGTCACCAAGTCTGCCAAGACACTCTCGACAAATTCCTCCGCAAGGGATACACAGAAGGACTCCCCGATCCCCAGCTTGTATCCGCTCCCATTCAAAGTCAAGATGGGAGGGAATACTTCCAAGCGATGGCCATGGCCGCCAATTACGCCTTCACGAATAGACAGATGATCCTACATGAAGTGCGGATGGCCTTCAAAGATGTCCTGAATACCCAACCAGAAGACATTCGCCTCATCTACGACGTCTGCCACAACATCGCAAAGTTTGAGACCCATTCGTACAATGGATCCCCCCGCAGGCTTTGCGTCCACCGCAAAGGAGCCACACGCGCCTTTGGCCCTGGAGCCGAAGAACTCTCTCCCCTCTTTCAAAAAACCGGCCAGCCCGTTCTCGTCCCCGGCGACATGGGACGAGCAAGCCACCTAATGGTCGGCCTTGCCAATCCCCTCACCTGGTCCAGCTCCTGCCATGGAGCGGGAAGAGCCCGCAGTCGCGTCAAATCCTCCCGCCAGTGGAAAGGAAGAGACATCTTCGACTACATGCGCACCCAAGGAGTCTCCGTGATGGCAACCTCTAAAAGAACCGTCTCTGAAGAGATGCCCGATGCCTACAAAGATGTCGATAAAGTGGTGGATGCTGTCGAGATCGGCAAATGCGCCGCCAAAGTCGCAAGACTCAAACCCCGCCTCGTCATCAAAGGATAACCCTTACCCGGGTGTCTTTTTCTGCGAAAGACTTCCCATAGCGTAAGCGGCGACGATTCGCGCGACGATGATCGCTAAATAGAAATGTCCAATGATCCCTTCCAGAACAGCAAACATCTGCCCCAGATCTCCCGCTGGAGTGATGTCTCCATAACCGATAGCAAGAAGAGTGATGAAGCTGAAGTAGACCATCTCCGAGTGATAGTGCCCATGAGGAAAAAGAGAGATCCTCTCTGTAAGGCCATTGAAGCTACCCGGCTCTAAGAACTCCATTAAAGTAAAAAGAAGAGCAAAAGCAAACCCGATCATGAAGTAGACACAGATCGTCCCCCGTAAAATATCGGCAGTCACCTTCCCAAGCAGAACCTTTGACATGAGCGAGAAAATCGCAAAGACCAGAAAAAGAAGAGAAAGACTAAACCCCAATACAAAAAGGAGCTCCGTAGGTCTAAATAGACTCCACCAGTTGACGATGAAGGTGGGAAGACCGAGAATGAGAGCGATGATCTGCACGCCTCGGGAATGGTGGCAATTGAAAATCGCTGCTAGAAGAACTCCGGTAAAAAAGAGATGCCAAATCGCGATATAATCAATCCCAATATTGTAGGGACGAAAAACAAAGAGGAGCAAAAGAAAGATGAGAAGCTGTTTGAAGTCCCCCACTAAGAACCGACGAGTGCCGGCAAAAAAGTGCTTGAGGTGTTTCACTTTTTCTCTCCTTTTACCCCAGCAATACCAGCAGTTACTACAAAGCGCATCCCCTGCTCGACAGTGAGATCAATCAGTTTGACCTTGGAACGAGGAACAGTCGTTGTGAACCCGCCGATCTGATAACTCAACGGAACAAAAACCGTCACCTGGTCCTCTCCACCGAGCCCCTCTGGAAATCCCTCGTAATCCTCTCGAGTGAGGATCCCTAAAAACTGCATCCCATCAAGATCAACAACAACCATTTTTCCTTTTTTCTCACCATCCGAAGGACGAAAGTACCGCATCAAGTCCCCAATCGAATTGTAGAAAATTTTAAAAAGAGGAATGCGTGCAAGAATACGATTGACCAAGCTGGTGATTTTTTGGATCAAGATGTTGTTGATGGCTATTCCGACAAAAAAAATGAGGACAAAGGCGACGATGAGCCCCATCCCAGTGAAGTAATAGTCCCCTACAAGCCATTGCACAGGAACTCTAAAAATATTCTCAAGCGTGTCGAAGAGCCAAATGATGATCGCAAGGCTAATAGCTACGGGAGCTAGCGTAAGCAGCCCCCTTTTAAAAATCTTACCCATATATTGCAGAATATGTATCCTACAGCTTTTAACGCAACCAAAGGGAGCAAACCATGAGTGAAACACTTGTCGTCGTCAGCAAACTAAAAAAGTTCATCAAGGAAAAAGCGGAGATGAATTGTTCTGCAAGTGCAATCGAAGCGATTAGCAAAAAAGTCGCAGAAGACTGCCTACGCGCAATTGAAAATGCGAAGCAAGCCAAACGAAAAACGGTATTGGATCGCGACTTCGAGGAATGATCACAGCCATCCATTGAAGTGCACACTTCAAAAAATCAACCTGTTGAATTTAGGGGACAAGTCACAAATACTAGGACTTGCCCCCCTTTTCCCCAATGCAACTCTTCTCACGTTGCTAGAAAAGCCCAAAGTTGAAATCCTCCCATCTAACTTCATGCGCATCCCAAGAAGTCTCAGTGATCCAAGCGATCTCTCTCCAAAGAAATCTCCTGGCTACAAAAGTTGCCGAAATCGCAAGGCTCAAAACCCACTCTTCATTAAAGAATAAGCAAGAAGAATTTGTCATAATTTCTTCTTGACATACCCTCCCCCCCCAGAATATGATTCTCCTATCTAAAAATTAACTCCAATAGGTTAGCCATGAAGAAATTGCCCAAAAAGATTTTTGCAAGGAGTCTTTCCCTTCTTGTTATTTCCAGCAGCTTTATCTTTGCAAATCCAATAGAAGAATCCCCCTTTGATCTACAATCCTTCCTCGCCTCAGATTCACCATTCCTAATTACAGCCCGCTGTAGAGGTCCCAAGCCAGGCCCAACTGGACCCACCGGGCCAACTGGTATGAAGGGAGCTACAGGTGCAACTGGACCCACCGGGCCAACTGGTATGAAAGGGATGACCGGCGCGACTGGACCCACTGGACCCACTGGGCCAACTGGCATGAAGGGAGCTACAGGTGTCACTGGACCAGGAGTTTCGCCAGCGCATATACTTGTGGTAACCACTCCTGGGGGTTCGGCAAGTGTTGCTGGAAGCGCTTTCGTCGGATTTGCTTTCAATGGTCGTACACTGGGATTTACATTTGCTGGGGGTAAAGTGTCACCCACTACATCAGGCGTGTATCAAATCACTTTTGGGTATAGTACTCTCGCTACCGTTGCTCCTGGAGTTGCTGGGGGATTCGTGTTTTCTACTGCTGCCGGGGGTATCGGGTCACCCGTAATAGAAATAGATTATCCATCGACAGGAACTGCATTTGGACAATCGACAACAGGTGCTCTCTTTCTTTTGGGAGGCACCTTCTATGGTGTCCGGAATCTTGGCACCTCTACTGTAACATTTCCTGTGCCATTCTTAATGTCCGTAAGTTCATCGTTTTACTTGTATATAGAGAAAATATTATAACGGGGGGATTTAGCTGGACACTGAGAGTTCTTAAAAAGGGATTAAAAATAAAGAACTCTCTAAAACTCAACTTGCTACCTAGCTTTCCTCTGTGCTGGCTACATTATTTATCTACTTCGCTTCACTTGATCAGGTCGGAGGCGAGGTCTCCCTCGCCGTCCTCCCACACCACCGTACGTGCGGTTTTCCGTATACGGCGGTTCATGAAGCACTTCCGAGTGTTTTCAGCATAGGATAGAGCCCCCATTTCTCTAGCCGCTCATTTCCGAGTGCTAAATG